>JAJPJL010000110.1 GCA_021324255.1 Bacillota bacterium
CCGGGCTTCAAACAAACCCGTTGTCACCGCGGTCGGGGGCCACCACAACTACACCTTGAAACTGGTCGGGTCGGTCAAAGACGGCGTGACCGTCTATCGGTTCCCGGTGCAGACGTTGACGATCAACCGCGGGGACACCGTGACCTGGCTGATGCAGGACCCGACCGAACTCCACACTGTTTCCTTCGGGGTGGGAACCCGCAACTTCGACATCGTCACCATGCAACACCGGCCGCAGGGGCCGCCCGTCCCGGAGGTGACGCCGGCCACGTTGCAGCCGTCGGGCGGCCCGATCCACCGCGGCGCGGGGTTCTACAACTCGGGGTTCATGATGACGGAACCCCCCGGGGCGCCGCAGTATACCCTCACGTTCACGCAGAGGGGCGCGTTCAAGTACATCTGCGCCACGCATGACGACTTCGGGATGCAGGCCACCGTCGTCGTGCGGTAGCGTCCCGCAGGCGCCGGGTCTTCGGTCCGAGACCGACCGGCCGCGTCGCGCGTGGGCCGGATGATGTGAGGAGCGCCGCCGTGGACACGCACAGCCGAACCCCGCCGGACCTGTTCACGGTCCGCGTCTGGGCCGAGCGGGTGGATGACGCGGTGGAATGGCGGGGGAAGGTGCAACATCTGCCGAGCGGGGAGGCCCGTTACTTTCGCGAGTGGGCCGTCCTGGTCGGATTCATGGTGGACGTGTTGACGCGGTCCCGGCCCGGTGATCTCGCGGGAGGGCCCGGTGACTTGCCGGGTGGATCGGACTCGCCACGGCCTTGAAGCCGGCGAGCCGATCGTCACGAAGCGCTGTTCGGGGGCGGAAACTCCACACGATCCGCGAGATCGCGGACGAGGAAGCCCCAAGATCCTCTTCTCGCTCGAGCAAAACGGTGGGGCCCTGCATTTCATGCCCGTGAATGAACATCATTCGTGGTCACTTCCATGCCGATTAGAGTCAGCATCCGCGACTTCAACGAGTTTATCCCCTCCGCCGCTGCCATGAGCGCGCGCGTGCGCGGTCGCGGGGAGGTGTTGCTTGACGGAAAGCCTCCCCGTGCCGGGGCCCGCCGGCACGGGGCGTTCCTTACATCGGCGTGAGTTCGCTCATGCCGCTGTTGTCCACCGACCCGGCGAAGTTCTGGTAGACGACCGTGTTGTTCGTGCCCCCGATGAAGCCGAGTTTCTCCAGGGCCGCGGCCGCCTGCCCGACCTGCGTGAACATCTTCGTCTCGAAGGCAAGATTGTGGGGCAGCGGGTCGCCGAGCGCGAGCCTGGCCAACGCGCGGTGGCCGCACTCGACCCCGCCGATCTGGACCGCGGCCTTGACGAGGTCGGGCTTCCGCATCTCTGCGAACTCCCGCGCTGCGCTCATGTACGCGGCCGTGAACGCCGTCTCGAGCGCCTCGATCGTCTGGAACAGCGCCGTCGTGGCCGTGGCGATCTTCGGGTCCGGGATGTTGAATGTCAGTGTCAGTGCCTTGGCCCCCGCCTTGGTCAGAAACGCGTAGTGCGCCTGCTCGGCGGACTGCGCCGCCTTGAGAATCGCCACGGTCGTGGCGGCGAGTCCCTGCGATCCATCGGGGTTCGCGTAGCTCGCGGCACCCTGGATCGCCACGCCGAGGAGGGTGACCGCCATCGCCTCGGCCGTCGCCGCGATGTTGATGATGGTGGCGACGCTTTCGGACTGCGCGGCCGCCTCGCGGATACCGCCGATCGTCTTCATCTGAGTGAGCACCATGCCGAGCCCGGTCGCGCCGGCGGCCCGGATCAGCGCTCTCCGGGAGAGCGTCCCGGGGAACAACCCGTCGTGCCTCGTCATCTGGTTCACTCCTTTCTGTTGTGGACCGTGTGACCGGCGAGCGTGCGGGGGCTACGGTGCAAGCCCGGTGACCCCCGCGAAGTCCACTGTGCTCGCGAAGTCGGCGTAGCGCAGCGTTGCCGCCGCGTTGGGCGTGCCGAGGAGGCCCAGGCTCTTGACCTTGGCCGCCGCCTCGCCGACGGTGCGGAATGGCGCCTGTTCGAACCCGAGGTTGTTCGGGGGGACGGCGCCGGCGCCGTAGCGCGCGAGGTCCCGGTGCTCGCACTCGACGCCGCAGATCTGGAACGCGACCTGAGCCAGCGCGGGCTGCCCGAGGGCCGCGAACTCCGCGGCGGCAGCGATGTACGCGCCGATGAAGATCGTCTCCGCGGCGACGACGAAGTTGAGCAGCGCCTTGCTGTCCGTGGTGATCGGCACGAGATTCTGCGGGACAGTGAACGTCAGCGTCAGCGCCTTGGCCCCGGCCTTGGTGAGGTACTGGTAGTGCGCCTGTTCCTCGGCCTGGATGCCCTTGACCCACCGCACGAGCATCGGCGAGAGCCCCCGGCCGCCGTCGTAGCCCTTGGCGCCGGCGATAACCGCTCCGGTCAGCGTGACGGCGAGCGCCTCCGCCGTGGCGGCAATGTTGATGATGTCGGCCACCGACTCCGTGCTCTGAGCCAGCGCATTGAGCGTGGCGAGTTGCGACGCCGCGATGGCGCCGAGTCCGGCGGCGGCTGCGGTCACGGCGAACCTCCGCCGGGTCAGTTCGTTCGGTGAGGCGATCCGGTCAACCATGCGATCCCGCTCCTTTCAGGTCCGCGCGCGTGTGTGGTGGGCGCTTTCACATCCTGGGTGCACGGGCGGCGCGACGGCCGCGGCAGTGTCCTCACACCCGTACTCTTCGCATGGACCGGCGTCCGTGGATTGGCCAATCCGCAGGCGCCCCTGGGAACGAACAGACAACGGATGGTGGTCGGGACGGTGCTACGTCGATTGCTGTCGTACGCCCGGGGTTCCGGAGCGCCAGCGAAGCCGCCGTTCCTGGCCGCCATGCATCTTCCCGGCGCCGTGGCGGGACGGCGTGTGCCCGCAGGACGCCAGGCGGACGGCGCGAACCTCCCGAGGGGTCCCGCCTTCGTGGAGCTTCGCTGATGGTCGAATCGACGCCGGACGACGACGGAAGGCTGCTGGCGCGCATCGCGCGGTCGGACGCGGACGCGCTCGGGGCGATCTACGACCGCTACGGTGGTCCCGTGTACTCCCTGGCACAGAGCCTGCTGCGGGACGCGCAGACGGCGCAGGAGGTCACCCAGGACGTCTTTCTAGCGATCTGGCGCGATGCCGCGGCGTACGACCCGCAGCGGGGCAGCCCGCGGGCCTGGATCCTGGCGGTCGCCCACCACAAGAGCGTGGATACCCTACGGCGGCAGCGCAGGCACGCCGCGGTTGAGCTCACGGACACCGTGACCGGCGACGATCCCGACGTCGTATCCGAGGCGCTGCAGCGGCTCGAGGGGGCGCGTGTGCAGCGGGCGCTGGCGGCACTGCCCGCGGAACAACGGACGGTGCTGGTGCTCGCGTACTACGGCGGGTACACGCAGCGCGAGATCGCCGGCCGCCTGGGCACGCCCCTCGGCACGGTCAAGACGAGGATGCGCGACGGCCTGCTGCGCCTTCGCGCCGCGCTGCGGACGGCGGAGGAGATGGTGCGGTGACGCACGAGGAGGCGCAGGAACTGATCCCGGCGTACGCGCTCGACGCGCTCGACCCCGACGAGATGCGCACGGCCGAGGCGCACTTCTCGGTCTGCGAGGAGTGCCGCCGCGAACTCGCCAGCCTGCGCGAGGCCACGGCCTTGCTGGTCGAGGGCGCGCCGCGGAGCGCACCGCCCGCTGCGCTGCGGGATCGGGTGCTGGGCGCCGCGCAGCCCGCACGACGGCTCGCGGCGCGCCCGCGTCCGTGGCCCTGGGCGTGGACCGGGTGGGCAGCCGCGGCGCTGGCCGTAGTGGTGCTCGGGAGCGTGAGCCTCTCCCTGGAGCGGCGTGTCGCGGCGATGCGCGGCGAGGCGGCGGCGGAGGCTCGGTTGCTGAGCTTGCTGGCAAGCCCGTCCGCGGAGACGGTCGAACTGGCAGGGACCACGGCGGGGAGCGCACGGCTCGTGTTCGCTCCGGGGCGCGCCGGGGGCGTCCTCGTGGTATCGGGCCTGCCGGATCCCGGCGGGCGCTCCATCTATCAGTTGTGGTTGATCTCGCGCGCGAGACCGGAGAGCGCCGGGGTGTTCCGGCCGTCGGGCGGCACCGCGACGCTCGTGCCCGTGGACGCAAACGTGAGCCGGTACCGGGCGGTGGCCATTTCGGTTGAGCCCGGCCCCGCTGGATCGCCACAGCCGACAACGAAACCGCTCCTCGCCGGCGCGGTCGCGCCGGGCGGATAATCCCGGCCGCGTGCGACAACCGGAGGCTTGCGGCGGCGTCCCGCTCACCCCATCTTCGTCATCCCCCGGGGCCTCGGCATCCGTCCAGCGCGCAGTCGTGTAACTGCCGCGCGTAGGCGACCCATTCTTTGACTGGTAGCTCCTTGCCTACGTAGGGTACGAGGGCGATTATCCGTGCAGTCTGGTATGTTCGGCAGACGCGCATCCATCTGGACGCCCCCGTACCCGACGACGCAGGCGCAGTACGATCAGGCGGCCGCCGCCGAGGCGAAGGCCGCGCTCGCCAAGGCCGCGGCGCTCCGGGCTTCAAACAAACCCGTTGTC
>JAJPJL010000038.1 GCA_021324255.1 Bacillota bacterium
CGGCCAGGCCTCGTTGAGCCCCCGGGGCCGTCCGATCACGAGGGCCATCGCGGCGAGAAAGACGGCGAGGCCGAGGAGCGCCCTGACCGGGTGCTCCACTACAGCGGCGGCGCGTCCGGCGTGGGGGCCGTTGCGCCCTCGTAGGCGTGGGCGAGGGACAGCAGGGTCAGCTCGTCAAACGGGCGCGCCGCGAGCTGCAGGCCCAGCGGGAGCCCCGCCCGCGTCCGCCCGCAGGGCACGGTGAGGCTTGGAAACCCGACGAAGCTGAACGGTTTGTTCATCACGGGCGAGCCGGTCGACCCCAGGCCTTCGGGCGCCGGGCCCGGCGCCGCCGGCGTCGCGAGCACGTCGATGTCCCCAAACATCTCCTCCATCGCCGCGATGAGCGCCGTGCGGAGTTGCTGTGCGCGCACGTATGTCGGCGCGGGAACCATGAGGCCCGTCTCGATGCACGCCCGCAGCTTCTCGCCGTACTGCGCGGCGTGGCCGCGGTAGCGGTCGAGGTGGACCGCGGCGGCCTCGACGTTGTGGATGATCTCGTGGGCGTCCATGCCCGCCTCGAACAGGCCGGGCAGACGCACGTCCCGCACGTCGGCGCCGAGATTCGCGAGCGCGTCCAGGGCCGCGCGGTACGCGGCGCGCGCCTCCGGGTCCACGCCGTCGAGGAAATACCGGTCGGGCACGCCGACGCGCGACCGCACGCGCGGCGCGGCGCCCTCGGCGTCCAATGCGGCGGCATAGCGGGGCACCGGCGGCGCCCCGAGCGTGGAGGCGTCGTGCGGATCCGGTCCCGCGATGGCTTCCAGCAGGACCGCGACGTCGCGAACGGTGCGCGCCATCGGGCCGGGATGGTCGAGCGACCATGCGAGCGGGTGCACGCCGTACCGGCTCACGCGGCCGAAGGTCGGCTTGAGTCCGACGATCCCGCAGAACGCGGCTGGCCGCACGATCGATCCTGACGTCTGCGTGCCGAGCGCGCCGTGGCACATCCGCGCGGCGAGCGCGGCGGCCGAGCCGCTGCTCGATCCGCCCGGCGTGTGGCCGAGCGCCCACGGATTCCGCGCCGGCGAGGGGTCGAACGACGCGAACTCGGTCGTGTGCGTCTTGCCGAGGAGGACCGCGCCGGCGCGGCGCAGGCGCGCGACCGCCGTGGCATCGTGCGCGGGGACGAAGCCGGCCATGAGCGGCGATCCGCACGACGTCTCGAGCCCGGCGGTGTAGAAGATGTCCTTCGCCCCGACGGGCACGCCGTGCAGCGGCCCCGCCACGGCGCCCGCCCGGACCGCGGCCGCCAGGCGCTCCGCGTCCCGGCGCGCGTCCCCGGCCACGACGCGCGCCCACGCCCGTACCCGGGGCTCCACCTGCTCGATCCGGCCGAGCGTGGACTCGACCAGGTCGACCGGCGACAGCCGCCGGCCGCTCACCGCCGCCGCGGCGTCGCTGAGCGACAGCTCGTACGGCTCACTCATCGGGCCGCCGGAGGCGAGGGGCGCCGGCCGGCTCGACGTCGTGGCTGACCGGGGCGCGGTGCACGGCTTCGATGCGGCGGCGCACGGTTTCCATCTCGGTCTCGAAGTGCCGGCCCAGATCCGCGGGGACGCCGAGCAGGATCTCAAGCCGCGCCCGCGCGGCGGCGTCGCGCTCCATACAGGGGGGTTGGCGCCCGGGACGGAAGCTTCCTCCGCCATGCCCTCGGTCGCGCCGCATACCGCGGAATTGCCGCTTGTCCTCGCGCTGGATCTCGGAAGCTCGTCCGTGCGCGCCATCGCCTACGACCGGCTGGGCCGCGAGATCGATGGGTCCGAAGGACGCGTCGCGTACGATTGGCGGTACACGCGGGACGGTGGCGTCGAGGCCGATCCCGAGTTGATCCTCGGCGCCGCGTTCACCGCGATCGACGGGTCGCTTGCGGGCCTCGGCGCCATGGGCGCGCGGGTCGGCGCCGTCGGGGTCTCCACGTTCTGGCACAACATTCTCGGGATCGCCGACGACGGGCGGGCCCTGACACCGGTCTACTCGTGGGCGGACGAGCGGAGCGCGGGGGCGGCGGCGGCCCTGCGGCGCCGTCTGGATGCGGACGCCGTTTGGCGGCGGACCGGATGTGCGCTCCACCCGAGCTATCCCGCCGCGCGTCTCGCCTGGCTCCGGGACGCGGATCCCGCGCGGTTCCGCGCCGCGAAGCGCTGGGTCAGCATCGGCGAGTTCCTGGCGGAGCGCTGCTTCGGCCGCGCGGCGTGCAGCATCTCGATGGCGTCCGGCACCGGTCTCTTGGACCAGCGGCGATGCGTCTGGGACGAGGAGCTGCTCCGGGCGCTCGAGCTCGACGCCGGCAGGCTATCGCCGCTCGTGGACCTCGACGCGCCGTTCTCCGGGCTGACCGCGCCGTTCGCCCGGCGTTGGCCCGCGCTCGCCGGGGTGCCGTGGCTCCCCGCGGCCGGCGACGGGGCGCTCGCCAATATCGGCACCGGCTGCGTCGGGCCCGGCCGCGCCGCGCTGTCGCTCGGGACGACGGGCGCGATTCGCGTGCTGACCGGCGCCGGCGTGCCCGGCGTCCCGCGCGGACTGTGGGTCTACCGCGCCGACCGCGGCCGCGTGCTCGTGGGCGGCGCGATCAGCAACGGCGGGAGCGTTCACCGCTGGATTCAGGACCGCACGGCCCTCGGTCCGCCCGACGCGGTGGAGCGCGAGCTCCGGACCCGCCCGCCGGACGGCCACGGGCTCGCGGTGCTGCCGTTCTTTGCGGGGGAGCGGTCGCCGGATTGGCCGCTCGTGGCGCGCGGGGCGATCGTCGGCATGACGCTGCGCACCGATCCCGTGGATCTGCTGCAGGCGATGATCGAGGCCGTTGCCTACCGCTTTGCATTGGTCTGGGAGTTGGTCCGGGATGCCGTCCCGGCCGTGCGGGAGATCGTGGCCAGCGGCGGCGGGACGCGGTCCGCGGCCTGGATGCAGATCATCGCCGACGCGCTCGGACACGAGATCCTCGTCTCGGACGAGCTGGAAGGGAGCAGCCGGGGCGCCGCCGCGCTGGCGCTGCGGACCCTCGGCGTGGCGTGCCCGCCCGCGGCCGGCGGGCGACCGTGCGCGCCGGACCCGGGCCGCCACGCGCGCTACCGCGAGGCGCGGGCTCGGCAACGGCGCATGGAGGCCGCGCTCGCGCCGTTCGTCCCGATCGTCGCCGGCGCGAGCCCGCCGGCGGACGGCGGGTCGTGACAGCGGATAGCGTGGAGCTTACAATGAGAGCGGCGGCGGACGATCGCCGTCCATGCCGTCACCGCACCACTCGAGCGCATCTTGCATGATCCGCGGATGTCCCCGGTAGGTCTGGAGGCGAACCATGGCGATCGAGACGGAGACCCTGGACACGTTGTGTGTCAACACGATCCGCACGTTGTCCATCGATGCGGTGCAGAAGGCGAAGTCGGGGCATCCGGGCATGCCGCTCGGGGCCGCCCCGATGGCCTACGTCCTGTGGACCCGGCATCTCCGATTCAATCCGAAGAACCCCGACTGGCCGGACCGCGACCGGTTCGTGCTCTCGGCGGGACACGGCAGCATGCTCCTGTACAGCCTGCTGTACCTGACCGGGTTCGACGTGACGATGGAGGACCTCCGCCAGTTCCGGCAGTGGAGGAGCCGGACGCCCGGGCACCCGGAGCGGCGCTGCGCGCCCGGCGTGGAGGTCAGCACCGGCCCGCTCGGGCAGGGCGTCGGCAACAGTGTGGGGATGGCGATCGCGGAACGGTGGCTGGCGGCCCGGTTCAACCGCCCGGGACATCCGATCGTCGACCACTATACGTACGTGATCGCAAGCGACGGCGACATAATGGAAGGCGTCGGCGCCGAGGCCGCCTCGCTGGCCGGGCATCTCCGGCTCGGCCGTCTGATTTGGCTGTACGACGCCAATCTCGTGACGTTGTCGGGCACCTCGTCCGTGACGTTCACCGAGGACGTCGGGAAGCGGTTCGAGGGGTACCGTTGGCACGTGCAGCACGTCCCTGACGGGAACGATCTCGCGACGCTGGACCGGGCGATCGCGGCGGCGCGGGCGGCCGAGGATCGCCCATCGCTGATCATCGTGCGCACCCACCTCGGATACGGCAGTCCCAACCGTCAGGACACGTTCCAGGCGCACGGCGAGCCTCTCGGGGAGGAGGAGGTGCGGCTGACCAAGCGCGCGCTGGGATGGCCCGAGGACAAGGCGTTCTACGTGCCGGACGAGGCGCTCCGGCGGTTCCGCGAGGCCGTGGCCCGGGGGGCGGACCTCGAAGCGGCGTGGCACAGGCGCCTGGACGCGTACCGCGCCGCGTTCCCCGGCGACGCGCAGGCGTTTGCCCGAGCGTTCGCGGGAGAAATGGAGGACGGGTGGCAGGCGCGGCTGCCGGCGTTCGCGCCGGGCGACGGCCCGCTCGCGACACGCGAGGCGTCGGGGAAGGTCATGAACGCGGTGGCCGGGTCGGTGCCCGAGCTCATCGGCGGATCGGCGGATCTGGACCCGTCCACGCACACCATGCTCCGGGGCGCGGGAGACTTCGAGAGCCCGTCGGCGGACGGCGCGCAAAGCGCCCAGGGGCGCGCGGGCGGCACGTGGGGATACGACGGCCGCAACGTCCACTTCGGGGTGCGGGAACACGCGATGGGGGCCGCGATCAACGGCATGGCGGCGCACGGCGGGGTCCGGCCGTTCGGGGCGACCTTTCTCGTCTTTTCGGACTATATGCGGCCGAGCGTCCGCCTGGCGGCGCTGTCGGCACTGCCCGTGATCTACGTGTGGACCCATGACAGCGTCGGCCTCGGCGAGGATGGTCCCACGCACCAACCGATCGAGCATCTGGCCAGCCTGCGGGCGATCCCGAAGTTGCTCGTGCTGCGGCCGGCCGACGCCAACGAGACCGTCGAGGCCTGGCGCGTCGCGCTCCAGCACCGGGAGGGTCCGGTGGCGCTCGTGCTGAGCCGGCAGAAGCTGCCGGTGTTCGACCGGACGCACCTGGGCGCCGCGTCGGGGACGGCGCGCGGCGGTTACGTGCTGGCCGACGCCGACGGCGGCGAGCCCGACGCGGTATTGATCGCGACCGGGTCCGAGGTGGCGCTCGCGCTCGAGGCGCGCGCCCGGCTCGCCGGCGAGGGCATTCGGTGCCGGGTCGTGTCGTTGCCCTGTTGGGAGCTGTTCGAAGCGCAGCCGGCCGCGTATCGCGAGAGCGTATTGCCGGCGGCGGTGCGCGCGCGGGTCACGGTCGAGGCGGCGTCGACGTTCGGCTGGGAGCGGTACGCGGGCGACCGCGGCGTCATCATCGGGCTCGACCGCTTCGGCGCCTCCGCGCCGGGAGCGCTCGTGCTCAAGGAGCTCGGGTTCACGGTGGACCGCCTGGTGGCCGCGGTCAGAACCGCGCGGGAACGCAGTCGGGCCGCCGAGGAGGGATCGTAGATGGCTCGGAGCGGACAGGGACCGGCACAGAACCCGCTGCGGACGCTGCGGGAGGTCGGCCAGAGCGTGTGGCTGGACTTCATCGAGCGCGGCCTGCTGCGGTCGGGCGGCCTGGCGCGTCTCGTCGCGGACGACGGGATATCGGGCGTGACCAGCAACCCAACGATCTTCGACAAAGCGATTACGGGCGGGTCGCACTACGACGCGCAGATCACGGAACTCGTGGCCGCGGGGAAGACCACCCCGGAGATCTACGAGGCGGTCGTTGTCGAGGACATCCGCGAGGCCGCGGACATCCTGCGTCCCGTGTTCGACGAGACGCGCGGGTCGGACGGGTACGTATCGATCGAGGTGTCGCCCCTCCTCGCGCACGACACCGAGGGCACGATGCAGGAGGTCCGGCGCTGGGCGTCGCTCATCAACCGGCCCAACGTCATGGTCAAGATTCCCGCGACGGCCGAGGGCATCCCCGCGATCGAGGAGATGATCGCCGAGGGGCGCAACATCAACATCACGCTCATCTTCTCGCTCGACATGTATCGTCGCGTCATCGACGCCTACCTGCGCGGGCTGGAGCGCCGGGCGGCGTCCGGCGCCCCGCTCCACCAGGTCGCGTCGGTCGCGAGCTTCTTCGTCAGCCGGATCGACACGGAGGTGGATCGGCGCCTCCAGTCGCGCATCACAGCGGCGCCCGCGGACGCCGCCCGGCTGCGCGGACTCCTCGGCAAGGCCGCGATCGCGAACGCGAAGCTCGCGTATCAGCTCTTCCGCGAGACCTTCACCGGGGAGCGGTTCCAGGCGCTGGCCCGTCACGGCGCGCGCGTGCAGCGCCCGCTATGGGCGAGCACGAGCACGAAGAATCCCGCGTACCCGGATCTGCTGTACGTGGAGGCGCTGGTGGGGCCCGACACGGTGGACACCATGCCGCCGCAGACCATCGACGCGTTCCGCGATCATGGGCGGGTGTCGCCCGGGGCCGTCATGGAAGGCGTCGACGAGGCCGCGGAGACGCTGCGGGCGCTCGATGCCGCCGGCATCCCATTCGACGATGTGACGCGAACGGTGCTCGACGCGGGGGTGCGCCTGTTCGCGGACTCCTTCAACCAGCTGGTTGCCGGCCTCGAGGCGAAGCGGCAGGGCGTCGCCGCGGCGCGCTCATGACGGCGACCCCGGGCGCGGACGCGTCACCGGGCGCGCGGAGGGAGCGCATCCGATGAGAGTGGGGTTCGTCGGATTTGGCCGCATGGGCGGCAACATGGTGACGCGCCTCATCCAGCACGGCCACGAGGCGGTGGTCTACGCGCGGCGGCCCGAAGTGCGCGTGGAGGCCGCGGCGAAGGGCGCGGCACCCGCGGCGTCGCTGGCCGAGCTCGTCGGGCAGCTCCGGCCCCCGCGCGTCGTGTGGATGATGGTGCCGGCCGGCGACGCGGTGGAGCAGACGATCGCGGACCTCGCGCCGCGCCTTGCCGCGGGCGACGTGCTCGTGGACGGCGGCAACTCGTTCTACAAGGATTCGATCCGGCGCGCCGAGGCGGTGAAGCGCCGGGGCCTCCACTACGTCGACGCGGGGACGAGCGGCGGGATCTGGGGGCTGGCGGTCGGCTACTGCATGATGGTCGGCGGCGAGCCGGACGCGGTGCGCACGGTCGAGCCGCTGTGCCGGGCGCTCGCCCCCGAGGGCGGGTACATGCACGTGGGCCCGAGCGGCGCCGGTCACTACGTGAAGATGATCCACAACGGCATCGAGTACGGCATGCTCCAAGCGTACGCGGAGGGGTTCGGGGTGCTGCACGCCGCGCCGTTCAAGTTCGACCTGCGCGCGATCGCCGCCCTGTGGAACCACGGCAGCGTGGTGCGCTCGTGGCTGCTCGAGCTCGCGGAGCGCGCGTTCGCGGCGGATCCCGAGATTCGCGGCATCCGAGGCTACGTCCAGGACTCCGGCGAAGGCTGGTGGACGGTGCAGGAGGCGATCGAGCGCGACGTTCCCGCCCCCGTGATCACGCTGTCGCTCCTGCAGCGCCTCAGGTCCCGCGAGGACGAGGACTTCGGCGACAAGGTGATCGCGGCGTTGCGCCAGCAATTCGGGGGGCACGCCGTCCGGGCCACCGGAACGTGACGGGCGGTCCGGGCCCGTGAGCGTCGTCTCCGCCGCGTCGCCGCGCGACGCCGTCCGGTCGCGCCGCACGCCCGACCCGTGCGCCGTCGTCATCTTCGGGGCCACGGGGGATCTCGCGCACCGGAAGTTGATGCCGGCGCTCTACCGGCTGGCGCGCCTGGGCCGCATCGCGTCCTGCGCCGTCGTCGGCGTGGCGCGCCGGCCCAAGACCGACGAGGCGTTCCGCGCGGAGATGGCCGAGGCGGTGCTCGGACCGTCTCCGCCGGCATCGGCCAGGTCGGCGTGGACGGCATTTGCCCAAGGCCTCTCCTACGTGCAGGCCGAGTTCGGGGACGCGCTCGCGTACGATCGGCTCCGCGACGCGCTGGATCGGCTGGACCGCGAGCGCGGCACCGCCGGCAACCGCCTCTACTACCTGGCGACCGCCCCGGCATTTTACGCCGGCATCGTCCGGCGCCTCGGCGAGCACGGGCTCGTTGTCCGGTCCGCGAGCGGCGACGCGGGCGGGTGGGCACGCGTCGTCGTGGAGAAGCCGTTCGGCCGGGACCTCGCGAGCGCGCACGCGTTGAACGGGACGCTGCGCGACGTGTTTCGCGAGGCTCAGATCTACCGCATCGATCATTACCTCGGCAAGGAGACGGTCCAGAACATCCTCGTGTTCCGCTTTGCCAACGGCATCTTCGAGCCGCTCTGGAACCAGCACTTCATCGACCACGTCCAGATCACCGTCGCGGAAACGGTCGGCGTGGAGGGCCGCGCGGGCTACTACGAGTCTGCGGGCGTGGTGCGGGACATCGTGCAGAATCACATGATGCAGCTGTTGACGCTCGTGGCGATGGAGGCGCCGGTCGCCTTCGAAGCCGACGAGGTGCGCGAGGAGAAGGTCAAGGTGCTCCGCGCCGCGCGGCGGCTCTCGTCCGACGACGTCGCGCGCCACGTGGTCCTCGGGCAATACAGCCGGGGAACGATCGGCGACGAGCAGATCCCGGGGTACCTGCAGGAACCGGGGGTGGCGCCGGACTCCCGCACCCCGACGTATGCGGCGATGCGCGTGCTCGTCGACAACTGGCGGTGGGCCGGCGTCCCGTTCTTTCTGCGATCCGGCAAGCGCCTGCCGAAGCGCGTGACGGAGATCGCCGTGCAGTTCAAGCGGCCGCCGCTGCCGATGTTCCGGGGCGCCGGCGGCCGGGAGCCCAATCTCCTGGCGCTCCGCATACAGCCGGACGAGGGTATCTCGCTCCGGTTCGTGGCGAAGGCGCCCGGCACCGCGATGACGCTGCGCCCCGTCGACATGGGCTTCGCGTACGCCGCGGCGTTCGGCGAAGGCGAGGAGCTGTCCGAGTACGAGCGGTTGCTGCTGGATTGCATGCTCGGCGATGCGACGCTGTTCACGCGGCGCGACGAGGTCGAGGAAGCATGGAGCCTGCTCGCCCCCGTGCTCACATGGTGGGACGCGACGGCCGCGCCGTCGGTGCCGGTGCCCTACGCGGCGGGCACGTGGGGCCCGGACGCCGCACGGACGCTGATCGAGCGGGACGGGCGCCGCTGGCGCACCCCATGACGCGGGTGGCGGTGCACCGAGATCTCGATGCCGCGTCCGCGGCCGCGGCCGAGCAACTGGTGGGCGTCGTGCAGGCCGCGGTGGCCGCGCGGGGCGAGTGCGCGCTCGCGCTCTCCGGCGGCACCACGCCCCGCACGCTCTACGAGATGCTCGCGGGCGAGCCGTATCGCTCGCGAATCCCCTGGCACCGGCTTCTCGTGTTCTTCGGGGACGAGCGTTGCGTGCCGCCGGACGACGCACGCAGCAACTACCGCCTCGCGCGGGAGGCGCTGCTGGGCCGCGTTCCCATTCCGCCCGACCGCGTTCACCGCATGCCCGCGGATGAGGCGGATCTCGACGCGGCGGCGGCGGCTTACGAACGAACGCTCCGGCGGCTGCTTCCGCGCGGCCGCGGAGGCTGGCCGCGGTTCGACTGGGTTCTGCTGGGGCTCGGAGACAATGCCCACACGGCGTCGCTGTTTCCCGGGACGCCGGTCGTGCAGGAGCAGCGGCGGGCGGTCGTGTCGGCCTACATCCCCGAACTGCGGGCCAACCGGATGACGCTGACGCCCCCGGTCCTCAACGGGGCCGCGCTGGTCGTGTTTCTCGTGGCCGGGGCCGGCAAGGCGGACGCGGTGCGGCGCGTGCTGGACGATCCGTGGGATCCCGACGCGGCGCCGGCGCAGGTGGTGCGCCCCGGCGATGGTGAGCTCGTGTGGTTGCTCGACGCCGCCGCGGCGTCGCGGCGCGCCGCCGGGGATCGGTAGGCGTCCGGTCTAGGAGGGGGCGGCCCGCGCCGGGAGGCGCCGCCTGAGCGAGAGCGTCGAGCCGTTCCGACCCTGCCGAATCTCCCACCCGTCCGTAAACCGGTCGATAATGTACAAGCCCCGCCCGCGTTCGGCCGTCGGCGCGGGGAGCACGGGCGGGTAGAGGGTCCAGCCGGCACTCCGGCTCGTAACGTCGATCGTGCACGCCGCGTCGTCGGTGCGGAGCGTGATCGTGATAGGATCCGCGCCGCTCCCGCCGCCATAGAGCACCGCGTTGGTGACCGCTTCGCCGACCGCGACCAGCAACTCGTCGACGACATCCTCCACGTAGCCCAGCTGCTCCAGTTCGGGGCGGATGCGGCGCCGGGCTTCCATCGGCGCGGTCGGCTGCCTGGTGAGTCGGAAACGCATCGTGCACCCCGGCACCGCGGTGTTCGCTGCCTCTTGCTGCCGGAACCGCGCGCCGACGCGCGTCACCCGTCGCGCGCCGGTCTCCCCGAACTAGGTTATCGCATATTTACCCATGGCCCCGAGGAGTCTGACGGCGCCGGCCTTGCGGAAATCCAGGCCCGGCGCCTCGCGTCAGGATCCGCACCCCGGCCGGGGCAGCAGGGGATTGCCGCCGGCGCGGCGGAGTAGGTAGATCCTGACAACGGCTCTGACGCTCAACGCTCAAGATCCAGATCGGTCCGGGGGGTGGGCACAGGATGTGGCGCGCAGGCAGGCTGTTTGTGGTCGTGTTCGTTGTGCTGGCGGCCGCGCTGGTGCCGGCCGGCGTGCAGCCCGGCCCGGCCCGCGCCGCGGCGACGACGCTCAGGATCGGGTACTCGACGTGGGTCGGGTACGGGCCGTTGTTCCTGGCCCGTGACGACCGGTTCTTCGACGAGGCCGGGGTCAACGTCGATCTCGTGAATATCGAGGATCCCAAGTTGCGGTTCGCCGCGCTCGCGGCCGGCAGGCTGGACGGTCTCGTGACCACGCTCGACACCATGAGCCTCTACTGGCGTCCGGACTTCCAATTTCAGGCCGTGCTGGGGCTGGACGACAGCAAGGGCGGGGACGGCATCGTCTCCAAGGACTCGATCCGGACCGTGCGGGACCTGCGCGGGCGCCGCGTGGCCGTGAATCGCGGCTCCGTGTCGGACTTCTTCCTGAACGTGCTGCTGCGCAAGAACGGCATGACGGAGAGCCAGCTCAACATCATCAACATGCGGCAGGATGATGCGGGGGCCGCGTTTCTGAGCGGAAAGGTGGACGCCGCGGTGACGTGGGAGCCGTGGCTCAGCCGCGCCAAGCAGGCTCCGGGCGGGCACGTGCTCGTGGACAGCAGCCAGACGCCGGGGCTCATCGTGGACGTGCTCGTCCTGCGGCGGGACGTCCTCGCAGCCCAGCCCGCGGCCGTGCGGGCGATGGTGACCGGCTGGTACCGCGCGGTCGAATACTGGAAGGCGCACCCCGACGACGCGGACGCGATCATGGCGAAAGCCGTCGGCGGCTGGCTCAAGGACGTGAAGACGTTCAAGGAGACGCTGGCCGGCGTCCGCTACTACGATCAGACGATCAACCGGCAGTACATGGCCTCCGGCGGCCAGATCTACACGACCGCGCAAAACGCGATCGACATCTGGCGATCGTTCGGCAAGATCACCGTGAAGGAGAGCGCGTCCGACCTGGTCAACCCGTCGTTCGTCAACGCGACCAACTGACGGGCATGCCCGCGTTGTGATGCGCTGTCCGCGTTCGGGATAGAGAGAGGAGGGCCGGGCCGGCGTCGATGCGCCGGCCCGGCCGGCGCTACGTGAGCCTCGCACGGACCGGCCCGATCGCCCGGCGCCCCCGCGGTCCGCTCTCGGAGGTCCTTCGCCCCCAGGAAGCCATCCCGCGGCGGACGTATCTGCGCATCCTCACCGCGAGCGCCGCGGCGCTTGTGGCCGTGTGGTGCGTGCTGACGTACGGCCGGCTCGTCGCGCCGCTGTTCCTCCCGAGTCCCACCGCGGTGCTGGCCGCGGGCGTGGCGATGGCGCAGGACGGCACGCTGCTCCAGCACGCCCAGGCCAGCCTGCTGGTCATCGTGAGCGGGTGGGCGCTGGCCGTCCTCGCCGGCGTCCCGGTCGGCGTGCTGATGGGCTCGTTCAAGGCGGTCGAGGCGCTGATCGAGCCGGTGGTCGACTTCGTGCGCTATCTGCCGGTGAGCGCGCTCATCCCGCTGCTCATCCTGTACATCGGCATCGGCCCCGCGGAGAAGATCGCGGTGATCTTTATCGGGACGTTTTTCCAGCTCGTCCTCCTCGTGGCAGACGTCGCGGCGCACGTGCCGCACGAGCAGCTCGACGTGGCCTACACTCTCGGGGCGTCGCGGGGTCAGGTGATCCGGCGCGTCCTGCTGCCGGCGACGCTGCCCGGCGTGATGGACACGCTCAGGATCACGATGGGGTGGGCGTGGACGTATCTCGTGGTCGCCGAGCTCGTCTCCGCGGACCGCGGTCTCGGCTTCATGATCCTGGACTCGATGCGCGGCCTCTTCACCGACCGGATCTTCGTCGGGCTGGCCGTCATCGGCGGCCTCGGGCTGTGCTTCGACCTGTTGTTCAAATGGCTGCACCGGGTGCTGCTCCCGTGGTCGCCGAAGGCGTGAGCGCCCCGCCGAAGCTCAGGCTCCACGACGTCACCGTGACCTTTCGGGCGCGGCACGGCGCGCTGGTGCCGGCGATCGAGCGGCTGTCGCTGGACGTCGCGGACCGCGAGATCGTCAGCATCGTCGGGCCGTCGGGCTGCGGCAAGAGCACGTTGTTGCGGCTCGTGGCCGGGCTGGTGCGGCCGTCGTCGGGCGAGATCCGCCTCGACGGCCACGTGGTCGCCGAGCCCGGGGCCGATCGCGGCATGGTCTTTCAGTCCTACACGCTGTTCCCGTGGCTCACGGTGCAGGGCAACGTCGAGTTCGGCCCGCGCCTTCGAGGCATGCCCGACCGGCACTGTCGCGACGTGGCGTCCCGCTTCATCCAGATCGTCGGGCTCGCCGGGTTCGAGCGCGCGTACCCGAAGGAGCTGTCCGGCGGGATGATGCAGCGGGTCGCCATCGCGCGCGCCCTGGCCAACGATCCCGAGGTGCTGCTCATGGACGAGCCCTGTGGCGCGCTGGATGCGCAGACGCGCGTGTTCATGCAGGAGCTGCTCCTCGACATCTGGGAAACGACGCCGAAGACGATCCTCTTCGTCACGCACGACATCGACGAAGCGTTGTTCCTCGGAGACCGGGTGTACGTGATGACCGCCCGCCCCGGGCGCCTGCGGGACGAGGTTGTGCTGGCGCTCCCCTGCCCGCGTACGTTGGAAGTCGAGACCTCGGAGGCGTTCCTCGCGGCGAAGCGCCGCGTCCTGGCGATGATCCGGGAAGAGGCGCAGCGCACCACGCCGGAGCCGTCGCGGCTGCGCGCCTAGCCAGCCGTCTCAGCCCTCGGCGGACCGCATGGGTAGCACGAGGCCGTGGCGGCGCGCGGCCGCCGCGGCCTGCGGATAGCCCGCGTCCGCGTGGCGCACGATCCCGATGCCGGGGTCTGTGGCCAGCACGCGCCGCAGCCGCCGGGCCGCGTCCGCGGAGCCGTCCGCGACGATCACCATGCCGGCGTGGAGCGAGTACCCGATGCCGACGCCGCCGCCGTGATGCACCGACACCCACGTCGCGCCGCCCACCGCGTTGAGCAGCGCGTTGAGGATCGGCCAGTCCGCGATGGCATCGCTTCCGTCGGCCATGGCCTCGGTCTCCCGATACGGCGACGCCACCGAACCGGTGTCGAGGTGGTCGCGCCCGATCACGATCGGCGCGCGTAGCTCGCCGCGCGCGACCAGGTCGTTGATGGCGAGGCCGAACCGCTCGCGTTCGCCGTACCCGAGCCAGCACACCCGCGCCGGGAGTCCCTGAAACGGCACGCGCGCGCCGGCCAGCCGGATCCAGCGGACGAGATCCGCGTTGTCGGGAAACAGCTCGAGGACGAGCTCGTCCGTCCTGCGAATGTCGGCCGGCTCGCCGGATAGGGCCACCCATCGGAACGGGCCCCGCCCCTCGCAGAACAGCGGGCGCACGTACGCCGGCACGAACCCCGGAAACGCCCACGCGTCCACGACGCCGCCGTGAGCCGCCTGGGCCCGGATGTTGTTGCCGTAGTCGAAGGCGACGGCGCCCTGCCGGTGGAGCGCGAGCATCGCTTCGACGTGGCGCACCACCGAGGCCCGCGCGCGCTCCGTGTACTCCTGCGGTGCGCGGCGGCGGTAGGCTGCCGCCTCGGACACCGAGAGCCCCTCCGGGATATAGCCCTCCAGCAGGTCATGGGCCGAGGTTTGATCCGTCACGACGTCGACCCGAACACCCCGCCGCGCGATCTCCGTGTAGACCTGGGAGGCATGGCCGAGCAGCGCGATCGATCGCGCCCGCCCCTCCCTGACCGCCTGGTCGGCAACGCGCAGCGCGGCGTCGAGGCTCTGCGTCGTCTCGTCGACCCACCCGGAGCGGGCTCGCCGGTCGATGCGGGCGGGGTCGGCTTCGACCACGAGGGCCACGCCCCCGTTCATGGTCACGGCGAGCGGCTGCGCGCCTCCCATCCCGCCGAGCCCGGCGGTCAGCACGAGCCGCCCCCGCAGCGTCCCTCCGAAATGCTGCCGCGCCACCGCGGCGAACGTCTCGTAGGTGCCCTGGATGATGCCCTGCGTGCCGATGTAGATCCACGACCCCGCGGTCATCTGGCCGTACATGGTGAGGCCGAGCGCTTCCAGCCGGCGAAACTCCGGCCACGTCGCCCACGCCGGTACCAGCATGGCGTTGCTGATCAGGACGCGCGGGGCGTCGGGGTGCGAACGAAACACGCCCACCGGCTTGCCGGATTGCACGAGCAGGGTCTCATCGTCCCCGAGCGTCCGCAGGCACTGCACGATCGCGTCGAAGCACGCCCAGTTCCGCGCCGCGCGGCCGGTGCCGCCGTAGACGATCAGGTCCTCGGGACGCTCGGCGACCTCCGGGTCCAGGTTGTTCATGAGCATGCGGAGCGCAGCCTCCTGCTGCCAGCCCCGGCACGAGCGCACGGTGCCGCGGGGCGCCCGGACGACGCGGGCTCCGGGGGATCCGCCGGACGCCGTCATCGGACCCGCTCCCTAGCCACCGGGCGCGGGTCGCGGCCGCCCGAGGACATCGGCGAGCGCGCCCACGAGCCGGGCGTTATCGGCGGCCGTGCCCACCGTCACCCGCGCCCACGTGGGAAGCTTCCACAGCGCCCCGGGGCGAATGATGACCCCGCGGGGGAGGAGCTGCTCGGCGACCTCCGCCGCCGGCCGGCCGAGGTTTACCAGCACAAAGTTGGCCTGACTCGGCAGATACTCAAGGTTCATCTCCGCGAACGCCGTGGAGAGAAACGCTCGTCCCGCGCGATTGTTCTCGAACGCCCGGCGCAGATAGTCATCGTCCCCCAGCACCGCCTCGGCGGCCGCCTGCGCGAGCCGGTCGACCGCGAACGGTTCTCGCACCCGCTCCAGGCACGCGACGAGGCCGGGTGAAGCGACGGCGTAGCCCACCCGGAGCCCGGCCAGCCCGTAGATCTTGGAGAACGTCCTGAGCACCACGACGTTGTCATGCCGCCGCGCGAGCGCGGGACCGTCGGGAAACGCCGCGTCGTCCACCCATTCCGCGTAGGCTTCGTCGAGCACGACGAGCGTGCCCTGGGATACACGGGCGAGCAGCCGATCGACCTCGGATTGCCGGGCGATCGTGCCGGTCGGGTTGTTGGGATTACAGACGATGAGCGCCTTCGCCCCGTCCGCCGCCGCCGCCATGGCGTCGACGTCCACGCGCCACGCCGTAAGGGGCACCTCCACCGGCACCGCGCCGAGGAGCAGCGCAAGCGACGCGTACGCGGTGTACGTGGGGGCCGCGATGACGCAGCGGTCGCCGGGGTCGAGAAAGGCGAGGCCGAGGCAGGTGAGGACGTTGTCCACGCCATTCGCAAGGCACAGATGGGCGGGTGTGACCCCGAGGCGGCCGGCGATCAGCTGCTTGAGCCGGGAGCAGTCCGGATCGGGGTAGTGATGGATGCGGTCGAGCGCCGCGATCAGGGCGCCGCGGGCCCGAGGCGACAATCCCAGAGGGTTCTCGTTGCTGCCGAGCTTGCTCGGATCGCGGACGCCGTACCGGGCCGTGACCTCCTCCGCGGACCGGCCCGGGATGTACGGCTCGAGCGCCGCGAGCGCGCGGCGCGCGAGCGGGTGCAGCGTCTCCACGGTCGGCTCCCTTCCCATCGTCACCCTTCCCATCGTCACGCAACTTGTCGTCAAGCCGTCGACTCTGGTCGCGTCTTGGCCCCGCAACGATGGCCGGCCGCCGCTATCGGGGCTGCGCCTGGGAGCAAGCCGCACTGCCGCGGACGCCGGCTGTCCGAGGGGTCGAGCCACGCGCGGTCGGGTCGCTACGGCGAGTGTACCATAGGCTCGGCGCGGGGCACGGCGCGGTTGCGACCGAGCAGAGAGGCGCTCACGGCGGCCGGCCGGGCGGTTAGCGGTGGCGCCTGGGAGGACGGGGGGCGTGTCGCAGGACGAACGCCGCGTATCGGCGGAGCGCCGGCACATCGACGGTCGCCGGCA
>JAJPJL010000034.1 GCA_021324255.1 Bacillota bacterium
AGCTTGAGCCGCTCGTGCGGGAACACCGGCGTGAGCTTCTCGAAGTCCGGCCGCGACCGCGCCTGCTCGGGATCGAGGCCGTTCACGGCCTCGACGCGCAGCAGGGCGAAGTACTTCTCGTTGTCCTTCGGCGCGCGGACCTGACCGAGGACCTCGTCGCCCACGCGCAGGCCGAACCGCTTGATCTGGGAGGGCGACACGTAGATGTCCTCGGACCCGGGCAGGTACCCGCCCGTCCGCAGAAACCCGTAGCCCTCCTGCATAATCTCGAGGATGCCCGAGCGGAACATCAATCCGCTTTGTTCCGTCTGGGCCTGTAAGATCTTCATGATCAACTCCTGCTTCCGGTACCGCCGGAAGTTTGGGATATTGAGATCCTTGGCCACGTCCTGGAGCTCATTCAGGCTTTTGCCTTCGAGCTCAGCGATTGCCACGCCGTGCCACCTCCGTCACGGTCACCCGCGGCGCCGCCGCGTTCGGCCGCGGCGCGCGGACGCCCCGCGGGGCGCTCATTGCCCCGTGGCTTCAATATACCCGGCTCGCCCCCGCGGACCCGTGAGCAGCATGACGACCTGATCGTTGGGCTTGAGGTCGGTCGGACCGGCCGGCTTGCCGTTGCGGTAGATCGCCGCGGCCGGCGTCAGGGCGTAGCTCGTCACGGTCTTGTTCGCGCCGCTCACCGTCACGTCGGAGCCGCTCACGCTCACGAATGTTCCCTTGACGTAGTTGAACTTGTTGAGGGAATCCATCACGGCGGCGAGCGCGCCCGCCGCGTCTCCGCGCGTGGTCGGCTGCGTCGGATGCCAGGCCCCGTCCGGGAGGACGGGCATGATCTTGTGGTCGATCGCCGTCGCCACGTACCCGTGCAGCGGGGCCGGCACGTCCGCGGCGTCCTTGATCGACAGCTCCGCCTGCGCCTTCTGCGTCGCCTCGCCCTGCAGCCCCATCGCGCGCACGAGCAGCGCGGCGAACTCCGCGCGCGTCACCTGCGCGTTGGGACGGAAGGTGTTGTCCGGGAACGTCGGCAGCAGGCCCTTCTGGAACTCGAGATCCACCTCCACCGGGTGGTCCTTCAGCGGAAACAGCGCGCTCAGCGTGTACGTCCCGGGCGGCACGGGGCGGCTATCCTGGTCCTTTTGCAGCCACCGCGTCGTGAACGAGAACGACTTGCCGCCCGCCAACGTGAGCGACGTCGGCGACTGCACGAAGGTCTGGCCGAGCGACCAGCGCGCCAGCTCGTCGTTGCCGCGCTTGATGATGAAGTCGTAGTTCTGCGTGGAGGGGAACTCGAATACCGCGTCCGTCTTGCCCGTGTTGGCAATCGTGAACGTGAGGTCCACGGGGTCATCGACGCCGTACACGGCCTTGTCCGTCGTGAGCGTGTACGTGATGTCCCCCACCTTGACCTGCGCGTTCTGCGCCGACGCGGCGCCGGTGTTGAGCAAGGCCGCGATCACGGGGCGCACGTTTTCCGGGATTTCGTTGAGATCCTTGTAGTTGGGGATCGACCCGCTGCCCTGGACGTTTAGCCCCGCCGCGAGCGCCTCCACGGCCTCCAGCCGGGTGACCGGCTGGTCCGGCTTGAACGTGCCGTCCGGATTGCCCTTCATCACGCCCGTCACGCTGACCTTGATGATGGCCTGCTGATACGGGCTGTTCGCAATGTCCGAGAACAGTAAGGCCGCGTGCGCCGGCGGGACGGGTACGGCGGCCATCGCGACGGCCAAGAGCGCCGCGGGCACCCAGGGGCTTCGCATGGGCATTACCAAACCTCCTTACTCGATTTTCACCTTCGCGCGTGTGGCGCCGCATCGAAAGGGCACCACGCCGAGCGCCCTCCGACCGATCCCGATAAGTCCGGCGAGCATCACTTCGGGGAGGGGCGGCCGCCGGTCCGGACGGACAGCGGGCCGGACATCACCGGAATGGCATGCCTACACAGGGGGCCGTACGCTCGCTCGGGGCCTCCGCAGACTCAGAACCTACGCCACCCAAGCACACGGGACCCGCGGCATGTCGTGCGAAACAAGCGGGATGAACCCATAAACCTTTCGCCCGC
Organism: Bacillota bacterium; assembly: GCA_021324255.1. GTDB lineage: Bacteria > Sysuimicrobiota > Sysuimicrobiia > Sysuimicrobiales > Segetimicrobiaceae > JAJPIA01. The sequence goes on from JAJPJL010000034.1 coordinate 2,060, forward strand.
TATTCTACCGGCGCGCTTCAATTTCCTCCTTCCCATATACGGCGGCCGCGACGCAAAAGATTCCCCCGGACCGTCACATCCGCTCCGGGGCGCTGACCCCCGCCAGGCTGAGCGTATTCCGGAGGGCGCGGCGGACGGCGTCCGCCAGGACGAGCCTCGCCCCCGTCAGCGCCGCGTCGTCGGACAGCACGCGGCACTGCCCGTAAAAGACGTGAAACGCCTCCGCGAGCTCGCGCGCGTACGCGCACAGGCGCTGGGGCTCGCGGCGCGTCGCCGCCGCGTACACGACCTCCGGCAGCGTGATCACGCGCTTCGCCAGCGCCCACTCTTCGCGCGCGGTGAGCCGGGCGAGGTCGGCGGCCGCCGCGGGCGGCACCTCCCGGCCCAGCCGTGCCGCTTCGCGCAGGATGCTGCAGATCCTGGCGTGGGCGTACTGCACGTAGTAGACGGGATTTTCGGACGACTGCCGCCGGGCGAGGGCGAAATCGAAGTCCATCGGCGCCGACGGGCTGACCATGATGAAGAAGAACCGGGCGGCATCCCTGCCGACGGCCTCGAGCAGGTCCCGCAGCGTCACGAACTCCCCGCTGCGCTTGCTCATGCGCACTACTTCGCCCTCGTTCCTCAGACGAACGTGCTGGTGCAGGACCACCTCCAGGCTGGACGGCGCGTGCCCAAGCGCCTCGACGGCGCCGCGCACGCGCGCCACGTCCCCCACGTGGTCGACGCCCCAGACGTCGATCAGATGCTCGAACCCCCGCGCGTATTTGTCCAGATGGTACGGCACGTCCGCCGCAAAGTAGGTCGGCCGCCCATCGCGGCGCACGATGACCCGGTCCTTGTCGTCGCCGAACCGGGTGGAGCGAAACCACGCCGCGCCGTCTTCCTCATACACGAGATCCCGCTCGCGTAGCGCCTCGAGGCACCGCCGCACGTCGCCGCGCTCGTGGAGTGTGCGCTCGCTGAACCACGTGTCGAACCGGATCCCGAACGCTTCCAGGGTCTCGCGGATGTCCTGGAGCATCATGCCGAGCGCGTAGTCCTGGATGCGGGTGAGACGCTCCGCCTCGCCCGCCCGCGCCAGCGAGAGCCCCTCGCGGTCGGCGATCCGGCGGGCGATCTCCACGACGTACGCCCCCTGGTAGCCGCCGGCGGGAAATTCCGCGGCGCACCCCGCGAGCTCAAGATAGCGCGCCTCGACGGACCGGGCCAGCGTCTCCACCTGCCCGCCGTAGTCGTTGACGTAGTACTCCCGCGACACCTCGTACCCCAGCGCTTCGAGCAGCCGCGCGATCGTTTCGCCCACGGCGCCGCCCCGCCCGGTTCCGACGTGGAGCGGCCCCGTGGGGTTCGCGCTGACGTACTCCACGAGCACCCGGCGGCCCCGCCCTTCGTCCGACGCGCCGAAGCGGGCGTCCGCCTCGTGGGCGTGCCGCAGCCAGCGGTGCACGAAGGCAGGAGCGAGAAAGAGGTTGAGAAAGCCGGGACCGGCCAGCTCCGCGCGCGCGAGGTCCGCCGACGGGACCGGGAGGTGCCGGAGCACCGCCTCGCCGACGCGGCGAGGGGGCTCGCCCGCGGCCTTGGCGAGGACCAGCGCCACGTTGGTCGCGAAGTCCCCGTGCCGCGGATCGCGCGGCGGCTCGACCTCGAACGGCGGGAGGGGCTGGGGCACCGGCGGCAGATCCCCCGCCTGGGCGGCGCGGCCCACCGCCGCGGCGACCAGCGCGCCCAGTTCGCGCGTGACCATGACGCCGTGCGGCGCGCTAGAGTCGAACGACACCGATTCGGGCGATGTCGTGGGCGTGGATGGTGTCCACGAACCGGATCTCGCGCGGGCTCGAGGTCATGACGAGCGAATGCGTTCGCGCCCCGCCGCCGAACAAGCGCACGCCGCGGAAGAGGTCCCCGTCCGTAATCCCCGTGGCCGCAAAGATGAGGTTGTCGCCGCGCACCAGTTCCTCGGTCCGGAAGATGCGGTCGGGGTCGCTGATCCCCATGGCGCGGGCCCGTTCGCGTTCGGCGTCGTTGCGGTACCACAGGCGCGCCTGCAGCTCGCCCCCGAGACAGCGCAGGGCCGCCGCGGCGAGCACGCCCTCCGGCGCGCCGCCGATCCCCATCACGGCGTGGACGCCGGTGCCGGAGACGGCCACCGAGATCGCCGGCGCCGTGTCGCCGTCGGAGATGAGCTTGATCCGCGCGCCCGCGCGCCGGACGGCTGCGATGAGCTCCGTGTGACGGGGCCGGTCCAGGATGACGACCGTGATGTCGGTGACCTTGCGGCCCAGGGCCTGGGCAAGGACGCCGAGGTTGCGCTCAGGCGGCCAGCGGAGGTCGACCTCGCCGGCGGCCTGCGGCGGCACGATCAGCTTCTCCATGTAGATGTCGGGGGCGTGCAGGATCCCGCCGCGCTCCGCCATCGCCAGCACCGCGATGGAGTTGGGCAGCCCTTTTGCCACGAGGTTGGTGCCCTCGACGGGATCGACCGCGATGTCGACCGCGACGCCGTCCGCGCTCCCCACCTCCTCGCCGATGTAGAGCATGGGCGCCTCGTCCCGCCCCCCTTCGCCGATCACGATACGCCCGTGGATGGGCAGGCGCCCGAGCACCTCCCGCATCGCGGTCACGGCCGCCTGGTCCGCGCGCTCGTTGTCACCCTCGCCCATGTGATGGGCGGCGGCGAGCGCGGCGGCCTCGGTCACTGTCGCCACGTCGATCGCGAGCGTTCGCGGCTCCATGGGCGCTCCTCCTCTCCCGTGCGAAGGACGGCGGCCGTCTGCGGCCCCGTGCGTCGAGCGTGCGGCATCGCTACCGGCGCCGGCCTCGGCCCGAACCTGCGATGTGCCGGATCGATCGCGCGGCAGAACCGCCGCAACCGCTCAGTGCGAGTCGGCCGGCCGCTCCGTCAATGTCACCGGGATCTGCCGCGTGGCATGGTTGCGCATGATGGTCAGCGTGACCGTTTCGCCGATCTTCTTCGTGACGATCTCACGGACGAAGTCGTTCCAGTTGTCGACGCGGGCGCCGTTGACGCCGGTGACGATGTCCCCGGCTTGGATCCCCGCTTTGGCCGCGGGCGAGGACGACTCGACGCCGCGGACGACGACGCCGTGGTCCGTCCCCAAATTGTACGCTTGAGACACCTGCGAGTCCACTTCGCCCCCGTAGTCGACGCCGACCCACGGGCGAATGACCCGGCCGTGCGCGATGAGCTGCTCCATCTCGACGCGCGCCACGTCGCTCGGGATGGCGAAGCCGATGCCCTGGGCATTTTGGATGATCGCGGTATTGATCCCGATCACGCGCCCGGCGCTGTCCACGAGCGCGCCGCCGCTGTTGCCGGGGTTGATCGCAGCGGACGTCTGGATCAAGTTTTCGACGATGAGATTGGGCAGCTGCACGTTCCGGTTGAGGGCGCTGACCACGCCGGTCGTGACCGTGCTCCCGAGGCCGAACGGGTTGCCGATGGCGATCGCCAGCTGGCCGACCTGCAGCGCGCCGCTCGTGCCGAGCGCCGCGGCGGGCAACGGCGCCGGCGCATCGACCTTGATCACGGCGAGATCCGCAAACGCGTCCGTCCCGACCACCTTGCCGGTCAGCTCTTTGCCGTCGGCCAGGGTGACCTTGATCGTCGTCGCGCCCTGGACGACGTGGTTGTTCGTCACGATGTAGCCGTTCGGCCGTACGATGACGCCGGAGCCGGCCCCTTGAGCCGGGAAGACGCCGAACATCGTTTGCACTTGGGATTCGGTGTTGATGTTGACGACCGCCGGGCGCACCATCTTCACCACGTTGATGACGACGCGCTCATCCGGCGTGAGCGTGCCAGACGGGGACGGCGCGGGCGCGGCCGGCGGCGCCGCGACCGCCGGTGGCCGGGTACCCGCCGGCGGCTGTGTCGCCGCCGGCGGCGGCGTGCCCGGCGCGGAGGGCACAGGAGCCGGGACCACGGGCTGAGCCTGGAAGACGGGGTGCACGTACTGCGGCAGCACGATCCCGCCGAGCACCGCGCCCGCCGAGACCACGGCGAGCACGAGCATCACCGTGGCCGAGTAGCCGGGACCGCCCCGCAGACGCGGGGCCGGTGGTTGTGTGGCCATCAGCCCGATCCCTCCTGACGTGCTCGCACAGCGCTTCAATTATAACACCCGCGGTGACGCGGCCGGCCGCGTTTGCCGCGCCGCCGCGGCCTGCGGTATAATCAAGCCGCCTTGAGAGATGGATACCCACCTTCGCATCCCGTCACGCACCGGCGGCCGTCTCGTTGCTGAACTGGCTCCCCCGGCCTAAACACGCCGCGGCCGCGCGGCGTGACATCCCGGCGGGCCTGTGGGTCAAGTGCCCGCGCTGCGCCAATCTCGTCTACCGCAAGGAGCTGGAGCGCGGCCTGCGCGTCTGTCCGCGTTGCGGCTTCCACCACCGCCTCTCGGCGCAGGACCGGCTGGCCCTGGTGCTGGACCGCGGATCCTTCGTGGAGACGGATGGGGACCTCGAACCCCAGGACCCGCTCGGATTCGTGGACGAGCAGCCGTATCCCGCGCGTGTTGCGGAGTACCGCAGGCGCACGGGACAGGCCGAGGCCATCGTCACGGGGACGGGGACCGTCGAGGGCGCCCGCGCCGTGGTCGGCGCGATGGAATTTGGCTTCATGGGCGGCAGTCTCGGCTCCGTCGTCGGCGAAAAGATTGCCCGCAGCGCCGACCGCGCCCGCGATCACCGCTGGCCGCTGGTCCTGTTCGTCGCCTCCGGCGGGGCGCGCATGCAGGAAGGCACGCTGTCCCTCCTCCAGATGGCGAAGACGAGCGTCGCGGTCGCGCGGCTCGCCGACGCCGGCGTCGCGCTCGTCACGGTCCTCTGCGACCCCACCACCGGCGGCGTCGCCGCGAGCTTCGCGTTTCAGGGCGACATCATCATCGCCGAGCCCGGCGCGCTCATCGGGTTCGCGGGCCCTCGGGTCATCGAACAAACGATCCGGCAGAAGCTTCCCGACGGGTTCCAGACCGCGGAGTTCCTGTTGCAGCACGGGTTCCTGGACGCGGTCGTGCCGCGGGCCGAGCTGCGGGCCACGCTCGGGCGGATCCTGCGGCTGGCCAACGCGCCGGCCGATCCCGGGGCGGCCGGGACCGGCGCGCAGGGATGGGGCGAGCCCACGGACAGGGCCGATGAACCGCCGCCCGCCTGAACCGCGGGCGTCCGATGCCCGCGCCGCGGCGCCGGGAGGGGCGTTGGACCGCGATCTCGCGGAGGTGGAGCGTGAGATCGCAGACCTCCGCCGCATCACGACGACCCAGCAGATGAACCTGGGCGAGCAGATCGCCGCGCTGGAAGCGCGCGCCGAGCGGCTGCGCGAGGAGATCGCGCGCCACCCCACCGCCTGGCAGCGGGTGCAGCTCGCGCGGCACGCGGAACGGCCGCGGATCGGCGACTACATCGCGGCGCTGACCTCGGAGTTTCTCGAGCTGCACGGAGACCGGGCCTTCGGCGACGACCCGGCCATGATCGCCGGGCTCGGCATGGTCGACGGCCGTCCCGCCGCGATCGTCGGGCACGCCAAAGGGCGCGACACGCGGGAGAATATCGCCCGGCGGTTCGGCATGCCGAACCCCGAAGGATACCGCAAGGCCCTTCGCGTCATGACGCTCGCGGCGAAGCTGCGGGCGCCGGTCGTCACCCTGATCGACACCGCGGGCGCCTTCCCCGGCAAGGAGGCCGAGGAGCGCGGCCAGAGCGAGGCGATCGCGCGGTCGCTCCTCGAGATGGCCCGCCTCCGGACGCCCATCGTGGCCGTCATCACCGGCGAAGGCGGGAGCGGCGGCGCGCTCGGAATCGGGCTGTGCGACGTGTTGCTCATGATGGAACACGCGGTATACTCGGTGATCTCGCCCGAGGGCTGCGCGGCGATCCTGTGGCGCGACGGGAGCCGCGCACCCGAGGCCGCGGAGGCGCTGCGGCTGACCGCGCACGATCTCGCCGAGTTCGGGATCGTCGATGAGATCATCCCAGAGCCGCCCGGCGGAGCCCACCGCCACCGGGACGATGCGGTCGCCGCGGTTGTCGAAAGCGTCCGGCGCCACCTCGCCGCGTGCGCCAGGCGTCCGGAGGAATCCCTGATCGCGGCCAGGTATGAGAAGTACCGCCGTATCGGGCGCGTGCGCCGGGGATCCGCCGAGGCCGCGGGCACGACGCCCGCGGCAGGGGGACAGGCGGAATGAGCGACCATCCGCGATTCGACCTGGAGGAACTGCGGGCGCTGATCCGTCTGGCCGCCGAGGCCGATATCGAAGAACTCGAGGTCCAGGGCGCCCACGTCAAGGTCCGAATCAAAAAGGCACGCCATGCGGGTCCGGCGGGGCACGGCGGCGAGGCCCCGCGTCCCGATGCCGCCGCGACGCCGGGAGCCGGCGGCACGGCCGTCCAGGAGCATCGGTATACTCCGATCGTCGCCCCGATGGTCGGCACGTTTTACCGCGCCGCGAAGCCGGACGCCGCGCCGTTCGTGAACGAAGGCGACATGATCGAGGCCGGACAGATCGTGTGCGTCCTGGAGGCGATGAAGCTGTTCAACGAAATCCCGAGCGAGGTCGCCGGCCGCATCGTCAGCATCCTGGCCGAGAACGGAGCGCCCGTCGAGTACGGGCAACCGCTGTTCCTCGTCGATCCGTCGCCGGCCGCCTAACCGATGTTCAACAAGGTGCTGATCGCCAACCGCGGCGAGATCGCGGTGCGCGTCATCCGCGCGTGCCGGGACCTCGGCATCCGCACGGCCGCGGTCTACTCCGAAGCCGACCGCGACGCCCTGCACGTCCGCCTCGCGGACGAGGCGTTTTGCATCGGTCCCCCCGCGGCGCGCGACAGCTATCTGCACATTCCGAACATCATCGCCACGGCGGAGCTGCTCGGCGCCGATGCGATCCATCCCGGGTACGGATTTCTCGCGGAAAACCCGCACTTCGCGGAGATCTGCCAGGATTGCAAGATCACGTTCATCGGCCCGCCGCCGGAGGCGATCCACAAGATGGGCAACAAGGCGGCGGCGCGGCAGATGATGCGCAAAGCCGGCATCCCCGTCGTTCCCGGAAGCCCGGGGCCAGTGCGCGACGAGGCGGCGGCGCTCGCCGTGGCCCGGACCACCGGGTACCCGCTCCTCATCAAGGCCGCCGCCGGCGGGGGCGGGCGCGGCATGCGCGTCGTCCAGTCGCCGGCCGACCTGCGGGGCGCGTTCGCCGCGGCGGGGCAAGAGGCCGCGGCCGCGTTTGGCAGCGCCGAGCTCTACATCGAGAAATACCTCACGGAACCGAGGCACATCGAGGTGCAGATCCTCGCGGACGGCCGCGGCAACGTCGTCGCGATCGGCGAACGGGACTGCTCGATCCAGCGGCGCCACCAGAAGCTCCTCGAGGAGTCGCCGGCCGTCGGCCTGAGCCCCCGCCTCCGGCGCGCCCTGCTTCGCGCCGCCGTTCGCGCGGCCACGGTGGTCGGCTACGTGAACGCCGGCACGGTGGAGTTCCTCGTCGAGGGCACCAATCACCTCTACTTCATCGAGATGAACACGCGGATCCAGGTGGAGCATCCCGTCACGGAGATGGTGACGAACATCGACCTGGTCAAGGAGCAGATCAAGATCGCGGCGGGCGAGCGGCTGTCGCTGCCGCGCGAGATCGAGGCGCACGGGCACGCGATCGAGTGCCGCATCAACGCCGAGGATCCGGCGCGGGACTTCCTGCCGTCCCCGGGCCAGATCACCGCGTTCATCCCGCCGGGCGGGCCCGGCATCCGCGTGGAGACGCACGCGTTCACCGGCTACACGATCCCGCCGTACTACGACTCGCTCATCGCCAAGGTGATCGCCTGGGGCCGGGACCGCGACGAGGCGATCGCGCGGATGCGGCGCGCGCTCGGCGAGTTCGACATCGGCGGCATCCAGACGACGATCCCCTTCCACCTGCAGGTGCTCGACAACGCCTTCTTCCGCAAGGGCGAGGTGTACGTCAACTTCGTCCAGCGGCGGATCGATCTCGGGCCGGCCGGCCGGCCCCGATCCGCATAGACCGCGCTCCGGCCGACCGGGACGGCGGCGGCCCGGAGGGAGCCCCGGGGAGAAGCGACCCGACATCCGCTCAGGCGGCGGAGCGAACGGGCGGGCGCCCGCCCAGCCCCCCGGCGATCGACGCCGCTACGCGGGGATCGTGAGGTCCTCCAGCAGCCGCGGGTAGTACGTGAGCATCTCCATGCCGGTCTCCGTCACCAGCACGGTGTCGGAGTGGCGGAACCCGGCGTACCCGGGGACGTAGATCCCGGGCTCGACGCTGAAGACCATTCCCGGTTCGATCACCGTGTCGTCGCCCACGTCGAAGAACGGACCCTCGTGGATGCCCATGCCCAGCGCGTGCCCGGTGTGGTGACGCCAGTACGGCATGAGGTCGTGGCGTTCGAAAAAGGCGAGCACGGCTCGGTCCACGTCCGAGCACTTGGCCCCCGGCCGGATGGCATCGAACGCCGCCTGCTGCGCGCCCACCATCAGGTCGAAGTACCGGCGCTGGCGGTCGTCCGGCGTCCCGATGATCATCGTGCGCTCGAGCTCGCTCCCGTACCCGCCGACGCCCGCGCCGGCGCCCGTGACCAGCACGTCGCCCGCATGAAACACCGCGTTGGTCGTGAGGGAGTGCGGCAGGGCGGAATCTTTGCCGATCTGCCCGCGGTAGCCGGCGTGCGCGCCGGCGCGCAGCCACGTCAGCGGCCGGTACGACGGACCCAGCGTGCGGATCATCGCCTGCGTGGCGTCAAACGACGCGCGCCCGCTGACCTCCGTCTCCGTCAGGCCGGGGCGCGTGTACTGCTGCAGGAGCGTGTGCGCGAGGTTGCCCCACTTCGCGCTCTCGCGGATCAACCCCACCTCCTCGGGCGACTTCACCGCGATCATGTCCTCGATCAGGTCCCGTGACGGCACGATCGTGGCCTGCGGCAGCAGCTCGCTCAGCGCCGGCCCGCGGTATCCGTAGCCGCCGCCGTACCCGTCACCGTCCACGCCGACGCGGCCGCCGCCCAAGCCGAGGTCCCGGCAGATCTCGGCGAAGCGCTTCATCGGATGTGTGCGTCCGGGATACTCGGGGTAGGATTCGATCGCGTCCACGAGCGCGTGGAGTTGGGAGTGTTCGGCTTCGAGCTGCGGCACGAGCAGCACGCTCCGCCCCTCGCGGGGAAAGGCCAGACCGATCGGCCGCTCGGTCTGAATGAACGCGAAGCCCGTCACGTAGAACACCTGCGTCGGGCTGAACAGGCAGAGCCCGGCCAACCCGCGGCGCCCCAGCGCCTCGCGCACCCGCGCCTGCCGCCGCCGATGTTCGTCCGCGCTGATCGTCCACCGCATCCCCAGCACCTCGCTTCCCTCATGTGCCGCGCGCGCCCGCCCGCGCCGGGGCCCGCATCGCGCTCGCCGGGCCGGCAAACGGCCCGGAAGCGTACGATGAGCCGCGGGCGGCGCGGCGCCGTCGCTCCGGACCGCGGGGGACTTCGCCGCCGCGCGGACCCGCTCCCGCCCGGCGCCCCGCGGCGCGGCAGGTGGCGTCCAGGCGCGGCGCGAACGACGTCCCCACGGCAAAGGGGGGAACGCAGATGGCGTTTGTGGTCGCGCTCCTGATCGTGGCGATCCTGCTCTGGTGGAACGGCGTCAAGGTCGTCCGCGAGTACCAGCGGTTGGTGGTGTTCCGCCTCGGCCGCAGCGTCGGCCAAAAGGGGCCGGGCATCGTCTACCTCATCCCGGTCGTGGACAAGGCCGTGTGGGTGGACCTGCGGGAAGTCTTCCTCGAGATCCCCGCGCAGACGTGCATCACCAAGGATAACGCCCCGATCTCCATCGACTTTCTCATCTATTGGAAGGTGGTGGATCCCTCCCTCAGCGTCATTCAAGTCGGCAACTTCGCCGGGGCCGCACAGGGCATCGCCACCACCGGGCTCCGCGCGGTCATCGGCGATATCAGCCTGGACGAGGTCCTGGCCAAGCGCGATCAGATCAACCAGATCATGCGCGCCAAGCTCGACGAGGTCACCGAGCGGTGGGGCGTCAAGGTGACCACGGTCGAGATCCGCGAGATCACCCCGCCGAAGGACGTGCAGGAGGCGATGACGCGCCAGATGTCGGCCGAGCGCAGCCGGCGGGCCCTCGTGACCGAGGCAGACGGCAAGAAGCAGGCGGCGATCACGATCGCGGAGGGTGAGAAACAGGCGGCCATCCTCAAGGCGGAGGGCGATCGGCAGGCCGCCATCCTCCGGGCGGAAGGCTTTGCGCTCGCGCTCGACAAGATCTTTTCGGTCGCGAGGGGCGTGGACGCCAACACCATGAGCCTGCAGTACCTCGAGGCGCTGAAGGCGCTCGGCGCGAGCCCCTCGACCAAGTTCGTGTTTCCGATGGAGTTTACGAAGCTGCTGCAGCCGTTCGTCGACGGCGCGGGCCGGGCGGCGCCGCGCTCGCCCTGATCTGACGCTCCGGAAGCCGGCGGCGGGACCCGGCGATCCGGGTCCCGCCGCGCTAGCGGCCGACGACCGCGCGCGTTACATCACGGCTTCGTGCGTCTCCGCGTTGAACACGTGCATCTTGTTCATGTCTAACACGACCTCCGCCGTCTGCCCCATGCGCGCCTGGGTGCGCGCGTCCACGCGGGCTACGACGCTGTGCTCGCCCGCCGTGAGGTAGAGGATCACGTCGGAGCCGAGCGGCTCGTGCACGTCGACGTTGGCGTGAATGACCGCGCCGTTTTCGCTGCCCTTGTGGAACGCCCGGTCGTGCACGTCCTCGGGCCGGATGCCGAAGATGATGGGCCGGCCGGCCCAGTCCGCGAGCTTGGGCACGAACGGCGCCGGGACCTCGGCGCGGAAGACCCCGCCGTCGACCAGGAGCTTGCCATCCTGCCGCGCCAGCTTGGCCTCCAGGAAGTTCATCGCGGGCGAACCGATGAAGCCGGCGACGAACAGGTTGGCGGGCCGCTCGTAGAGGTTGAGCGGGCTGTCCACCTGCTGGACGACGCCGTCCTTCATGACGACGATGCGGTCGCCCATCGTCATCGCCTCCACCTGATCGTGGGTCACGTACACCGTCGTGGTCTGCAGGCGCGCGTGCAGCTTTTTGATCTCCGCGCGCGTCTGCACCCGCAGCTTCGCGTCCAGGTTGGAGAGCGGCTCATCCATCAGGAACACCTGCGGCTCGCGCACGATCGCCCGCCCGAGCGCCACGCGCTGCCGCTGGCCGCCGGACAGCTGCTTGGGCTTGCGGCCGAGCAGTTCCTGAATGCCGAGCATCTCGGCCGCTTCCTTGACGCGCCGGTCGATCTCCGGGCGCGCGTACTTGCGAAGGCGCAGCCCGAACGCCATGTTGTCGTAGACCGTCATGTGCGGGTACAGCGCGTAGTTTTGAAACACCATCGCGATGTCCCGATCCTTCGGCGCGACGTCATTGACGATCCGGTCGCCGATGTAGATGTTCCCGGCCGTGGTCTCTTCGAGGCCGGCGATCAGCCGGAGGCACGTCGTCTTGCCGCATCCGGACGGCCCGACGAGCACCGTGAACTGCCGGTCCGGGATGTCGAGCGTGACGTGGTTCACGGCCACAACGTTGCCGAACTGCTTGACGACCTCCTCGAGCATCACCTTGGCCATCCGGCCACCTCCGCGCGGCAGACCAGTCTCGGCGCGGTGAGACCGCACCCCGTGAGTTTCCGCCGCGCTGTGGGGCATCTACGACGCGCCCGCAGGGGACCCCTCCCCCGCCGCCCGCGAAGCGGGCGGCGCTCCGCGCGCGTCACGGGTCGCGCATACCCTGCTTGATCCGGTCGATCGCGACGACCGGCGTCGGGTCGATGCCGCGCAGGTAGGCCAGGTACACGCTCGTGAGATCGCCGAGGAGGACGAGCGAGAGCATGCGGGCCAGCCGGCCTGCGCCGCGGCCGGAGACCTCGTGGACGCCCGCCACGGCGCCCTCGAGCCCGCTCGTCCGCGCGACGCGGATCCGCCGCAGAGCCCGTGCGTCCTCGTCGCCGGCCAGCAGGATCACGGCGGCGAGGCGGCCGGCGAGGTCCGGGGACGCGCCCCAGCCGACGGCCTCGTTGTGCGTCAACTCCGGAAAGACGTCCCACGTGGCCAGCGTCTTGCCGTTCTCGTTGAACTGCGTTTTCCACCGGCGGGCCACCGGCGCCAGGGTGGCACCGCCCGCGTACACCGCGGGGATCCTGCCGCAGAGAGACTCGGCCAGCCTCTTGGCGGGGTTCCGCGGAGCCGGGATGGACGGCGCCGTCTCGGCGGCGAGCGCCCCGAGGACCGCGGCGGCTTCGTCCACGTCGGCGGCGCACGATCCCGCGAGTCCCCATTGGGCGAAGACGGCGAGCGTAGCGCCGAGCAGGTACGCGAGTGCCGCCCGCGGCTGCAAACCGCCCGGCACACGGAGCACCGTGCCGGGCACGAGGTCCGCAAGGCGCCCGCCGGACGTGATGGCCAGGACGTGCGCGCCGGACGCGATGGCCGCGCCGGCGGCGGCGAGCGTCTCCTCGGTCTCGCCCGAATAGCTCGTCGCGATGACGACGGAGCCGGGCCCGACGTAGGGCGGGATCCGGGCGTCGCGGATCGTGATCAGCGGGACCCGCAACTCCTGGGCGAGGTACGCCCCGGCGAGATCGGCCGCGATGGCGGAGCCGCCCATCCCGATCGTCACGACGTGCGCGAGCGGTTCCGCCGGCCGCGGGATGGGCCGGGCGATCGCCTGCGCCCATGCCTCGGCCAGCTGGGAGGGAAAGGCGAGCACGGTCCCGAGCATCCCGGACGGATCGGCCGCGCGGAGTCGCGACGGGTCGTCGAGGATCGTCATGCCGGCGTATTCGCCGGATGCGACAGACGTTCCTCACGAGGCCCGGCCGTCCGGCCGCCGGCTCCCGCAGGGACCGCCGCGGCCGGCCCGAAAAGCATCACCGTGCCCCGATCGCTCGAGCCGCCGAAACGGGATCCGACGGGCGCCGCGCCGGCCGAGGCGCGGCGCCGGAAGCAGCGTGTGCGGCGCGTCGTGAACGTCGGCGCGCTGATGCGCGATCGCGAGTTCATCAAAGTCAATGCCTACCTGCTGCCGAAGCAGGCGAAGCGGCGCGTCCTGGCCATGATGGCACGGCTGCGCCGGAAGCGGACGGAGGTCCCGGGCGGCGTCCGGGCCGCCCACCATGCCTCCGCGAGCGTGCCCGAGATGACCTCCGCAGAACTCGTGCGGGAGATCAATTGGCGCGTCGGCACGCTGCCGCCCGACGACGCCGCGATCCTCGTCGGCTACATCGGCCGGCTCAGTCACTGGCGGACGGTGCGGCGCCGCCGCGCCGCGACGCCGCCGGCCTCCTCCCTCCTCCCCAGGCGCTGAACCGCCGAACCTCGCGGTCCCGGCGCCTCGCGGTCTTGGACCTCCGGCGCCGCGGCCATGCTACAATAATAGAGCCGCTCTCGTGCATTCTGGTTCGGTCGGGACTGGATCCGCGCGTCCCGGTAGGGATACGATGGCGAAACCCGCAGGCCACCTGGTCTTCACGCTCCACACGCACCTCCCGTTCGTCCTCAACCATGGGCGGTGGCCCCACGGGAGCGACTGGCTGTCCGAGGCCACGGTCGAGTGCTACCTGCCGCTGCTGCGGATGCTCGACGGCCTCGCCCGCGACGACATCCCCGCCGCGATCACGATGAACATCTCGCCGATCCTGTGCGAGCAGCTCGCCAGCAGTGCGTTCCAGGAGGAGATGACGGCGTTCTTCGACCAGCGGCTTCGCAGCTGCGAGGAGACGCGCCGGCACTTTACCGACACCCAGGAGCACAACCTCGTCGCGCTCTGCGACTATTGGCGGGCCGTGCACGAGGAGCGGCGCCGGGAGTTTGACGCCATGGGCGGCGACCTGCTGGCGCGCTTCCGCAGGCTCGCCGACCGCGGCACGGTGGAACTCATCTCCACGGCGGCCACCCACGGGTACTTCCCGCTGCTCAGCCGCGACGAGAGCTTGGAGCTGCAGCTCAGGACGGCGATCGATGCGCACACCCGGCACTTCGGCTGCCGGCCACGGGGGGTCTGGCTCCCGGAGTGCGCCTACCGTCCCCGATATCAGTGGACGCCCCCGGCGGGACCTCGCAGCGGGAAGGTGCGATACCGGCGTCGCGGTGTGGAGGAGCTGCTCGCGGCGCACGGGCTGGAGTACTTCTTCACCGACGTGCACCTGGTGCGCGGCGGCCAGGCGCTGTCGGCGTACCGCGACTATTTCCCGCGGCTGCGGACCGTGCAGGGCCAGGAGGCCGAGTTCCGGCGCCGCGAAGGCCGGAGCCCGTACCTCCCGTACCGGGTCGCGTCCCGCGGCGGCACCGGCGATGCGGTCGCGCTGGTCCGCGATCCGGAGACGACGCTCCAGGTCTGGAGCCGCGACGCGGGGTATCCGGGCGACGAGTGGTACCTCGAGTTTCACAAACGGCACTTTCCCGGCGGCCTCCGCTTCTGGCGGGTCACCTCGCCGGCGAGCGATCTCGGGGACAAACAGGTCTACGTGCCCGAACGCGCCGAGGCCCGGGCGCGCGCGCACGCCGAGCATTTCATCGGGCTCGTCCGCGGCGTGCTCGAGCGACACGCTGCTGGATCCGGCGACAACGGCGTGCTCTGCAGTCCCTTCGATACGGAACTCTTTGGCCACTGGTGGCACGAAGGCCCGGTGTGGCTGGACCACGTGCTGCGGGGCCTGGCCGGCGCCGGCGTCGCCTCCGTCGCCTCGAGCGCGTATCTGGCCGAGCAGGCGGCGCAGGGGCCGATTACGCTGCTCGAGGGATCGTGGGGTGAAGGAGGAGACCACCGGGTCTGGCTAAACAAGGACACCGCGTGGACGTGGGAGACCGTGTACCAGGCCGAGGACGACTTGTGGAACTTCGTGGCGCGCGCCGCGTGGCGGCAGCAGCCGCTGCTGCGCCGCATCGTCGCCCAGCTCGGCCGCGAGCTGCTGCTGTTGCAGGCGTCCGACTGGCAGTTTTTGATTACCACGTGGGCCGCCCGCAACTACGCGGAGGCGCGCTTCGCCCAGCACTACGCCGATTTCACGCGCCTCTTGGAACTGGCGAAGCGCGTGGAGGGCGGCGGCGCCGTATCGTCGGAGGACGAAGAGCTCCTGGTGGGCAAAGAGACGCAGGACTTCTGCTTCCCGGGGATCGCCGAGCACCTCGAAGCCGCGGCGGCGCTGCCGCCGGCATGATCCACCGCCCGCGTTTCCGATCGCGGTGACCCGGCCCCGCGTGCTCGGCGTGATTCTCGCCGGCGGCCGCGGCGAGCGGCTGTACCCGCTCACGAAGGACCGCAGCAAGCCGGCCGTGCCGTTCGGCGGCAAGTACCGGATCGTGGACTTCGTCCTCAGCAACTTCGTCAACTCGAGAATCTACTCGCTGTACATCCTGGTCCAGTACAAGTCCCAGTCGCTGATCGACCATATCCGCCGCGGCTGGCGTATGAGCGCCGTGGTCGACGAGCACTTCGTCATTCCGGTCCCGCCGCAGATGCGGTGGGGTGAGACGTGGTATCGCGGCACCGCGGACGCCGTCTTTCAAAATTTGAACCTGATCCGCGACGTCGATCCGGACCTCGTGGCGATCTTCGGAGCGGATCACATCTACCGTATGGATCTGCAGCAGATGGTGGACGCGCATCTCGCCCGCCGGGCCGAGGTCACGGTCGCCGCGCTTCCCGTGCCGATCGAGATCGCGTCCGGATTCGGCATCATCGACGCGGACGCCGGCGGCCGGATCGTCGGCTGGGAGGAAAAGCCCGCGGCGCCGCGGCCGATGCTGGGAGATCCCGGACGGGCGCTCTCCTCGATGGGCAACTACATCTTCAATACGGGGGTGCTCGAGGAGGTGCTCATCGAGGACGCTCGGCGCAGCACCGATCACGACTTTGGGCGCACGATCATCCCCGAACTGTACCCATACGCCCGAGTCTACGCCTACGACTTCCTGGCGAACACGATCCCCGATCTCCGCCCCTCCGAGGAGCGCGGCTACTGGCGTGACGTCGGGACCATCGAGGCCTACTGGCAGGCCAACATGGACCTGCTGGGCTCGTCGCCGGTCCTCGATCTCGACAATCCCCACTGGCCCATTCTTTCGCCCGCGTTCGCGGGACCGTCGGCGAGGATTGTGGGCGGCGAGGTGGAGGACTCGCTCCTCGGCGAAGGCACCGTCATCCGCGGCGGAACCGTCCGGCGGTCGATCCTGGGTCAGGGCGTGGTCGTCGAGGCCGGGGCGTCGATCGAGGACAGCATCGTGATGGATTACACGACCATCGGGCAGGGCGCGCGCATTCGCCGGGCGATCATCGACCGGTTCAACGTGGTAGAGCCGGGAGCGGCCCTGGGCTGGTACCGCGAACGCGACCTCGCCGCGGGCATCCTGGACGGCTCGGGCATCGCCGTGATCGGACGCGGCGTCACCCGCGTGCGGGGAAGCCAGCCGGTACGCTCCTAGCAGGTGCCGCGCCGGCGCCCGAGACGCCTTCGCGCGAGAGGACCTCATGACGGAACGGTACATCTGCGTGCACGGCCACTTCTACCAGCCGCCCCGGGAGAATCCGTGGCTCGAGGCGGTGGAGGTCCAGGATTCCGCGGCCCCGTACCACGACTGGAACGCCCGGATCACGGCGGAGTGCTACGCGCCGAACGGCGCGTCCCGCGTGCTGGACGGCGACCGGCGGATCCTCGCCATCACGAACAACTACGCGCAGATCAGCTTCAACATCGGCCCCACCCTCCTGGCATGGCTCGAGCACGGGGCGCCGGAGGCCTACGCGCGCATCCTCGAAGCCGACCGTGACAGCCGCGCTCAGCACGCCGGCCACGGCAACGCGCTCGCCCAGGTCTACAATCACATGATCCTGCCGCTCGCGAACCGCCGCGACAAGCACACGCAGGTGCTGTGGGGGATCGCCGATTTTCGCCACCGCTTCGGCCGCGACCCGGAGGGCATGTGGCTGCCGGAGACGGCCGTCGACACGGAGACCCTGGAGACGCTCGCGGCGCACGGGATCGCGTTCACGGTGCTGGCGCCGCACCAGGCCGCGCGCGTCCGGCCGCACGGCGCCGCGGAGTGGAGCGACGTGCAAGGGGCGCGCGTCGATCCGAAGCGGCCGTACCTGTGCGTGCTGCCGAGCGGGCGCAGCATCACGCTGTTCTTCTACGACGGCCCGGCCTCCCGCGCGATCGCGTTCGAAGGCCTGCTCAACAACGGCGAGGCGTTCGCGGAACGACTGGCCGGAGGATTCACCGACGAGCCCGGGCCGCAGCTGGTCCACGTCGCCACCGACGGCGAGTCGTACGGCCATCACCACGCCTTCGGTGAAATGGCGCTGACGTACGCGCTCCGCGTGATCCAGGAGCGGCAGCTGGGCCGCCTGACAAACTACGGCGAGCACCTCGCCATGTTCCCGCCCCGGGACGAGGCGGAGATCGTCGAGCGCACGAGTTGGTCGTGCGCGCACGGGATCGAGCGGTGGCGCGCCAACTGCGGCTGCCGGGCCGGGCATCCCGGATGGAACCAGGCGTGGCGCGGGCCGCTGCGCGCCGGGCTGGACTGGCTGCGGGACGAGCTGGCCCCGCTGTTCGAGCGCGAGGGCGCGCGTCTCCTCAAGGACCCCTGGGCCGCGCGCGACGCGTACATCGACGTCATCCTGGACCGCGCGCCGGAGCGCACGGAGGCGTTTTGGGCGGCGCACGGCCGGTCCGCCGGCGACGCCGGGGACCGGCTGCACACCCTCCAGTTGCTGGAAATGCAGCGCCACGCCATGCTCATGTACACCTCGTGCGGGTGGTTCTTCGACGAGCTCTCCGGCATCGAAACGGTGCAGGTCATCAAGTACGCCGCGCGCGCCCTCCAGCTCGCGGAACGGTTCGGGGCGCGGCTCGAGGACGAGTTCATCCGGCGGCTGGCGGAGGCCAAGAGCAACCTGCGGCAGTGGGGCGACGGCGCGGGCGTGTACCGCCGCGCGGTCAAGCGCTCCATCGTGACGCTGCCGCGCGTCGTG
>JAJPJL010000026.1 GCA_021324255.1 Bacillota bacterium
GCAGCTCCAACAGCGGCAACCACTCGGGCAACGGCGGCAGCGGCGGCCAGGGCGGCAACGGCGGCAACCTCAACGCCGGGAGCGCGGGTAGTGGCGGGGCCGGCGGGAACGGCGGGGCCGGCGGGAGCAGCAACACCGGCGCGAACTCCGGCAACGGCGGCAACGGCGGCCAAGGCGGCAACGGCGGCAACAGCAACACCGGAACCTCGGGCAGCGGCGGCGCAGGCGGTAGCGGCGGCGCCGGCGGGAACAGCAACTCGAGTGGCTCCGGCAATGGTGGCGCCGGCGGCCAGGGCGGTAACGGCGGCTCGAGCAACCAGTAGGCGCGCCGGCCGGCGCGCGAGGTACGGCGGCGCCCGGGGCACGAGGCCCGGGCGCCGCTGCATCACGGGGTCTCTAGCGGCAGGGTGGTCGCAGCACGTCGTTTGACTGGGCGCTCCCGACGCTGCTGTCCGTCGTGGAGTGCCACGTCCAGATCCCGATCACGTGTCCCCGATCGTTCAACACCGGCGAGCCGCTGTTGCCCGGCTGCGGCCGGCCTTGAAACTGCATGTCGAACACCTCGGTCCCGTCGCGCGCCAGGTGGAACGCGCTGATCTGGCCCTCGGCCCTCCACTCCTCCGGAATCGGCGAGATCCGGCCGAAGCCCAGGACCTCCACGTGCTCGCCCGTCGCCGGCCCATCGGCGACGATGAGCGGCGCAAAAGCCGGCATCGGCCCGTCGTGCGCGGTGCCGAGCGTCACCTCGGGCCCGCCGGGCACGCGGTACGCAAACGCGCGGAAGGGGAACGACGGCGGCTCCAGGGCCACCTCGGCGACGTCGCGGCCGATGGGCACAGGCTGCCCGTTGTACGCGATCGGATCGTAGGAGAGCCTGGTGGCGCAGATCACGCGCACGCCGTACAACGTGTGCCTCACAATGGCCAGGAGCCGGTACCGCCGGGGTTGCGACAGGCTTGGAAACACGACGTGGCTGTTCGTGATCGCCGTTCCGTCGGGGTGGACGAAAAACGCCGTGCCGGTCATCTTCGGGATCCACTGGTCCGTGGCGTCGATGTCCATGAGCTGGAACACCGCGTCGGCGGGGTTTGAGACGGCCCCGCGCGCGTGCGCGAGGACGCCGAGCGCGAGCACCGCGCCGAGCAGGGCCGGCGCCGCGCGGCGCCACGCCCCCGCCGCCATCATGCCGCCGGCCCCGGCACCGCGGCCCTCACCGCGCGTCGAGCCGATACCCGATGCCGCGGACGGCGACGATGCGAACGCCGCCGGGCGCTTCGACCTTCTTGCGGAGCCATGCGACATGAGTGTCCAAAGTCCGCGTATCGCCGAAGTAGTCCTCGCCCCACACGTCGCGGAGCAGCCGCTCGCGCCGCACGATCTTGCCCTGATGGCGCAGCAGCAGGTGAAGGAGGCTGAATTCCTTGGCCGACAGCGGCACCGCGGTGCCGTCCGCGGTCACCTCGTGGTGCTCGACGTCCATCACCAGCCGCTGCACGGTGAGCCGGTCTTCCACGCCGGTCTGGACCGCCAGGGTTTCGAGGACATTGGCGATGTCTTCGCACCGGTCCGTCGCGCCCTCGAGCATCTCGCAGATATCCTTCCACTTGAGGATGTCCCGGACGCTCGTCCGCCCGGCGAACAGCCGCGCGATCGCGTCGCGCAGCACGTCGTCGCCGCGATTCTCGAGGAGGTGCAGGGTCCGCGTGTGGGGGAAGACGTCGCGCACGGGGTGCACGCGGCGCACCGCCTCGCACAGTTCCCGGGCCGACTCCAGCACGATCTTCCCGAGCTCCAGCGCCGGCGGAAACACACCCCGGATGTGGTGAATCGCCAGGCGCGCCGCGGCGGCTTCGATGGCGTCCAGCACGTCGTCGAGATTGCCGATCAGCGACTGGAGCGCGTCGGACGGGGTCCCGCCGGTGCGCCCCGCGGCGAGCATCTCGAACATGTCGCGGGCAATGGCATCGCCCTTGTGCTCGAGATCCCGGATCGGCGGCCAGGCTTCGCCGAACCCGGTCTTGCCCTCCAGCGCACCCGCGAGGATGCGGGCCGCGTTGAGGATGGTTTCCGCGTGATCCCGCAGCAGGTCCAACGCGGCGCCGTCTGCGGCCCGGTCCGGCGCCGGTTCGGGAGGATCCCGCCCCACGTCCATCGTGGGTTCAGTATACCGCGCGGCCGGGCGGCCGCGCCGGGCGGTCCTGTGGGTCGCGCCCGGCGTCACGCCGGCTGGGCCGGCAGGTTGAACAGCCGCCGCGCGTTGGCGCCGAAGATCGCCGCCATGTCGGCCGCCGGGAGATCCAGCCGGCGAAACGTCTCCCACTGTTCCTCCAGGATGGCCGTGCGGTACTCTTCCGGCGTGCCGGAGTCCGTGCCGAACATGATACGGCCCGCGCCGTACGTCCGCAGCAGGTCCCGAAACACGGACTCCAGCGATGGGTGGCCGGGGACGAACTCACGCCAGTTGTTCGTGCCCGACGTATCCACCCAGATGTTCTCGGTATGGTACGCGAGGAACAGGGCCTCGCGCAGGAAGCCCGCCCCGCAGTGCGCGATCGCGAACGTGATCTCCGGAAAATCACGCGAAGCGGCGGTGAGGTGCAGCGGGTTCGCGTACATGAGATCGTAGATCGGAGCGACCGTGATGCCGAAGTGGAAGAGCACCGCGAGCCCGGCCTCCGCGGCGGCCTCATACACGGGATACACGACGCGGTCGCTCGCGCTGAACCGTTGAATCGGCGGGTAGAGCTTGAGCCCCCGGAATCCCCAGTCGCGGAACCGGCGGACGGTTGCCGCGGCGTCCGCCGCCGTGGGATCCGCGACGCTGCCCCAGGCCTGGAAGCGCGCGGGGTCGCGCCGGAGGAACTCGGCGAGGTCCTCGTTGCCTTCGCCGATGGCGATGAAGAACCCGGTGGCGACACCGGCCCGGTCGAACGCCGCCGCCCACCGCCGTGCGTGGTCCTCGATGGAGGTGCGCTCCAGGGCGGCCATGCGCTCCGCCATGCGCGCGCCGCGGGCGGCGAACGCTTCCATCGCCTTCGGCCGGGCGGACCACGGGCGCGCCCGGATGCGGTGAACCATCGAGGCCGTTACGAGGTGCAGATGACTATCGGTCACGCCGGGCCGTACGCTCGACATCCTGGTCTCCTTGCCGCGCTTCGGGGCGGCGCGGGTTCGCGGGCTTGGCAACGCCGTGGTGGCGCACTACCATAGCATGAGATGACCCGCGTCCGGGGCTCCCTGTTATTGTGCCTCATCGTCGCCGCTCTGACCACCGGCGCCGCCGCCGTATGGCAGGCAGACGCCGCGCCGGGCCTGCATGTCCTTTTCCGCACCGGGGAGCCCGCGCCGGACGGCGGAACCTTTAGCGAATTTTCCGATCCGTCGATCAACGCCGGAGGCGACCTCATCTTCGGCGCCGTGATCGGGGGCGCGCGCGCGCGTGAGACGCTCTACATCCGGACCGGCGGCCGGGTGCGGCCGCTCGTCTCGACCGGGACGCCGGCCCCGACCGGCGGCGTGTTTCGCGCGTTCAGCGATCTGCTGCTGAACGACGGCGGCACCGCGGGCTTCCTGGGGCGCACGACGGATCCGCGGGTGACGGAGGGGATCTATCTCGCGCGCGGCGATGCCATCACGCCGCTGGCCGCCGTCGGGGAGACCGCGCCCCGCGGCGGCGTGTTCACCGATTTCGCCAACCCCACGCTCAACAATCGCGGCGTCGTGGCGTTCGTGGGACGGACGGTGGGACGGGAGGGGATCTTCACGGCCAGCCACGGTCGGGTCTCGGCGGTGGTGATGGCCGGCGACCCCGCGCCGGGCGGCGGTGCGTTCGAGTTCTTCCTGGACGGCACGCCGGCGCTCAACGACCGCAACGGCATCGCGTGGGTCGCGTCCACGACCGAGCATCACCGTCAGGGCGTGTACACCCTCGCCGGTGGCCACGCCGTGCCGATCGTGACGACCGACGATGACGCTCCGGTGGGCGGCCGCTTTACCGAGTTCGGGTCGGTGGTCTTGACCGACGCGGGAACGGTGGGGTTCATCGGGCGCACCGCGCGGAGCCCGGTACCCGAAGCCTTGTACGTCACCGGCCGGGCGACCCTGGTGCCGCTTGCCACCGCGGGCCAAGATGTGGCGGGAAGCTCGCTCACGAAATTTGCCGTCGCGGTGATCGATGCGCGTGAGGACATGGTGTTCGAGTTGAGCCTCCCCGTGATCCCGCAGGCGATCTACCTCGCCACGCGGGCCGGGGTGCGGCCGATCGTGCGTGCCGGGGACCGCGCGCCGGGCGGCGGCACGTTCACCGCGTTCAGCGCCCCGGCCTTCAACGACGCCGGGCAAGTGGCGTTCGTGGCCGAGACCGACGACGGCCGGCACGGCATCTATGTCGTGAGCCTGCGATGAGCGCGGATCCCGACGAGCGCGCCGCGCTCGATGCGCTGTGGGCCGTGCAGCAGGTCGACGCCCGGTTGCTGGACGCACGCGGGCGGTTGAGCGCGCTCGACGACGGGTCGGCGCTGCGCGCCGAGACGGAGACGGCCCGCGCGGCCGCGGCCGCGGCGGCGGCGCGGCTTCACCAGGCGCTGGCCGCGGTGCGGGACCAAGAGCTGCAACTCCAGACCACCGAGACGAAGCAGAAAAAGGCGGAGGCGGATCTCTACGGCGGGCGCGTGACCAATCCCAAGGAGCTCGCCGCGCTGGAGGAGGAGCTCGGCGCGTTTGCCCGGGCCCGCGATCACCTGGAGGACCGGATCCTCGCGCTCTTCGACCAGATCGAGTCGCTGAAGCGCGAAGACACGGGAGCGCGAAGCAGCCTCGCCGCGTTGGAGGAGCGGTTGCGCGACCGGGTCACGGCGTATGAGGCGGCGCGGCGCGAGATCACGGCCGAGCTCGAGACGCTCGAGAGGGAACGCGCGGCGCGCGCCGCCGCGGTCGATGCCCGGCTGCTCCGCAAGTACGAGGGCATCGCGGCGCAGCAGGCCGGCGTCGGCATGGTGGCGATCATCGGCGGGTTTTGCGGCGGATGCCGCAACGACGTGCCGCCGCAGTTCGTGTCACGCGTGCGCGACGGCCAGGTGGTCACCTGCGAGCGCTGCCACCGCATCCTCTACCTCGACGGGCGGGGGAGTTCCTCGGGGAACGGCGGGTGAAATCCGCGGCGCCGGACGTCACGCTCTGCATCGACGGCGCGTCGCGAGGGAACCCCGGGCGAGCCGCGATCGGCGTCGTGGCCGTGCAAGGCGGGCGCGCGGTCCGCGAGATCGGCGAGGCGATCGGCGTCACCACCAACAACGTCGCGGAGTACCGCGCGCTGTTGCGGGCGCTGGCGGAGGCCGAGGCGCTCGGGGCGCGCCGCGTGCGCGTGCAGAGCGACAGCGAGCTCCTGGTACGCCAGCTCCGCGGCGAATACCGGGTGCGGAGCGATCAGCTCGCGCCGCTCCACCGGGCGGCGATGGCCCGGTTTCGCGCCTTCGAGGCCGTGACGATCGTGCACGTCCCGCGGGAGCGAAACCGCGCGGCGGACGCCCTGGCCAACCAGGCGCTGGACGCCGCGGATCCCGACCCCTCAATCCACCCCCGCTGAGGAGGGATGGTATCGCGCCGGCGGGCAAAGAGCCTGGTCGAGGCGCACGGCGGCGCCCGGCGGAATCGTTTGAACGCGCGCGACCGGCCATGATAGGATGGAGCGGGAGCAGGCCGGGCGGCCGCGGGCGCTCCGGCGCTCGAGGAAAGTCCGGGCTCCGCAGGGCAGGGTGCTGGGTAATGCCCAGTGGGGGCGACCCCGAGGACAGTGCCACAGAGACAAACCGCCTCGGCGCCTTTGGCCGGGGTAAGGGTGCAACGGTGCGGTAAGAGCGCACCAGCGGCCGGGTGACCGGCCGGCTCGGCAAACCCCACCCGGAGCAAGGTCACGTAGGGGGAGATGAGGCGGCCCGCCGATCCCCGGGTAGAC
>JAJPJL010000071.1 GCA_021324255.1 Bacillota bacterium
CCAGACCGTCCCCACCCCGAAAGCGATCATCGACCGGATCCTCAGTGCGAATCAAAATGCTCCCCACATCGCCTCAATGGATTTTGTCGCGAACCTGCGGGTCAGGCAACCGCTCTCCGCTCCGCCCAACTGCGTGTTTGAAGGCACGGTGAAATTTCAAGCGGGCCACCGCTTCGCGGCCGTCAACCACCTCACGCCGGGACTACTGTGCTTCGCCCTCAGGCGAACCATCATCGGCAGGCTGTTCGAAGGGACTGAGCCGCTTGCAACCCTTCTCTCACGCTTCGACTTCCAGGTGCTCGGGTTGAAAGTCGCCAACGGCCGCCAGTATTATCTTGTGCAGGGGAAGGCTCGGGAATCCCCGGAGGATCCGAAGGCGATGATCGGGTGGGTTGACTATGATCGGGGGTTGGTTGTCGACGCAACCATGCAGTACGTTGCGGGGGCCATCGATTTGGCGCAGGACTATACAGCAGTCAATGACGCGTGGGTGTTGACCTATCAGTACATCAACATCCCCTCACTCGGATCAACGGTGGAAATTTCATACAGCAAGATCACGATCACGCCCGCACAGGCATCGCGTGTACCATCAGAGAAATTTTGAACGGGGCTTGAGGCGTCCCGCGGGAGTCCCGGCGGTCCGATCTCCTCGGCCGCCCGGCCCGCGCCTCCTCAACCAACCCAACGGGTGCACCCCACAGCGAGGACTTACTTTGTCAATGCCGGGTTAGTTTAGAAGGTAGAGGTTTCCAATGCTCATCGCCCTCCCGTCCCCAGGTGAAGACCAAGCGCCGCGGCTCGTCGATCGCCCGGTAGACACCGGCAACGGGTAACATTTTCCCGTCAGGCAAGTTCATGGTGAGGCGATACCGGCCGCCCACTCGTGGTTCACGCAGGGGCACCTCACAGGTTACGCCTTCCGGCTCTATCCAGGCTTGCCACTCCTCTCGATTGAGCACCCCGCTCCCGTTTTCGTTACCATTTGAATGCGTAAGGCTACGCGCGCAGGGAACGTGCTGGAGGAGCTGCGGTAAGAAGGTCACGGGTTTCGACCCTCTACCGTCGCGCAGGTGGCCGGAATCGGTCCCGGGAATCGTCAGCGTACGCGTGCGGGGGCGTCCCGTCGCGGGAGTGCACCGACGTCCCGGCGGGCGCCAATCAGTCTCCGCACGACCACACGAAGGGAGTGGTCATCGTGTGTCCGGCGTTCAATATGACGCTACCCTGCAACGAAAACGGCATCATCCTCGACACCAAAATGGCGTCCAACGTCGACGACGTCCTCCGCGCACCCGTCGCGGACGTATTTATATACTCGCATGGTTGGGGAACGATTTCGCCAACGCCATGCAGAATTATAATGCCGAAAGGAGGTGATCGTCGCTCGTCCGGCCCAGCGTCGCGTTGCTCCGGGATCGTCGCTTCGCTCCGATCATGACCACTGAAACGCGTGATCACGATGGAGCGAAATCAGTGATCACGATCAGCGAAATACGCAGGCCGCGATCCGCGTGATGGCCGGATCGGGGACAAGCGCGGCGAGGGCCGAGCGTATGCGCTCAGTCGACACTGGGCCGGACGCGCACGGAGGGGTCCTGTTGACCGGGAGAGTTGGCCATTCCTACTGGCGCAGTCCGCCCAACTTCTTGGGCCTGCATTTTCAGCGAGCGAGCGTACGGTGCTGGCTCGTCGAATGTCCTCTCGAATATCCGTCGTTTTCCACGCCGGGGTCCGCTTCGTTCATGTTATCGCCAGCCGGTTCGAGCGTCCGAAGGCGGGGCATGGGAGACGGGAGCAACCAGAGGAACCCGGCGACAGCTCCCACGGTCGCGATCCAAAGTGTTGGCCGGAGTCCGATCGCGCCGCCCAGCAACCCGCCGGCGAGCGCGCCGACGGGGCGCACGCCGTAGTTCACGACGGTAAACGCGCCGGAGACGCGTGAGCGTAGATGGTGCGGGATGAGGGCCGCAAAGATCGAGCCGATGCTGATGTCGAGCACCATCACGCCGAGTCCCGAGCCGAATCGCGCGGCGAACAAGAACGCCAGGATGAGTGAGGCCGGTCCTGCGGCGGCCGGCACGAGGATCAGCGGCGCCGGAAACAGTATGCAGCCGAGAATGTAGGTCGGACCGATGCCAAGACGCCCCGCCAGCCATCCGGTGATTGTCGACCCGAACACCGCACCGATGGCGCCAGCGCCCAGCACCGCGCCGAGCATCGCCGGCTGCACGTGCAGCGCCCGAGTCGTGTAGAGTACAAACAGCGCCGAGAACATGTAGTTGAAGAAGTTGCACGTCGCGCCCCAGGCCATCGAGGCCCGAATGATGGGCGACCGCACGATGAAGCGGGCGCCCGCAGTCACGTGACCGCGTTCGTCCTTCGCCGTCTGCGGCTCGACCGGCGAGATCCGGCCGAGGCAGAACGCGGAGGCGAGAAACGAAATCGCGTCGGCGACGAGGGCGAACGGCGCCGACAGTGTCTGCACCAGGAACCCGCCGAGACTTGGACCGCCCGCGAACGACAGCGCGCGGCTGCCGTGCAAGATCGCGTTCCCTTCAACGTACCGGTCGCGCGGCACGAGGGACACGAACAACGCGCTGTAGGCGACCATAAATAGAACGCTGAGCACGCCTACGAGGAACGCCACAGCGTACAGGTGAGCCATCGTCAGTCTTCCCATGGCATACGCCGCCGGGATGGTCAGGAGGAGTAGCGCCCGTCCGGCGTCGGCAGCGATCATCACTTGACGGCGCCGGCCGCGCCGGTCCACCCACGCGCCGGCATGGAGAGCGAAGAACAGCGTCGGGACAAGTCCCGCCGCGGTCAAATATCCCATCTCCTTCGGCCCCGCGTGTAGGAGCAACACGGCCAAGAGCGGCAGCGCCAGCAGCGTGATTTGATCGCCGAACAGCGAGATGATTTCACCGGCCCAAAACGTACGAAAAGGGCCGTTCTCCCGAAGCAGCCGGGGGATCAATCGAGTTCGGCGAGCTCGTTGCACGCTACCGGCGGCGGCGCTTTCGACGCCCCTTTGCGACGACGTGGTCTCGAGTATCCTGGCTTGGAAAGGCCAGGCGAAGGACCGTGACACGCCGTGCGCCCGCGGGACGTCGCGAAGGTTGTGTCGTCCGCGAGCGGTACGAGGCGAGGAGATCGCCAACCCGTCGTTTGAGGTCGGCAAGTTCTTCGGCCGTCAGGTACAACACGTCGTCACCGAAGTGCGCCGCTTTCTGCCAACTTCTTGGCTCGAGGTTCCGCGCGGCGAGCCAGCGCCGGACCTGCTCGAAATAATGGTCGGCCAGAACCCGATAGAGCAATCCCGAGGCGCTTGTCTGTTGCGGAGTACCGCCCACACCGGGCAATCGCGTGTACGGGGCGGTAGCGCGCCACGGGCGTTCGCGCCCCGTGCCGCCGCCCGTTTCTTCGGCAATTCCGTACTTTGCGAGTTGCCGCAGGTGAAAGGAGCAGCTTGCGGGGCTCTCGCCGATTAGCTCGCCTGCGCGCGTCGCGGTCAGAGGACCTTCACGCCGCAATGCCCCGACGAGCGCGAGCCGGGTCGGGTGGGCGTATGCACGCAACGCACGCGGGTCGGTAAGACGCACCGACTTCGGTCGCGCCATATTACAAAGATATCTTTCGAAAGATCACTTGTCAAGTAGTAGGCCTTGCGAAATTGCTTACGTTAGCCATCCTGACGTGACAGGAAATACCGCCGCACGCACCTCCTTCTTCTTGCGAGGAACTAGCCAGCATCGCTCTGTCGCTGCATGAGCGCAGCGCTTCGAGTCCGAAGCAGCTCCGTCGGCTAGTTGGCGCCGAGCTAGTGCCGATCCAACTTGATTGACAGGGTGCGATATGATGGGGGCGACTGGTCATGGCAGCATTCATCGTCGCAGCGGAGGCACCCATGCATCCTCTCACCCTTCG
>JAJPJL010000066.1 GCA_021324255.1 Bacillota bacterium
AAATGGGCCCACCCGGTGGAGGTTCGCCCGTTTGCGATCGCGCGGGCGCCCGTGACGCAGGCCGAGTTCGCCGCGTTCGTCGAGAACGACGGATACCGGCGGCGCGAATGGTGGAGCGACGACGGATGGCGCTGGCGCGAGCGTGCCGAGGCGCAGCAGCCGGTGTACTGGCGGCGCGCCGGTCGCGCCTGGAGCCGGCGCAACTTCGACCGGTGGGTCCCCCTCGAGCCGGACCGCCCGGTCGTGCACGTCAACTGGTACGAGGCGGATGCGTACTGCCGGTGGGCGGGACGCCGGTTGCCGACGGAAGCGGAGTGGGAACTCGCGGCCGCCGCGGAGGTCGACCCCGAGCGCCTGGAGCTCACCGGGCGCAAGCGGCGCTTCCCCTGGGGCGACAGCGCGCCCACCCCGGCGCACGCCAACCTCGACTGGCGCGGCATGGGGTGCGTGGACGTGGGCGCGTTCTCGCAGGGCGATAGTCCCGCGGGGTGCCGCCAGCTGATCGGCAACGTCTGGGAATGGACGAGCAGCACGTTTCTCCCGTATCCGGGATTCATCCCCGACCCGTACCGGGAGTATTCCGAGCCGTGGTTCGGGCAGCGCAAAGTCTTGCGCGGCGGCTCCTGGGCCACCCGGTCGCGACTCATCTGGAACACCTGGCGCAACTACTTCACGCCGGAGCGCCGGGATGTCTGGGCCGGCTTCCGCACCTGCCCGGTCCAAGCTTGATGCCGTGCGGATCTCCCTGGTCACCCCGGCGCCGACGGGCACCCACACCGGCAATCGCGTGACGGCCCTGCGCTGGGCGCGCATCCTGCGCGCGCTCGGGCACCGGGTCCGGGTCGAGCGCGAGTACGGTGAGCACGAGTGCGACGTGCTCATCGCGCTCCATGCCCGGCGGAGCCGGCCGTCGATCGAGCGGTTCCGGAACCGCCATCCCGAGGGCGCCTTGATCATCGCGTTGACCGGCACGGACTTGTACGGCGACCTCGTGACCGACCCCGGCATCCGCCGCACCCTCGAACGCGCCTCGCGTCTCGTTCTCCTCCAGCCGTTGGGGCTCGATGCGCTCCCACGCGCGGTGCGCGGACGAGCCCGCGTCATCTATCAGTCCGTGCGGACGCCGGCGGCGGCGCCGCCGAGTCGCGGCACGTTCGACGTGTGCGTGCTGGCGCATCTCCGCGACGTCAAGGACCCCTTGCGGGCGGCGTTTGCCGCGCGCGACCTCCCGCCGTCGTCCCGCATCCGAATCCTGCACGCCGGCGCCGCGCTCACGGACGACATGGGCAGGACCGCGCGGGCGGAAATGCGCGCCAACCCGCGCTACCGCTGGCTCGGCGAGCTCCCGCGCTGGAAGGCGCTCCGGCTGCTCGCCCGCAGCCGCCTCATGGTGCTGAGCTCGCGCATGGAGGGAGGAGCGAACGCGCTGTCCGAGGCGCTCGCGGCGTCGGTGCCGGTGCTCGTGTCCAGGATTCCGGGCTCCCTCGGCATCCTCGGACCCGACTATCCCGGCACGTACCCCGTTGGGGACACGCGCGCGCTCGCCGATCTGCTGTCCAAGGCCGAGACGAACGCGGAATTCTATCGTTCGCTCCAGGCGCGCTGCGCGGCGCTCCGCCCCCTCACGGAGCCGGCCCGCGAGCGCGCCGCGTGGGCGGCGCTCCTCGCGGACCTCGGCGCGGCGCGGCCCGACCGGGCGGGGGTGAGAGCGAGTTGAGCGCCGGGCGCAAAGCGCTGGTCCTGCACGGACCGGCCGACACCATAGCGGGATCGGGCGAGTTTGCGCGCGCCGTGCGGGCCGGTCTGTGCGCATCCCCGAAGCGGCTTCCCTGCTGCTACTTCTACGATGCGGCGGGCTCACGGCTCTTCGAGGAGATCTGCGCGCTGCCCGAGTACTACCTGACGCGCGCCGAACGCGAGATCCTCCTCCGCGAGGCGCGGGCGTTCGCCGGGACGTTTTCGGGTCCGGTGATGCTGGCCGAACTGGGGAGCGGCTCGGCGGCGAAGACGCGCATCCTGATCGACGCGTTCCTCCGGCGCGGCCCGCTCCGCTACGCGCCCGTGGACATCTCCAGGTCCGCGCTCGCCGAGAGCAGCCGGGCGCTCCTCAACGAGTACCCGGAGCTGCAGATCACCTCGGTCGCCGGCACGTACGAGGACGGGCTGCGCTACCTCCGGCGGACCGGCGGCGAGCACAAAGTCGTGGCCTGGCTGGGATCCAGCGCCGGCAACCTGGAACGGGACGAGGCGGCGCGATTTCTCCGCCGCGTCGCGGAGGCCGCCGCGCCGCGGGGCCGGCTGCTGCTCGGCCTCGACCTCCGTAAGGATGAACGCGTGCTGCTGCGTGCCTACGACGACGCCCAGGGAGTGACCGCCCGCTTCAACCGCAACTTGCTGGCCCGGATCAACCGCGAGCTGGGCGGCCGCTTCGACCTCTCGGCGTTCCGGCACCGCGCCGTGTACCGGCGCGAGGCAGGCCGGATCGAGATGCACCTCGTCAGCACGCACGCGCAGCAGGTTCGGATCGATGCCCTCGGCCTCACCGTGCGATTCGCTGCCGGGGAGACGATCCATACCGAAAACTCGTACAAGTACTCGCTGCCGGAGATCGAGACGCTGGCCCGCGACGCCGGGCTGCGCCTCATGGCGAGCTGGTTGGACCGCGAGCAGCGCTTCAGCCTGAACGTGCTGGCCTGAGCGCGCACCCACGGGGGTGATCCCGGGATCCGCCCGGCGCGGGCGGCCCGGGCGTGACGGAAACCGCGGTCGAGCAAGAAACAGCCCGCGCGCGGCCGAACAGTACGCTACGTGACGCTCGCACCCTCGTTCCGGATCCGGCCGGGTACCATCCGCGACCTCGGAACCATCTGGACCTTGATTCGCGGCCTCGCCGCGTACGAGCGACGGCCGCACGCCGTCAAGGCCACCGTCGAGCACCTGCGGCGCGACGGCTTTGGCCGCCGGCGATACTTCAAGACCCTGCTCTGCCTGCGCGGCCGCGAGCCCGTCGGGCTGGCGCTGTACTTCTTCGCGTATTCCACGTTCCTCGGACGCCCGGTGCTCTACCTCGAGGATCTGTTCGTCGTCCCGCGCCACCGCCGCGGCGGCGCCGGCAGCGCGCTCCTCGCCGCGCTCGCGCGCACCGCGATCGCGGCCGGCTGCAGCCGCATGACCTGGAGCGTGCTGAGGTGGAACCGACCGGCCATCGCCTTTTACCGGCGCCTCGGCGCGACCGACTACGACGCCTGGACGCTGATGTCCGTGGGAGGGGAGGCGCTCGCGCGCCTGGCGGAACACGGCCGGCCCGATCCCGCCCGGCGCGGCCGCCCGCGGCGACCGGCCCGGCGCGGCGGTGCCGGCGCCGTCAGTGGCGCGCCACGACGGTCCCGCCGAGCATCACCATCGAGGGCCGGCGGAGCACCCCGAGGTCGGCCGAAGGATCGCCGGGCACCGCGATGATGTCGGCCGCGAAGCCCTCCCGGAGCGTCCCGATCTCGCCCTCGAGGCCCATGGCCGCGGCGGCGCCGGACGTCGCGGCTGCGATCGCCTCGACGGGGCGCGCGCCGGACGCCGCCAGGAGCTCCAGCTCCCGAACGAGGCCGTCGAACGGGGTATACCGCCAGCCGGCGTCGGTGCCCGCGACGTAGCGCACCCCCGCGGCGCGCATGCGGCGGGTGTTGTCCAGGTTCCCATCGTTCATGCGCCGCCATCGTTCCACCGCGGCGCGCTCCTCCGGACCGGCGCCGGGCTTGTCCCGGAGGGCCTGGACGATGAAATCCCCCACGCACAGCGTCGAGGTCACGGCCGCGGCCCGCGCCACCGCATCCGCCACGTCGGGCTCGTAGCGCTGATGTCCGGTATCCTCCGTGAGGAACAGCGCATGCTCGATGTGATCGGCGCCCGCCGCGACGGCGTTGCGCGTAGCCGCCGCGCAGGTGCAGTGGACGCCCACCCGCCGGTTCATGCGGTGCGCTTCGTCCACCGCGGCCCGCAGCTCCTCGACGGTGTACGACGGCCGCGACGAGATCGTGCCCACGGTGCCGCCGCCGCTGGCCATGATCTTGATGTAGTCCACCCCGGCCCGCACCAGCCGCCGGACCATGCGCCGCACGCCCTCCGGGCCGTCGGCTTCGCCGCCGAAGTACCAGCAGTGTCCGCCGGTCACCGTCATCGGGCACCGGCAGAGGAACAGGCGCGGGAGCACGGCGTACCCGAGGCGCTGCGCGCGCCGAAGCTCGAGCGACGTGTCCCGCATGCTGCCGCAGTCCCGGAGCGTGGTGATGCCGGCCGCGAGCGCGGTCTGTGCGTTGCGCATGGCCAGCGCGACGAGCGTCCCGTCCGGCTCCCGCACGGTGGTTTCGAACGGCGTGCCGTCCCCCGGCAACGTGAGGTGGACGTGACAATCGATCAGCCCGGGGAGCAGCGTGTGCCCAGGGTACTCGAGCACCGGCGCAGCCGCGGGCCAATCGGCGCGGAACGCGTCGCCGGCGTAGACGCCGTGAATGATGCCCCGCCGCACGACCACCGTGGGCCGCTCCACGGGCGGAGCTCCGGTACCGTCCAGGAGCCGCGACGCGCGGATGAGTTGCCACTCGGGGGGAGCGGTAGCCACGGCGGACCTCCGTGATGCGGTGGTAGGCTCGCTTCGCGCCGGACCCACGCGGCCCCTGCGCCGCGCCGGCAGGGAGGCCCGCAGCGCGGGCGAACCGACGGGTATGGGCCGCGCACGCGCTTCCGACCTCGGCATCACGATTGGGCAGCTCCCCACGGGGCCCGCGAACGCGATCACCGACGTGCCCGGCGTGCGCGTGGGCCACCGGACGCTGATCGCCGACCGTCCCCGGACGGTGCGCACGGGCGTGACCATGATCGTGCCGCGCGACGGAGACATCTGGCGCGACTTCGCGTTCGCCGGCGTGCACGCGTTCAACGGCTGCGGCGAGATGACCGGGGTGGCGTGGATCCAGGAAGCGGGGATGCTGGAGACCCCGATCGGCATCACGAACACCCATGCCGTGGGCGTGGTGCGCGATGCGCTCGTCGAGTACGGCGTCGCGCATGGGTACGTTCCGCACTTCACCCTGCCGGTCGTGGCCGAGACGTACGACGGCCTGCTCAACGACATCAACGCGCAAAGCGTCACGCGGGACGACGCGCGGTCGGCCCTGCGCGCGGCGGCCCCGGGTGCCGTGGCGGAGGGCAACGTCGGCGGCGGCACCGGCATGCGGTGCCACGGCTTCAAAGGCGGCATCGGGACCTCGTCGCGGATGGTGCGCGTGCCAAGCGGCGCGTACGCGGTGGGCGCGCTCGTCCAGGCGAACTACGGGTGGATGCGGCAGCTCAGGATCGACGGCGTTCCGGTCGGACGCGAGCTGGCCCGCACGTGGGACGCGCCGGAGCGGCGGGCGGAGCCCGCGGGCTCCATCATCGTCATCGTTGCGACCGATGCCCCCCTGCTCCCGGGCCAGTGCACGCGGCTGGCGCAGCGTGCAACGGTGGGGCTCTCACGCGCCGGCGGCCTGGGCCACAATTCCAGCGGCGACCTCTTCCTCGCGTTTGCCACGGGCAACCACCTGCCCGCCGAGGCGCCCGCGGTGCACGAGCTGCGCATGGTGCCGCAGGCCCACCTCAACGTGTTCTTCGAAGCGGTCGCCGACGCGGTCGAAGAGTCGATCCTCAACGCGCTGTGCGCGGCCGAGACGATGACGGGGTTTCGAGGCGCGACGGTCCCCGCACTCCCGCTCGACGAGGTGCGGGCGATCCTGACGCGGTATCGGCCCGCGGCGGCGCCGGGCGGGGGTGCCTAAGAGACCCGGCCGGGGCCGGTGCGCCTGTGCGCGGGGGGATGCGCTGGACGAGACGTCCTCGGCGGCATCGGCCCGCAGCCGGGTCAGGAACGGGACGAACCGTCAGCCGCCGACGGGCACCCGGTGCTGCGGCGGCCGTTCACCACCGCTCGGAGCGTCCGGCGCGTGGGGCTCGGACGAGCGCTGCACGCGATCCTGCAGGAGCCGCACGTCCCGATCGAGCCGGTCCAGCCGCGCCTGGATCTCCGTCCACGACGGCTGTTGTTCGTTCGCGGCGGTCTTGAGACGCAGCAGCTCCTCGCTCATCACGCGGAGCGCCGCGTCCCGGTGGTGAATCTGCCGGTCGAGGACCATCCGGTCAATCGACCCCGCGACCCACCCCACCACCAGGGCGACGCCGCCCGCGACGAGCATCAGCATCGGCGTCACGCTGTATCCGGGCGTTCCGGGAATGGACAGGGACACCGGCGTTTGCAGGGCGGCCAAATTCAGCTGGACCAGCACGGCATCCGCGACGAGCAGGACGACCACGACCACAGTCTGCACCATCGGCGCGCTCCCACTCAAAGCAACACTTCCTTGGTACGTATTTCCCCGCCGCCGTGCGGCCCTAACGACCCGCCGGGCTTACGTTTCCGAACCGGCCTCCAGCAGCCGGCGGAGCGCGCCGGCGTTTCGGGCCATGGCGCCGCGCGCGTGGTTGTTGAACATCAGGAACACGCGTTCGGCCTGCGCGGAGAGCCGCACCGCCGCCCTGGCCACGTCGTCGATTTCCTCGACTCCGTACTCGTAGTCGTAGCGCTGGTCGGTGCTGGCCCCCGCTCTCGCCCAGCCCTCCCGATTACGGCCGTGCAGCCGCATCACCGCCCAGTCCGCCGTCACGGCTTCGACGCGCGGCATGAGCCAGGGGAGATCCGGGAGATCGGCGATCACGTACGCGCACCGCTCGCGGGCGAGGCGTTCCAGGGCCTCCGGATGACGCGACCAATCACGATGCCGGAACTCGACGGCCACGCGATACCCGGGCAGTTGCTCGGTCCACCCGTGGACCTCCTCGAGCACCGCCTCGGAGTACCGGACGCCGGGCGGCAACTGGAACAGCACGTAACCAAGCCGGCCGGCGGCGGCGAGCGGCTCGAGAAACGCGCGGAACTGGTCCCAGCAGGCGTTGAGAAACTCCTCGGGGACGTCGCGGAGACGGACGTCCGCCGTGCGCAGCCGCGACGGCAGGAGCGCGGCGAGCCCCGGGGGCAGCCGGGCCGCCGCCACAGCGTGTCCCGTGAACAACCCGAACGCCTTCGCGTGCATGGTAAAACCCGGCGGCGTATCCTCCACCCACCGGCGGCTGTAGGCCGGCGGCAGGAGCGCGAAGTACGATGCGTCGATCTCGACCGTGGGGAACCGCGTCGCATAGTAGCGGAGCCGCTCGGACGCGCTCCGGACGCCGCGGGGATAGAAGTCGCTGCGCACGAACGACTTTTCGGACCACGAGCAGGTCCCGACGTAGATCCGGCCGCGAACCGGCCCAGGGCTGGATTCGTCGAGTAGCGAGAGCTGGCTCATCCGTCCTCGCCGGCGGCCGCGGCGCCCGTCGGCGTCATCCGGGGGAGTTCTCCGCGGGACGGCGCGAACGCGGAGGCGCCCTCGCCGGCCGACGCCCGCAACCTCTCGAGGGCCGCAACCAGCGCCGCCACGTCGAGGCCGCGTAAGGCCGTCCCATACCGCCGGAGCTTGTCCGCAGCCTTGCCCGCGAGGACGCGCGCGCCGTGGCGGTTCCCGTTCTCGGCATGATAGCATGCCGCCGCGGCCTGGATGAGCCCGTGGTAGAACGCGCGGCCGTCCCCGCTCGACGCGCGCCACACGTCTTCGAAATATTCGTGGCACTCGAAAAACAGCCCCGCGTTGAACAGCGCCACGCCGCGCCGGAGCTCCGCGCTTAGACCCGCCGGCCGTTGCTCCGTAAGCATCCGGAGGGCCTCGCCGAGGCGCGCGGTCTGCCGGTCAAGGTAGCGCACGTGGACCGCGTACGCCGGCTTGAGGCAAAACCGGCCCGAGGGCTGCTCGTCCAAGAGTCCGGTTCGGCGGAGCCCGTCGCGGACGGCGTCATGGCCGGCACCGGCCGCGGCGGCGAGATCCGCGATGGTCACCGGGGCACCGCCGGCCCGCGCGCACCGCGCGAGCGCACGCGCCACGCCGCGCTCGCTCGGGTCCTCGGCCGCGCGCAGTGCCAGGGCCGAGAGCGCATGCTTGAGCTCGACGTATCCCGCCCCGCTCACGAACCTGTTACGCCGCGGCCTCCCGGCCGAATGCGCGGATCGTCGCGCTCAACGCCTCCGGGTCGGTGGCCGGCGGCGCACACGCCGACGCGCTACAGACGTACGCGCGCGGCACCGCCGCGTCGACGCCCGCCGCGGCGGCCGCCTCGGGCAGCGCCCCCGCGGCGGCGCCCGGATCGTACCGGTGCACGATCGCGCCGGGCCGGTACGCCGCGAGCGCCGCGGCATGCAACGCTTGAGCCCGAGGGTCATCGGCCGTCCCGACCACCACCACGTGCAGCGGAGGATCGAGGTGCACGTCCAGCGCATAGGCCAGGGTCGCCGCGAACAATCCGTGCTCCGCGGCGGCCGGCGCGCACGCGCGCAACGCCCGTTCCGCCGCGTCCCGGTACCGGCCGTGGCCGGTGAGCGCCGAGAGCCGGTCCAGGACCAGCACCGCCACGGCGTTGCCGGCCGGCGTGGGCGTATCCTGGACCGGGACGTACGGCACCCGGAGCCCCGGCGCTTCCGCGGCGCCGCCGACCGCATCGTAGAACGCGCCCGCCGGGGTGACAAAGGCCGCCAACAGATAGTTCGCCGTGTCCTCGGCGATGCGGAGATAGCGGGCCTGACCGGTGTGCTCGAAGGCGTCCAGGAGCGCTCGCGCCATGTGCACCTGATCGTCGAGCAGGCCGGCCCCGGCCGCGGCGCCCGCCGCATGGCGAAATCCCCGGCCCGGGTCGTATGCCTCCCGGACGACGCGCTCGAGGGCGCGAAGCGCCGTATCCCGGACCGCGCCATCCCCCAGGGCCCGCGCCGCCTCCAGAAACGCGGAGATCATCATGCCGTTCCACGCGGCGTAGATCGTGCGGTCCACGAACGGCGCCGGTCGGCGGGCGCGCGCGTCGCGCAGCCGCGCGGCCGCACGGTCGAGCAACCGGGCGACGTCGGCCGGCGGCCGGCCCAGCGTCGCCGCGATCGCGTCCGTGTCGGCCGCCACGAACAGCACGTGGCGGCGGGGATCGTGGTGCATCTCGCCCCGTCCGTCGAGGTGATACGCGAGGCGCGCGACCTCGAACTCGTCCGCGGGCAGGACGGCCGCGGCCTCCTCCCGCGTCCACGTGTAGTAATCGCCGTCGTCGTGGAGCGAGATATCCGCGTCCTGGCTGGTGTAAAAGCCGCCCGCCGCGGGATCCGCGAGGGTCTCCGCGACGTACGCCACGATGCCGCGCGCGGTGCGCGCCAGGGCCTCGTTGCCGGTGGCCTGATACGCGTGGGCGAAGTTGCGCAGCAGCTCGGCGTTGTCGTAGAGCATCTTCTCGAAGTGCGGCACCGTCCACGACGCATCGACGGAATACCGGTGAAACCCCCCGCCGAGTTGGTCGTAGACGCCGCCCCGCGCCATCTGCTCGAGCGTGCGGGTCACGATCAAGAGCGTCCCGGGGTCTCCCGTGCGGTCGTACCGCCGCAGCAACAGCTCGATCGCGCCGGTGTGCGGAAACTTGGGCGCGCCGCCAAAGCCGCCGTTGCGGCTGTCGAAGGCCTGCGCGATCGCCTCGGCCACCCCGTCCACCAGCGCGGGGGTGAGCGTATCGTCGGACGATCGGGCGTCGCCCAGGCGCTGGAGCGTCTCGTGCAGCTCCTTGGCGTAGCCGTGCGCCTGGTCCCGTTTGGTGCGGTAGAATTCGGCCACGGCGCCGAGCACCTGCTTGAACCCCGGCCGCCCGGCGGTGCCGTCCGGGGGGAAATACGTGCCGCCGAAGAACACGCGCCCGTCGGGGGTCAGAAACGCGGTGAGCGGCCACCCGCCCTGTCCGCTGATTGCGCCGACGGCCTGCTGGTAACGCACGTCGACGTCGGGACGCTCGTCGCGGTCGACCTTCACCGGGACGAAATGAGCATTAATAAGCGCGGCGATCTCGGGATTGTCGTAGGACTCCCGGTCCATCACGTGGCACCAGTGGCACCACACGGCGCCGATATCGAGCAGGATCGGCCGGTCCTCGGCACGCGCGCGCGCAAACGCTTCCTCCCCCCATGGGTACCAGTCCACGGGCTGCTCCGCGGCGGCGCGCAGGTACGGGCTGGAAACGGCATGGAGCCGGTTGGCCATGACACCATCCTCGGCAGCGTCGGCGCGCCGGCGTCGTTCCCGGATGCCGGCTCTCCATTCCCATTATACGGCGATGGGAAGGCGCCGGCCTCGGCGAGACCGGCTCAGAGCGGGCGGGCTGCCGCGGCACGCGCAACACGGCGTACCCGCGAACGCGGGCGGCCGGGGCGTACGTGGGGGCTTGGGGGAGTTAGGTCCGGGCGTGCCGGCGAAAAATTCGGGAGGCGCTCACCCCTCGGCGTTTCACCGTCTTCAGCCCCCGCCGCCGGTGCCTACTGCCCGTCAGCCGTCCTCCGGAGTTACCCCCGAAGTACACTCGACCAGCTTTCGGCGTCCACGTGCGTGAGCGTTTGACTCGGCTAC
>JAJPJL010000137.1 GCA_021324255.1 Bacillota bacterium
AGCCGGAGCACGGCCCCGCCGACGCTCCATGCCACGGCGGGCATGGGGTTCGGGTAGTTGAGCGCCGCGGCGCCCATGGTCAGCAGGACGATGTTGTACAGGATGTACGAGATGCCGATCGTGGTGATCATCGCCGCGGTCCCGCGCACGTGACGCATCGGCCGGAGCGCGACGCGCTCGATCACGACCCCGAGCACGCCGCAGATCAGCATCGCGCTGGCGAACGCCAGCGCCAGCGCGTCCACCAGCGGCATCCCGGTCAGGACGCGGGACTGCCCGGACAGACCGATCCACTGGAGCACGAACATCGCGATGAACGAGCCGACCATGAAGACGTTGAAGTGCGCGAAGTTGATCAGCTCGATGATGCCGTACACCATGGTGAACCCGAGCGCCAGCAGCGCGTACATCGCCCCGAGGCTCAGGCCGTTGATGATCTGCTGGAGGAGAATGTCGCTCAGGTGCACCGGCGGCGCCTGTCAAACGGCGGAGCGGGCCTGGTCCCGCCCGCTCCGCCGCCGGATCTCACCGCGGCCTACTCCTGCGGCGCCACGCCGATATACTTGAACTGGTGCAGGATGTCGTCGTCCTTGTATTCCGGGTTGTGGTGGACCTGGAACACGCTCACGACCCGGCTCTTGATGTCGCCGTTCTGGTCGAACTCGACCATGCCTTGGAGCGTTTGCAGGTGCGTGGTTTGGATGGCGTCGCGAACGCTGTGCCGGTCGACCGGCTTGCCGCTCGCGGCGGCCCGCTTGATCGCGTCAATGATCACGAGCGCGGCGTCGTACGCCGTAATCGAGTAGTCGCCGGGATACTTCCCGTACTTCGTGTGGAACCGCTCGACCCACGGCTTCACCTGCGGGCTCTCCGTCAGATGCGGCCCGGCGATCGTCGCGTACCACCCCTCCGACGCCGGGAACCCGGCCCCCTTGAGGAGGTTCGCGCTGTACATGCCGTCCCCGCCGCCCTTGATCACCTTCGGCATGACGTCGTAGGATTGCTTCGCGAGCTTCGACCCCGCCTGGTCCACGCCGCCGTAGTAGATGGCGTCGGGATTCATCCCCTTGATCTTGGTGAGCACGGTCGTGTAGTCGGCTTCCTTGGGGTTGAGCTGGTCGCGGCCGAGCACCTTGATCCCCTTCGCCGCCGCGCGCTTCTGGAACGAGTCGGCGATCCCCACGCCGTAGGCCCCGGAGTCGTCCAGCACGTACACCGACTTCACGTTCAGCTTCTCCGCGAAGAAGTTCGCCATGTTCGGACCCTGGTACGCGTCGGTCGTGACGGTCCGGAAGTAGATCGCCTTGCCGTTCGGCCGGAACTGCGACGCGAACTTCGGATCGGTGATGTCGGGGTTCGTCGAGCTCGGGGTGATCGTCGCGAGGTCGCCCTCGCTCAGGATCGGCGACATCGCCTTGCCGGAACCGCTCATCTGCGGGCCGACGACGGCCACCACGCCCACGTTGGCGACCAGTTGCCGCGCGTTGGTCGCGGCCTGGGCGGGATCGTACTGCCCGGCCGTCGCGGTCGCGTCATTGAGCACGATCGCCTCGAGCTTGTAGCCCGCGACCCCGCCTTTGGCGTTCTGATCGTCGATCGCCATCATCGCGCCGTCTTTAATCAGCTCCGCGTCCTCGGCGTCGGCGCCCGTGAGCGGCAGATTGATGCCGATGTAGAGCGTCTTGGCCTGGGCGAACGAACTGGGCGACTTGCCGAGCAAGCTGAGGGTGACGACGAGCGTGGCGACGAGACCGAACGCGAGAACCTTTCCGAGCACTGCGGTCTTCCGTCTATGCATAGCTCCCTCCCCTCACGCTGAACGATCCACTCGACCTGCGCATCCCGCGCCCGGATGCCTCCATATATGTTGCGCGTAAGATTCCGCGCTGTACTGAACTCTCCTTCGGTGTTATCAGCAACATCTCGGACTTTCCTTCACACGGCATGAACGAACGCGCGTTCGCCCGGCGTCACCTCCCCCGCCGCCGCCCGATCGCCGCGGGCGACGACGCGCAATTACCCGCAGTACGGCGGCGCGGCGCGACTTGTTCCCATGCCCGGCGGGCGAGGTCTGGGACACCGGCCGGGCCGGGTCTCCGCGTCCGGCGCCGGCGACCGGGAGGGTTTACGAAGCCCCGGGATGAAGAGAGCGCCAGCGCTCCGCCAACGCGTGACGGCGGCCGCGGGCCGTAGCATGGGGCGACGGTTCCGCGGCCCGGCGTTTTTGGGCGCCTGTGCGTGAGGCGGCAACCGTCGCGACGCCGCGGACGAGCGCGCCGGAGGTGACGACGCGACCGATGGAAGACACGGGCCGGACCCACGACGAACGACGCGCGGGGCGCTGGACGTCCGTGCTGATCATGTTCACCCTCGTCGCGGGCGTGCTCTCGTTCGTGTGGTCGGCGAGATCCTACTGGCTGCTCCCGCTGGCTTCGGCTCAGGGAGCTAGCATCGACGAGCTGTTCGACATCATCCTGGTCCTCACCGCGATCGCCTTCGTCGCGGTGCACCTGTTCATCGGCATCGCGCTGTGGCGGTTTCCCGCCCGGCAGGGCGCCAAGGCCGCGCACTGGCACGAGCACCTCGGCGCGGAGTTGACGTGGACGGTGGTACCCGCCATCGGGATCATCATCCTCGGCATCGCCGGCGAAGTGGTGTGGGCCAAGGTGTACAGCGCGCCGCCCGCGAACGCGGAGCAGGTCGACGTCGTCGGGCGCCAGTTCGAATGGCAGTTCCGCTACCCCGGCCCCGACGGCAGGTTCGGCCGGTCGGCGCCCAGGTTCGTCACGTCGGGAAATCCGTTTGGGATGGACCCGAGCGATCCGGAGAACAAACAGAACGTCGTCACCATCAACGACCTGCATCTCGTCGTCAACCGGCCCGTGCTGCTGCACATCACGTCCATCGACGTCATCCACAGTCTGTCCCTGCCGAACTTCCGGATGAAGCAGGACGCCGTGCCCGGCCGGGTCGTGGACATCTGGTTCACCCCGAACAAGGAAGGCGCGTATCAGATCGTGTGCGCGCAGCTCTGCGGCGTGGGGCACTACACGATGCGCGGCAACATCACGGTCCAGTCGCAGAGCGCGTTCGACCAGTGGCTCCAGTCGCAGATCAAGTAGCACCGCGCCGGCGCGCCGCCGCGGAGCGGCGCCGGGCGCCGCAACACCGATGACGCAATACGCATAAGGAGAGAGCGCGATGGACGCCGTCGCCGTACGCCAGCCCGAGATGGCCCATGAGCCCCATCCCCGGGAGAGCTTCATCCGGCACTACATCTTCAGCATCGACCACAAGATGATCGGCAAGCAGTACTTCCTAACGACGATGTTCATGGCGCTCGTGGGCGGGGCGATGGCCATGCTGATGCGGGCGCACCTCGGGTGGCCGGACAACGGGGTGCTCAGCCCGGAGCAGTACCTGCAGGCCGTGACGATGCACGGGACGATCATGATCTTCTTCTTCCTCACGGTCATGCTGACGGGCGGGCTCGGCAACCTCCTGATCCCGCTCATGATCGGAGCCCGGGACATGGCGTTCCCGTTCCTGAACATGATCTCGTACTGGACGTTCGTGCCCGGCGTCATCACGATTCTGTTGTCGTACTTCGTCCCCGGCGGCCCGGCCGGGAACGGCTGGACGGCGTACGCGCCGCTGTCCGCGGTGCCCGCGGCCGAGGGGGGCGCCGGGCTCGGCCAGACGCTGTGGATCATCGCGATCCTGTTCGTCGTCATCTCCTCCCTCTTCGGGTCGCTCAACTTCCTCACGACGGTGATCAACCTGCGGACCCGGGGCATGTCGATGGGGCGCCTCCCGCTCACGATCTGGGGCGCGTTCGTGACCGCCGTGCTCGCGCTGCTGAGCTTTCCCGTGCTGATGGCGGCGCTGGGGCTCCTGCTGCTGGACCGGCTGGCGGGCACGAGCTTCTTCGAAGCCTCAAATCTGATCATCGGCGGCGCCGCGAGCACCCATCAAGGCGGCGACGCCCTCCTGTGGCAGCACCTCTTTTGGTTCTTCGGCCACCCCGAGGTCTACATCCTGATCCTCACGCCCATGGGGGTGGTCTCCGACATCATCTCCACGTTCTCGCGCAAGCCGATCTTCGGGTACAAGGCGATGGTGCTGTCCCTGGCCGCGATCGGGTTCCTGAGCTTCCTCGTCTGGGGCCACCACATGTTCGTGAGCGGCATGCATCCCCTGCTCGGCGCGGCGTTCATGGGCTCGACCATCATCATCGCCATCCCTTCGGCGATCAAGACGTTCAACTGGTGCACGACGCTCTGGCACGGCCGGATCCACTTCACCACCGCCATGCTGTTCGCGATCGGCTTCGTCTCGGTCTTCGTCACGGGAGGCCTGAGCGGCATCTTCCTGGCGATCGCGCCGGTGGATCTCTACCTGCACGACACCTACTTCATCGTCGCGCACTTCCACTTCGTCATGGCGAGCGCATCGCTCTTCGCGATCCTCGCCGGCACGTACTACTGGTTCCCGAAGTTCTTCGGGCGGATGATGAACGAAACGCTCGGCAAGATCCACTTCGCCCTCACGTTCCTCGGCATCTACGGCACGTTCTACCCGATGCACTTCATCGGGCTCCACTCCAACGACCGCCGGCTCTACGAAACGACCGCGTACCCGTTCCTCTCGCACACCGGGCCGGTGGACGTGTTCGTGTCGCTGTCCGCGTTCCTGCTGGGGTTCGCCCAGCTGTTCTTCATCGCCAACTTCCTGTGGAGCCTCAAGTACGGGCCCGTGGCCGGCGACAACCCGTGGCACGCGAACGGCCTGGAGTGGACGACGACGACGCCTCCGCCGCACGGCAACTGGGAGGGCGCGCTGCCGGCCGTGTACCGGTGGCCGTATGATTACAGCGTGCCGGGGGCCCGGGACGACTACGTACCGCAAACGGTGCAGGCGATCCCGCTGGTCGCCGCGGCGGGCGCCGGCGGGGGCGAGGCGTAGCGGCGGGTGACGCCGATGCCGACCCTGGTGCTGGAGCGGCACCGAGGCGGAACCCTTCGCGACGTCGGAGGCCGGGGCCGCGGACCGTCCGGAGGGGACGCCGCGCCGGGGCGCGAGCCGGCGCCGGTGGGGACCGGCCTGCTCGGCGTCGCGGCGTTCCTTGCCGCGGTCACCATGCTGTTTCTCGCGTTCACGAGCGCGTATCTGGCACGCCGTCAGGAGGCGGGCTGGCCCGCGTTCAGCCCGCCGTGGGTGCTCTGGGTCAACACCGCCGTGCTCCTCGTGAGCAGCGGCACCCTGGACTGGGCGCGGCGCCGCATCCGGTCCGGGGACGCAGCCGGGCTCCGCCGGGGCGTCGAGTGGACAGCGGCGCTCGGGCTCCTGTTCGTGCTGGGGCAGCTGGCGGCGTGGCGGCAGCTCGCGGCGCGCGGGCTGTACCTGACGACCAATCCGCACAGTTCGTTCTTTTATGTCCTCACCGCGGTGCACGGGGCGCACCTGCTGGGCGGCGTCGTCGCGCTGGCGACCGTGCTGCTGCGCTCGTGGCAGGGCCGGTACACCGCGCAGGCGCACGCGGGCGTCACGAACTGCGCGGTGTACTGGCACTTCATGGACCTGTTGTGGCTCTACCTGTTCGTGCTCCTGTTCTGGGTGTAGCGGCGACGCGCCGGGGAGGGCATTGATGGCGGCAGTCGGAACGCACGAAGCCGAGCAGACGGCGGCCTCGCGCTGGGCCGGAGGGCGATCGCCGTTCGACGTCGGCTGGGGCAAGCTCATGATGTGGCTGTTCCTGATGTCGGACGCGCTCACGTTCTCCGGCATGCTGGTCGGCCTGTGGACGCTCCGGCTCGGGAGTCCGACGTGGCCGGACCGCGCGCACATCATGAACATCCGCCTGGTCGGCGTGATGACCGCCATCCTGATCTGCAGCAGCACGACGATGGCGCTGTCCGTCTACGAGACCCGGCGGGGCGCGCGCCGGCGCGCCGTGTGGTTCCTCACGGCCACGATCCTCGCGGGGTTTGCCTTCGCCGCGCTCCAGGCGACGGAGTGGACGCACTTTATCCTGGACGGCGCCCGACTCAACACCAACCCGTGGGGGGTGCCGGCGTTCAGCTTCACCTTTTTCATCATCACCGGATACCACGGTCTGCACGTGGTCGGCGGCTGCGTCTACCTGTGGGCCATGGCGCACCGCATCGCCAAAGGCTTGTCGGGAGCCGGCGGCCTGGAGGTGGCGGGCCTGTACTGGGGCTTCGTCGATCTGGTGTGGGTCTTTA
Organism: Bacillota bacterium; assembly: GCA_021324255.1. Classification (GTDB taxonomy): domain Bacteria; phylum Sysuimicrobiota; class Sysuimicrobiia; order Sysuimicrobiales; family Segetimicrobiaceae; genus JAJPIA01. The sequence goes on from JAJPJL010000137.1 coordinate 6,246, forward strand.
TCTGGCCGTCGATCTACCTGTTGTGACGGGCCGGTGCGGCGCCGCCGAACGCCGGCGAACGCGTCACCGGCCGGGCGCCAGGGCAACACCTTTGATGTTTGACGAGGGTGGATGAGCCGGCCGGATCCGCTCGGAAGACGGTCACGGTACACGTCGACGTACCGGAAGGGGGCGAGACTCGCACGTATGGCACGACCACCACGGACCTGCTCGGGCTGGTGGAGTGGTTGCTGGCCTCCCGGGTGACCCATGTGGCGATGGAGAGTACCGGGGTGTATTGGAAGCCCCTGTACAATCTGCTCGAGGCTACGGGGCTCACGGTGTTTGTGGTCAACACCGCCCATATGAAAGCCGTCCCGGGCCGGAAGACCGACGTCCACGACGCCGTCTGGATCTGCGACCTGATGCAGCATGGCTTGCTCAAGCCCAGCTTCATTCCGTCCCGGCCCCAACGCGAGTTGCGGGAACTCATTCGGTACCGCATCTCCCTGATTCAGGAGCGAACAGAGGAAGCCAACCGGATCCAGAAGGTGCTGGAGGGCGGGAACATCAAGCTGGCCTCGGTCGTGTCGGAGATCCTGGGCAAGACCGGACGCCGCATCCTGACCGCCATTGTCGAAGGGACCAGCACGCCGGAAGAGCTGGCGGGCATGGCGGACAGCCGCGTGCGCGCGACGCGAGCAGAATTGGTCGAGGCCCTGCGAGGACGGCTGACCGACCACCAGGGTACGCTGCTCCGCATGCAATTGGACCATGTCCGCTACCTTGATCAGCAGATTGCGGCCCTGGATACGGAGGTGGCCAAGCGGCTGACCCCTTTCGAACCGCAGCTCCGGCAACTGGACACGATCCCGGGCGTCAATGAGCGCACCGCGGAGAATATGGTTGCGGTCATCGGGACGGACATGACCCGCTTTCCCAACGCGGACCACTTGGCCTCGTGGGCGGGGATGTGCCCGGGGAGCAATGAGAGTGCCGGGAAACGGCGGTCGTCCCGCACGCGCAAAGGGAACCCGATCCTCCGCAGCACCCTCACGCAGGCGGGCCACGCGGCCGGACGCACGAAGAACACCTACCTCGGGGCCACGTACCGGCGAATCGCTGCGCGTCGAGGAAAGAAGAGAGCCGCTGTCGCTGTCGGGCGGAGCATTTTGGAGATCGCGTACTTCGTGTTGCGAGACGGTGTGGCGTACGAGGAATTGGGCGTCAACTACTACGACGAGCGCAAGAAGGATGCCGTGGTCCGCAACGCGGTCAAACGGCTGGAACGGCTGGGCTATCGGGTTGCGATTCAACCGGCAGCCTAACCTCCGCCGCCGCTGGGCAGAACGGCGTTTTTCAGGGGAGCGGGCGTCGAGGACCGGGTAGGAGCGAGGAGGACGGGCATGCATCACCACGATCCGGAGATCATGGAACACGAGAACATGGCGGCGCCGCGCACGTTCCTCACGGCGTGGCTGATCCTCCTCGTGCTCACGGCGGTGGAGGTCAGCGTCGTCGTCGTCTTCACGCTCCCCACCGCGCTCCGGGTCACGATCCTGTTGATCACGGCCTGCCTGAAGGCGAGCCTGATCGGCGCGTACTACATGAACCTCAAATTCGAGCGGCTGGTGATGAGCTACATCATCGTCATCCCGCTGATCGCGCTGGCGCTCGTGATGTTCTGGGGCGTGGTGCCGGACGCGGCGAGGATCCTCGGCTTGCGCTAGGCGCCGTCGAGCCGCTCGTAGCCGGGAATCGTCAGGAACTCCACGAAGCGCTCGCCGAGCGCGACCTCCTCGAAGAGCCCCCGCGCCCGGTCCAACCCGTCCGGCGCGGCCGCGCCGCGGCCGCGCCGCACCTTGGCAATTTCCTCGTCGCACACGCCCCGCACGAGCTCGCGGGTCACGCGCTCCCCGGACGCGAGCGCCGTCCCGTGTCGCACCCACTGCCAGACCTGGCTCCGCGAGATCTCCGCCGTCGCCGCATCCTCCATGAGGTTGTAGATGCCCGCGGCGCCCGTGCCGGCGAGCCAGGCTTCGAGGTACTGGATCGCGACGGCGACGTTGTTGCGCAGGCCCGCCTCGGTGGCCTGGCCGCCCGGCACGCGGGCATCCAGCAGCTCGCGGGCCCCTACCCGGACCTCCTCCCGCAGCCGATCCACCTGGTGCGGCCGCGTCCCGAGCACGTGATCGAACACGGCGGCCGCGACGGGCACGAGGTCCGGGTGCGCGACCCAGGTCCCGTCGAAGCCGTCGGTGGCCTCGCGGACCTTGTCCTCCCGGACCTTCGCGAGCGCCACCTCGTTCACGGCGGGATCCCGGCGGCTCGGGATGAACGCCGCCATGCCCCCGATCGCATGGGCGCCGCGGCGGTGGCAGGTGCGGACCAGCAGCTCCGTGTACGCGCGCATGAACGGCACCGTCATGGTCACCTGGGCCCGGTCCGGCAGCACAAACTCCGGCCGCTCGCGGAACTTCTTGATGATGCTAAAGATGTAATCCCACCGGCCGGCGTTGAGGCCCGCGGAGTGCTCCCGGAGCTCGTACAGGATCTCGTCCATCTCGAACGCCGCGAGCACGGTCTCGACGAGCACGGTCGCTTTGATGGCGCCCCGCGGGACGCCGAGCGCGTCTTGCGCCGCGAGGAACACGTCGTTCCACAGGCGCGCTTCGGTGTGGCTCTCGAGCTTCGGCAGATAGACGTAGGGCCCGGTGCCGCGTTCCAGCAGGCGCCGCGCGTTGTGGAAGAAGTACAGCCCGAAGTCGAAGAGCGCGGCGGCGATCGGGCGGCCGTCCACGCGCACGTGGCGCTCGAGGAGGTGCCAGCCGCGCGGGCGGACGAGCAGGGTCGCGACCTTGTCCCCGAGCCGGTACGTCCTCCCCTCCGGGCCCGTATACGTGATGGTGCGGGCGACGGCGTCGATGAGGTTCTGCTGCCCCTCGATCACATTCCGCCACGTCGGCGAGAACGCGTCCTCGAAGTCCGCCATGAACACGTCGGCGCCGGAGTTGAGCGCGTTGATGATCATCTTTCGCTCGGCGGGACCGGTGATCTCGACGTGACGGCGCTGCAGGTCCGAGGGGACCGGCGCCGTCCGCCAATCGCGCGCCCGGATCTGCTGCGTGGCGGAGAGGAAGTCCGGAAGCGCGCCGGCGTCGAATTGAGCCTGGCGGTTGGCGCGGGCGCGGAGCAGCGCCTCCCGCCTGGCGTTGAACTCGCGATGCAGGCCGGCAACGAACTCGAGCGCCGGCCGGCTGACGACGTGGGAGAGTTCGGCGCCGACGCCCGCGGTGATCTCCACGCCGCCCGCGCCGGCGGCGCCGTCAGCCGTGATACACGCTCCCCGTCGAGGTAGCGGCGCTCGGCGCCCGTCGCGCGCTCTCGCCGGCGTGTTGCGGCGCCCGTCCCGCCAGCAGTTCGCGCATGATCATCGACACCGCCGCGGCGGCAAAAATCGCCGGGACCCCGGAGACCCTCGCGACGATCTCCTGCATGGCCCGCGTGTAGCCGAGGCAGTCCATCACCACGAGAGAGACCTCCGCGCCGCGCAAGGTTTCGGCAGCGGCGGCGAGCTCAGCGGCGTCGCCGTACGGCGACGCGCAGGCAACGACGCTCGGCGCGAGGCTGCGCCATCGCGCCTCGGCCGGCCCGATCTGCGCCGCGTCCGGCACGAGCACGCCGAGCCGCGGGGCGCGCCCGGGAGTCCGCACGCCCTCGAGCGCCGCCGCCACCACGTGCGGCAGCACGCGGCGAGGATACAGCATCGACGCGGGAGGGGCGAGCTCCGGAAATTCCCCGGTGCACAAGAGCACCAGCAACTCCGCGCCCCCGGCGGCGAGGCGATCCAGGCACGCCTGCACCCGGGGCACGACGTGGCGATGGGCCAGGCGGACGTTCCGGCCGCTGCGGAGCCGGCTCACGAGCACCGCATCGTCGCCGCGCGGCGCAAGCGATGCGACCTCGGCGTCGCTCAAGCCGTCGAGCGCGCCCGCCTCCACGGAGCGCGCGCCGGCGAGGCCTCGCGCAAACTCCCCCATGATGTCCGGCCTCGGCGCCTGCCCGATGGTGACGAACCCGACCGTCGTCATCGACACACCCTCTCATCCCCGACGTGGAGATATTCTCCCGGACTGCGCGGATGCCCTCGTGCCGCGGCCGCTGGAGGAGCGCGCCCCGCCGGGGTGGAACACTCGCCTCGTCGCCCCGCACCCGATTGCGCTACTGTGGAGGGAACGGATGAACATCGCCGATCTGCTCCGCCATCGTGAGATCCGGAGCCTGCTGCACCCGGACGTCACCGCGCGGCTGACCCGGCGCGAGCTGCTCGGGCGGCTGACGTCGCTCGGGATCGGGCTGGGCGCGGCCTCGACGCTGATCGGCGCGTCGAGCGACGGGTACCCGGCGTTCGCTCAGACCGGTCAGTTCAAGGGCCAGACCCTCGTCATCACCAGCTACGGCGGCACGTGGCAACAGTTTATGGAGGACGAGCACATCCCGCCGTTCGAGGCGCTCACGGGCGCGAAAGTCGAGCTGGCGGTCGGTCTCGCGAAGGACTGGTTTGCCAAGATGCAGGCCGCGGGCAAGCGGAATCCCCCATACGACGTCTTTGTGACCAACGAGACGTATCTGGCGCAACTGCGCATCGAGGGATTCTTCGCCCCGCTGCCGCAGGACAAGCTGCCGAACCTCGCGTTCGTGCCGAAACCGCTCCGGCAGCCCCAGGACGTCGGCGTGCTCGGGCTCGTGGGCGCCCTCGGCATCACGTACCGGTCGGACAAGGTGCAGGACGCGCCCAAGTCGTGGATGGACCTCGCCAAATACGGCAACAAGTCGACGATCTTCACGATCGGCAACTCCGGCGAGCCGCAGCACGTGATGAAGATGGCGCAGATCCTCACCGGCAGCTACAAAAATTACAAACCCGCGGTGGACTGGATCGGCAAGAACCTGTGCGCCGCGCGCCAGGTCGACTTCAGCGGCACCGAGCAGACGATGCTGACCCAGGGGGAGACGTATGTCGGCCTGATCGACGCGCCGGACTGGGCGTTCCTCAAAGCCAGGAACCTCCCCGTGGAGTGGGTGCTCCCCAAGGAAGGATACTGCGGCATGTTCGAGCAGGACATGAACGTCACCGCCGGGAGCAAGGTCAAGGACCTCGCGTACGCGTTCATCAACTACTGGCTCAGCCCGCCCGTGCAGCAGAAGTGGGCGGAGAAGTTCTACTGGACGCCCGCGAACAGCCACGTCCAGATCAGCCCCGACCTCGCGAAGCTGATCCCCGTCACGCAGAGCCAGCTCACGAGAATCCCGCGGTGGGACTACGTCTGGCTCAACAACTCGGGGGCGCGCGAGGCGATGACCGACGCCTGGAACCACACGGTCACCGGCCACTGCTAATGCGTCGTTGCCGAACTCCGGCAAGGGGGGCGAGCCGGCCGGACCTGCCCTTCGCCGGGCCCACGGCGTGAGCCGGCACGCGGCCGACGCCTCCCCGATTCCGGGTTGTCGCTTTGTCCCCCGTGCAATCGAAAGGGCGGAGGCACACGTCCCCGCCGCGGGCGTCGAACGTCCGCACCGCCGGCGGACCGAGGACTCCCGCCGACGACGCATTAGGTAGCACGCGACAGCCGCGATGGCGCAGATCGTCCTCGACCACCTGACCAAGCGCTTCGGGGACACGCCGGCCGTCACCGACCTGAGCCTGGAGCTCGCGTCGGGCGAGCTCGTCGCGCTGCTCGGTCCCTCGGGCTGCGGCAAGACGACCACCCTCCGGATGGTCGCGGGGTTCGAGACGCCGACGGCCGGACGGGTGTGGCTCGCGGACCGGGACCTGACGGATGCGCCGCCGGAGCGGCGCAACTGCGGCATGGTGTTTCAGAACTACGCCCTGTTTCCGCATCTCACCGTGGAGCAGAACGTCGCGTTCGGCCTGGAGATGCGCGGGGTCGAGCGCGCCGAGATCCGGCGCCGGGTCGCCGACATTCTCGACAAGGTCGAGCTCGGGGGCCTCGGCGGACGGTATCCGCGGCAACTCTCCGGAGGGCAGCAGCAGCGGACCGCGCTGGCCCGCGCCCTCGTCGTCAACCCCAGCGTCCTCCTGCTCGACGAGCCGCTCGCCAACCTCGACGCCAAGCTGCGCGAGGAGATGCGCTTCTACATCCGGTCGCTGCAACGAGAGTTCCACATCACGACGCTGTACGTGACCCACGACCAGGCCGAGGCGCTCGTGCTGGCCGACCGCGTCGCGATCTTGATGGGCGGCGTCCTCCAGCAGTACGGCCGTCCCGAGGACGTCTACCACCGCCCGCGATCCGCCGCGGTCGCGGGATTCATCGGGCTCACCAACCTGATCCCCGGGCGCGTGCGCGCGCGCGGGGCCGGCCGCGTGATCGTCGACACCGCGCTCGGCCCCGTGACCGCCGGGGGCGACCCGGCACTCCGGGAGGGAGCGGACGCGCTGCTCAGCGTGCGCCCCGAGCAGCTGGACCTGCTGCGTCCGGACGCCGCGCCCCGGAACGGAGCCAACGTGCTCCGCGGGACCGTCCGGGAACGCACGTTTCTCGGGAGCCTCGCGGACTTCCGGGTGGACGTAGGCGGCGGCGTGGTGCTGCGCGTGCAGGGGCGTCCGAGCGCGGTGGAGCGCGCCGGCGACGCCGTGGCCGTGGCGTTCGATGCCGACGCGGCGTGGGCGCTCCCGCGCGCGACGTCCTAGCCGTGGAACTCGTCGGGGCCGGGCCGCCGCCGGAGCGCCGCCTCGCGCGGCACGCCGGCCGGCACGTGCTGATCGTGCCGGCGCTCGCGGTCCTGATCGTCTTCTTCGTGCTGCCGTATCTCAACCTGACGCTGATCAGCCTGATGACGCCGAGCCACCAGGCGCCGTACGCGCGGGTCCTCACGCTCGGCAACTACGCGACGCTGCTCCGCGACCCGTTCACGTGGCGGGTCATCTGGCACACCCTGTGGATCGGCGTCGCGACGACCGCGATCTGCCTCGTGATCTCCTACCCGCTGGCCTACCATCTCGCGCGGGCCCCGCGGCGCCTGCGGGGGCTCTTGATGATCCTCGTGATCTCCCCCTTGCTCGTGGGCGTCCTCATCCGCACGTATGGGTGGATGATCCTGCTCCAGGACACGGGGCTCATCAATCAGACGCTGCGCGCGCTCCACCTCCCGGCCGCGCCGCTCATGTACAACGACACCGGGGTGCTGATCGGCCTCGTGCACGTCTTCGTGCCGTTCATGGTGCTGTCGATCGCGGGCACGATCCAGACCATCGACCCGGAGCTCGAGTTCGCGGCCCGATCGCTCGGGGCCGGCGCGTGGCGGACGTTCCGGCGGGTCGTTTTTCCGCTGAGCCTGCCGGGCGTGCTCGCCGGGACGGTCCTGGTGTGGGTCTTGACGATCAGCTCGTACGTGATTCCGTCCCTGCTCGGCGGCTTCACGGTGCTCACGGTGCCGATCCTCGTCGTGCGCACGGTGACCGAACTGTTCAACTGGCCGGGCGGGAGCGCGTTTGCGATCCTGTTCTTCGTGATCACGCTCGCCGTGGTCGGCCTGTACGTGCGCGCGATGGGGCATGCCGGCCGGCTGCCCGACCAGGGGGACGATCGATGATCCGCCCGCGAGAACGCCGGTGGATGGCGGTCGCCGTGGCCGTGCTGTACGTCTTTTTGCTCGCCCCGATCGCGATCGTGGTGCTCGCGGCGCTCAACTCGGGCGCCTACCTCCGGTTCCCGCCCGAGGGGTTGTCCCTGCGCTGGTTCGTGGCGTTTGCCGAGAGCCGGTCGTTCACGAGCTCGCTCAGGTTCAGCCTCAAGCTGGCCGCCCTGGCGACCGCCGCCTCCACGGTCGTGGGCACCATGGCCAGTGTGTGGATCGTGCGGTTTTCCGGGCGGTGGCGGAACGCGTTCCGGGTGCTCTTCGTCGCGCCCCTCGCCGTGCCGGGGATTCTCACCGGCATCGCGCTCCTCATCTTCTTCTATGCCGTCGGGTGGGGCAACACCGGGTTCGTGGGGCTGGTGATCGGCCACACGTTGATCTGCACACCGTACGTGTTTCTCATCACGAGCGCCGGGCTGCTGCGGTTCGACCGCACGCTCGAAGAAGCGGCGCGCAACCTGGGCGCGGGCGCGCTGCGGACGTTCTGGCGGATCACGCTGCCGCTCATCAAGGGCGGGATCATCTCCGGCGCGGTGTTCGCCTTCGTCGCCAGCTACGACGAGTTCAACATCTCGTTGCTGCTGAGCGGCGTCGGCATGACGCCGCTGCCCATACAGCTGTTCGACTACCTGCGGTTCTCGTTCGATCCCACGGCGGCCGTCGCCGGCACGATCAGCATCGGCATGGCGTTCGTCGTGGTGCTGGTGACGCAAAAGCTGGTGGGCCTGGACGCCTTGTACCTCGGCGGCGGGTGACGGCCTGGTGCGCCATCGCCGAACCCCGGCAAGGGGTCGAGCCGGCCGGATCTGCCCTTCGCTCCGCGGACCGACGCCTATCCGATTCTGGGTTGTCGCTTTGTCCGCCGCGCAAGCGAAAATGCAGAGGCACACGTGCGCACCGCGGGCGTCGAACGCCCGCTCCGAGCAGACCCGGCCGGCCCATCTACCCTCGTCATACATCAAAGACGCTGCGCTAGAAGCTCCACGCCCGCGGCACGAAGAGCCGCTGCTGTGTCCGGATCGCGAACCGGTCGGTCATCCCGGCCAGGAAGTCGCACACGGTCCGGTGGATGGTCGCGCGCCCGTCGTCGAGCAGCCGCCGGGCGTCGGGACCGATCTCCTCCGGATGCTCGACGTAGTAGCCGAAGAGCGTCTCGAGCAGCCGGCCGACGGCGACCACCTCGGCCCTCGCGGCCGGCCCCAAGTAGACCGTCGTGAACAGAAACTCCTTGAGCTCGTCGAGCGCGGTGCGGACCGCGTCGCTCATCCTCAGGCACGGCGCGCCGGCGGAGTGCGCCACGATGTCGCGCACCGTCGTGTCAACCCACCGGCCGCGCGTCTCGCCGAGGACCTCGCGGACGGACGCGGGAACGTCGCGCTCCCCGATGAGGCCGGCGCGGATCGCATCGTCCGTGTCGTGGTGAATATAGGCGACCCGATCCGCCACGCGCGCGAGCTGGCCCTCCACCGTTTCCGGCACCGCGTGGGGGAGGGCCTCGTCGAGTCCCGGCAACGCCGCCAGATCCGTGCGTCCCTTGGAGTGCCCCCTGATGCCGTCCCGCACCTCGTACGTGAGATTCAGGCCGTCCTCGTCGATCCCGTCGCGCGTGCGGCGCCGCTCGAGCACCTCGACGATGCGCAGACTCTGCCGGTCGTGCCGGAACCCGCCGTGCTCCGCCATCAGCCGGTCCAACGCTTCCTCCCCGGCATGGCCGAACGGCGGATGGCCCAAGTCGTGGGCCAGCACGATGGCCTCGGTCAGATCCTCGTTGATCCGGACGGCGCGGGCGATCGTGCGGGCGATCTGGGCGACCTCGAGCGTGTGCGTGAGCCGGGTACGGTAATGGTCGCCCTCCGGGGCGATGAACACCTGGGTCTTGTGCATCAGCCGGCGAAACGCCTTCGAGTGCACGACCCGGTCGCGGTCGCGCTGGAACGCGGTGCGCACGTCGTCGGGGCCCTCGGGCCGCACCCGCCCTTTCGATCGCGCGCTCCGCGCCCCGTGCGGCGAGAGCACACGGTCCTCCCACGCCTCGGTGATCTCGCGCGGCGTCACGGGCGCGCCCATCACCCTCCCCGCGCGACCGGACGGCCCGCGGCGGCTATCGGTCGCGTTCGGCGCGCGCGCGCTTCTCCTTGAGCACCGCCTGCGCCGCGGCCAAGCGCGCCGTCGGCACCCGGTACGGCGAACAGCTGACGTAGCTCAGCCCGGCGCGGTGGCAGAACTCGACGCTCTGCGGTTCGCCGCCGTGCTCGCCGCAGATGCCGAGCTCGATGTCCGGCCGCGCCGCGCGGCCCGCCCGCACCGCCTGCTCGATCAGCGCTCCCACGCCGTTCCGGTCCAGCACCTGGAACGGATTGTCGGGGAGGATCTTCCGCTCCACGTACTGCAGGAGGAACTTGCCCTCCGCGTCGTCGCGGCTGAAGCCGAAGATGAGCTGCGTGAGATCGTTGCTGCCGAAGGAGAAGAACTCGGCCACCTGGGCAATTTCGCCGGCCACGACGCAGGCCCGCGGCACCTCGATCATCGTGCCGAACTTGTAGCGGACCCGCACGCCCTGCTCCGCCATGATGCGATCCGCGAGCGGCCGCACGCGGCTCTCCACGATCTTGAGCTCGTTGACGTGCCCGACCAGCGGGATCATGATCTCCGGATGGGTGCGGACACCTTCCTTCGCCAGCTGGCACGCGGCCTCCAGGATGGCCCGCACCTGCATGTCGATGATGCCGGGAAACATGATCCCCAGGCGGATGCCGCGGAGGCCGAGCATCGGGTTTTGCTCGCGCATCTTGGCGACCTCGCGCAGCAGGCGCTCCTTCTCCGCGAGCTCGGACGGGTTGTTGCCCCGCACCCGCAACTCCGTGACCTCGACGAGCAGGTCGTCGTACGGCGGCAGAAACTCGTGCAGCGGAGGATCGATGAGCCGGATGACCACCGTCATCCCGGCCATCTCGCGCAGGATGCCGGCGAAATCCCCGCGCTGGATCGGCAACAGCTCGCCGAGCGCCCGCTCGCGCTCGTCCTCGGTCTCGGCCAGGATCATGCGCCGAACGATCGGCAGCCGGTCCTCCTCGAAGAACATGTGCTCCGTCCGGCACAGCCCGATGCCGCCCGCGCCGAACGCCCGGGCGCGGGCCGCGTCGCGGGGATAGTCCGCGTTGGCCCAGACGCCGAGCCGCCGCACGTGGTCCGCCCACCCGAGCAGTGTCTGCAGGTCTCGATCCCGGCTCAGGTCGGGATCGATCGTGCGGATGGCGCGGCCGAACACCTCCCCGGTCGTGCCGTCGATCGAGATCGGGTCGCCGCGATGGACCACGCGGCCGTCGACGCTGAACTGCTGGCGCTGCGGGTCGACGCGAAGGGCTTCGGCGCCGGCCACGCAGGGCTTGCCGAGGCCGCGGGCCACCACCGCGGCGTGGCTCGTGCCGCCTCCGCGCGCCGTGAGGATGCCGCGCGCGACGAGCATGCCGTGCACGTCGTCCGGGTTGGTCTCGGGCCGCACGAGGATGACCGCCGTGCCGGACTGTCCCAGCTCCACCGCGGTGTCCGGGTCGAACACGGCCACGCCCGTGGCGGCCCCCGGCGACGCATTGAGACCTCGGGCCAGCAGCATGCCCTCGCGCTCCGCCGCGGTCTTGTCCTCGGGATCGAAGCGCGGCAGCAGCAACTGGTAGATCTGATCCGGCTCGACGCGCAGGAGGGCCTCCTCCCGGGAGATCAGCTTCTCCCGGACCATGTCCACCGCGATCTTCACCGCGGCTTGCGCGGTGCGCTTCCCGCTGCGCGTTTGCAGCATCCACAACTTGCCGCGCTCGACCGTGAACTCGAGATCCTGCACGTCCTTGTAGTGCTGCTCCAGCATCTTCGCGACTTTGTGAAACTGCGCGTACACGCCCGGCATCTCGTTGCCCATCTCCGTGATCGGGTGGGGCGTCCGGATGCCGGCCACCACGTCCTCGCCCTGGGCGTTCGGCAGGTACTCGCCGTAGAGCACCTTCTCCCCGGTGGACGGGTTGCGCGTGAACGCCACGCCGGTCGCGCTGTCGTCGCCCATGTTGCCGAAGACCATGGCCTGGACGTTGACCGCGGTGCCGAGATCGTGCGGGATCTTGTTGAAGTTGCGGTAGTCGACGGCGCGCTTGCCCATCCACGAGTCGAACACCGCGCGGATCGCGAGCTCGAGCTGCCTCCACGGGTCCTCCGGAAACTCGACCCCTTGCTCGCGGCGGATCAGGTCCTGAAAAGCCCGGGCGATCTCGCTCAGATCCGCCGGCCCCAGGTCCGTGTCGACGCGCGCCCCCGTGCGGCGCTTGTGCTCCTCGATGATCGCCTCGAAGCGCTCTCCCGGAACGCCGAGCACGATCTTGCCGAACATCTGGACGAACCGGCGGTAGGCGTCGCGCGCGAACCGCTCGTTTCCCGTGAGCGCCGCCAGCCCGCGGAGCGTCTCCTCGTTCAGGCCGAGATTCAGCACGGTGTCCATCATCCCGGGCATCGAGAAGCGGGCGCCCGAGCGGACCGAGACGAGCAGCGGGTTTGCGGGGTCGCCGAACTTCTTGCCCATCTTGCGCTCGACCGTCCAGAGCGCCCGCCGCACCTCGTCCATGAGCCCCGGCGGGAACTGCCGGCCGCGGGCGTTGTACTCGTTGCACACCGCGGTGGTGATCGTGAAGCCGGGCGGAACGGGAAGGCCCACGCGGCTCATCTCCGCGAGGCCCGCCCCCTTGCCGCCGAGCAGGTCGCGCATCGTCGCGTTGCCTTCCTCGAAGAGCCAGATCCGCTTGCGGGACGCGCGCTTGGCCGGGGCCGCGGCCGGGCGCCGCCGGGGCGCGGTCGCCCGGCGAGCCGGGGACTTCGCGCGAATGCGTACAACCATGTGTGGGTCACCTCGCCTTGTCGGGGTCTACGACGGCGGCGCCGGGGGGCGCCGCCGTGATCCTGCCATGCTGTTCAAGACGGCGCCGCCGCCTTTCCTTCTCCAACGACGACGCGCGAGAGGTCCGCGATGGGACGCACGAGCGCGACCACGCCCGCCAGCAGCGCCAGGCGGTTTTGGCGGACCCCCTCGTCCGGATCCATCACGAGCACGTCCTCGAAGAAACGGTCCACCGGCGCCGCCAGCGCGGCGAGCCGCTCGAGCGCGGCGCGATAGCGCCGCGCCAGCTCGTCCGCCCCCGGCGCCGTCCCGTCCCCGGCCGTCGGGTCGCCGAGCGCCGCCCACGCCTGCGCGTCGGTCTGCGCGTCGCGCAGGGACTGGAGGAGCGCCCGCTCCGCGGGCGCGGCGCAGAGGTCTTCGCGCACCGGGCCGGGCGCACCGTCCGGCAGGATGCGCGCCGCCCGGTCAAATGCCGTGTAGACGCCGGCGAACGCCGCCGTGCGGCGAAACTCCCAGAGGGCTCGCGCCCGCGCCGCCGCGTCGACGAGATCATCCGCGCCGGCGTCGAGCGCCGCGTCGACGGTGTCATAGCTGATCCCCTCGTCGATCAGCATCGCGCGCAGCCGCTGGCGCAGCGCGCTCTGCCACTCCTCGAGCACGCGGGCGCCGTCCGGGCCAGCGGCCGCCCCGGCCCCGCGCGCCAGGTCCGCGAGGCTCAGGCGCATGCCCCGGCGGAGGATGATCGCCACGATCCCGGCCGCGGCGCGCCGGAGGCCGTACGGGTCCTGCGAGCCGCTCGGGGCCATCCCCGCGGCGAGGGCGCTCAACAGCGTGTCGGCCTTGTCCGCGAGGGCGAGGTATGCGCCGGTCGGCGTCGACGGAAGGACGGCGCCGCGCGGCAAATACTGCTCCCGAATCGCGTCGGCCACGGCGGCCGGCTCGCCGTCGAGACGCGCGTAGATGCCGCCCATCACGCCCTGGAGCTCCGGGAGCTCGCGTACCACCTGCGTGATGAGGTCGGCCTTGCTGAGATGGGCGGCCCGTCGCAGCAGGTCGCTCTGGGACGGCGCCAGGTGGAGCAGCCGGGCGAGCACCCCGGCCAAGCGCTCCAGGCGGACCGTCTTGTCGGCCATCGTGCCGAGCCGGTCGAGAAACACGAGGTCCTGAAGACCCTGGACGCGGTCCGCGAGGCGCCGCTTGCGGTCCTCCTCGAAGAAGAAACGGCCGTCGGCCAGCCGCGCGCGCAGGACCCACTCGTTGCCCTCGCGCACGATCGCCAGCCCGCGGCGGTCGCCGTTCCGCACGCCCACAAACGCCGGCAGCAGCGCGCCCCCGGCGTCCTCCACCGCAAAGTACTTCTGGTGGTGCTGCATCACGGTGATGAGCACCTCGCGCGGCAGCGCCAGAAACTCGTCGGCAAACCGGCCGACAAACGCCTCGGGCCACTCCACGAGCTGCACGGTCTCGTCCAGCAGGTCGGCGTCCAGGACCACCCGCCCGCCGATTTCGCCGGCCGCCTTCCGCGCCGCGTCCGCGACGCGCCGCCGCCGCTCCTCGGGATCCAGCAGCACAAAGCTCCGCTTGAGCACGGCCTCGTACGATCCGGCGCGCGGCACCGGCACCGCCGCCGGATGGAGGATCCGGTGGCCGTACGTCCTGCGACCCGCCGCGACGCCGGCGAACTCACAGGCAATCACCCGGCTGCCGAGTAACGCCACGAGCCACCGCACCGGACGGGCAAACCGGACCGTCCCCGTCCCCCACCGCATCGCCTTCGGAAATGTCAGGCCGGCGGCGAGCTCCGGCAACAGCGTCCGGAGGACCTCCGCCGCGGCCGCGCCCGGCTCGCGCCGCACCGCGTACACGTACTCTCCTTGCGGCGTGACGCGGCGTTCGAGCGCGCTCACCGGCACGCCCTGACCTCTGGCAAACCCCTCCGCCGCGGCCGTGGGCCGGCCGTGCGCGTCATACGCGACCCTGACGGCCGGCCCGCGGACCTCGCGGACGAGGTCGCGCTGCCGAGGCTGCACGTCGTCGGCGATCAACACGAGCCGGCGGGGCGTCGAGAAAGACGTCACCCGCCTCACCGCGATGCGCGCCGACTCCAGGGCGCGAGGCGCCTGCTCGGCCAACTGGCGGGCGCCGTCCCACGCGGCCTGCGGCGGCAGCTCCTCCGTGCCGATCTCGAACACGAGACGCGCCCCGGCCCGGGGGCTCCGGCGGCGGCCGGCGGCCGGCCCCGGCCTACGCGGCATCGGGGCGCCCCCGCAGCAGCGGCCAGCCGAGTTCTTCGCGATGCTTGAGGTACTGCTCGGCGCACCGTCGCGCCAGCACGCGGCAGCGCGCCATCAGGCTCGCGCGCTCCGCGACCCCGACCGCTCCCCGCGCATCGAGGAGGTTGAAGGTGTGGGAGCACCGCAGCACGTGCTCGTACGCCGGCACGGTCAACCCCGCGTCCAGCAGCCGGCCGGCTTCCGCCTCGGCCGCGGCGAAGGTATGGCGCAGCATGTCCACGTCCGCCGTCTCGAACGCGAACGTGGAATGCTCGAACTCATCCTCGCGCCGGATTTCGCCGTACGTGATGCCGGGCGCCCACTCGAGGTCGAAGACGTTGTCCTTGCGCAGCACAAACTGCGCGATCCGCTCCAATCCGTACGTCAGCTCCACGGGTATCGCCGGCAGCTCCAGACCGCCCGCCTGCTGAAAGTACGTGAACTGGCTGATCTCCTGCCCGTCGAGAAACACCTGCCAGCCGACGCCCGACGCCCCGAGCGTCTGATCCGCCCAATCGTCCTCGAGAAACCGGAGATCGTGGTCTCGCAGCTCGATCCCCAGCGCGCGGAGACTCCGGAGGTAGGCATCCTGGACGTCGTCGGGAGACGGTTTGAGAATGACCTGATACTGATGATGCTGGTAGAGCCGGTTGGGGTTCTGTCCGTAGCGCCCGTCGGCGGGGCGGCGGCTCGGCTGCACGTACGCGACCCGCCACGGCTCCGGGCCGAGCGCCCGCAGAAACGTCGCGGGATGCATCGTACCCGCCCCGACCTCGAGGTCGTACGGCTGCGCGATCACGCATCCCCGCGCGGCCCAGTAACGTTCCAGGCCGAGCACGAGGTCCTGAAAGGTCATGGAGATCCTCCTGACTCTACGCCGGCCATCCGGGGGAACGAAGCAGACCAGCCGAGGCCGCTAACCGATCCCGAGCGGTTCCTCCTCGCGCTCGCGCCGCACCGGCAGCGACGTCAACATGGTGGCGAGGGCGAAGGCGGCGAGCCCGGCGGCTGCCCACGTGAGCGGGAGCTCGATGACCCGATCGTCCGTGTGGATCCGCACCGCGCCGGAGGGACCGCGCCGCACGATGCGCTGCGCTTCCTCCATCGCGGACCCAAAGAGGGCGAGCGCCCGCTGGACTCGTTCCAGGTCGATCTCCATGGGACCACCTCCGCGCCTTATCTTATCACGCGCGCCGGTGCGGCGATACCGCAGCCGGCCGTCCTCCGTCCTCCCCTGTCCGGAGGACCCAGACGCGAAGCGCGCGGGCCATCCCGTCGTGTGCGGCTCGGACGAGCGCGCAAGATTCGTCGCGCGGCGGGACCGGCCCCTCGGCGTTATTCCCCATGGGAGATGCCCGGTGCGGGAGAGGCCGAGACGCCCGGCCGGGCCGCCGCGGTGTGTCTTGCGCGCGGGGGCCGGTGAGACGCGGATCAGCGCGTGGGACCGGCGTCCGGCCCCGCGCCGCGCGAGGTCGACGTCGATGCGCCCGCGGCGCGCAAACGCCCGATGACCGCCGGGGATCGCAGCTTGGCGTCGAGTTGATGTTCGAGATGCGCCTGCACCAGCCGGGCGAGGTCGCGCCGCTGCCCGGGCGGCGTGCGAAGGCGCACGGCATGCTCCGGAGCTGCGCGAAGCAGATAGCCGCACGTCGCGAACACCCCGGGGACGGTGCGCATCGCCTCCGCGTGGCCGGCGAGGCACGCCGGGCACACGGCGCCTCCCGCGTCCGCGGCGAACCCCCACGCCGCCGCGGGCCCGCTCGCCCCCCGGGGCAGCGCGCGCCCGCATCCGACGCACGCGTCCACCTCGGGCCGGTAGCCGAGCTCGGAAGCGAGCCGCAGCCCGCACCAGAGCGCGGCCATCTCGGCCGCGTCCTCGGACGCGTCCTCCAGCACATCGAGCGTCCGCAGGACGATCGTAAACGCCTCCTCGTGGCGGTCTCGTTCCGGAAGCAGGCGGTCCACCACCTCGGCCACATAGCCGGCGTACGCGCCTCTCAGGAGATCCGTGTGGATGCCCGGAAAGGTGCGGAGCACTTCGACCTGCGCGATCACGTCCAAGGAGCGGCCGCGGGCCAGCAGGAAGCCGCCGTGGGTAAACGGCTCGACGCGCCCGGCGAGCCGGCTGGTGATGCGCCGCGTACCGCGGGCCACCGCTCGAAGGCGGCCGTACTCCCGGGTCAAGAGCGTGATGGTCCGGTCGGCCTCGCCGATGACCTGCCGCCGCAGCACGATGCCTTCGGCCTTATAGACCGGCACGCCGCCCACCTCGCGACGGCCGCCGCCGCCGTGACGCCCGCCGCATCGGCGATTCGGCGCCGTCGCGTCGAACGGCGGCCGGTGCGGTCGCACCGCGCGGACTCGCGGAGCTCGCGCGCAGCGCGAACGGATGCGGAAGGAGCTCGCGAAGCGTCCGGACAGTCGGGCGCGTGCCCGGCGACACCAGCAGCACGGTCTCGACGCCAAACTCGTCCATGACCTGGCGGCACGCCCCGCACGGACTGATGCCGGCCGGTCCCGCGACCGCCACCGTCCGGAGCCGGCGGTGGCCGGCCGCGACCGCCGTGAGCATCGCGACGCGCTCGGCGCACAGCGTCAGGCCGTAGGATCCATTCTCGACGTTCGCGCCCGTGTAGACGGCGCCGCCGGCCGTCAACACGGCGGCCCCGACGGCGAATCCGGAGTACGGCGCGTAGGCGCGCCGCCGCGCGGTGACCGCCGCCCGGGCGATCCGCCGCAGCGACGGCGGCACGGCGTTCGCCGCCGGCGGGCGGGGCCCCGGCGAGGCGAGGCGTCCGGTGCGCCTACTGCGGTTGCGCATCTTGCAGCCGCAGCTGCCGCAGGATGTCCCCGAGGCGCGTCTCGATCGCGTTCAGCCGGCCGTCGAGGTGGTGAAAGCGGTCGTCGAGCGTGGTGCGCGGGACCACGCTGATGACACCCCCCGTCTCCAGCACCGCTTCCGCCACCTGCCCCAGAGCCGCGAGCCCCTGCTTTCTCACCGCCTCCATCAACTCTTCCTCGGTAATCGCTTCGCGGTCCAGGTTGTCCCGCACGACCTCGCCGTCCTTGATCAACGTGACGGGCCCGCCCTCCAGGAGGCGGTCGATCTGGGGGCGGCGGTACAGGAAACGGACGACGAGGGCGTTCACGAGCAGGAGCGCGCTCACCCCGATGAGGCCGCCGACCATGGAGTTGTCGTTGCCGATCGTCGCGTTCTGTACCGTGTTTGCAAGCATCATCAGCACCACGAGGTCGAAGGAATTGAGCTGCGCGAGTTGCCGGCGCCCGGCGAGCCGGACTACGATCACAAGAAAGAGGTAGACGAGAACGGGCCGGATCACTTTTTCGGCAATCGAGAGCTCGGGAACGAAGATATTGTGCCACACAGGCCTTTCCTCCCTCCACCGTGGCGTGGGCGGCGCGTATCGGACCGGGGCAGGTTCGGTGCGCGACCACGCACCTCCCGCACCCCGCCGGCTCCTTGCCGCCGATTGCTGGGACGCGCGCGGGCATGTGGAGCGGGAACGGCCGGGCGGCGGCGCGAACCGGTCGGTGGCCCCCCGCGCGGACCGTCTCGGATCCGGACCCCTGTCCCAATGGACAGGCGGAGACCGGTCGAGACATCCGTGTCGCGGCCTGCGGCCGCGGCGTACTGTGGTGGCGGGACGATCCCGTGGCGACGAAGCGAGCAACGGAACGAGCGCGCGCGGCTCGTGGTGACGCGGGCCGGCCGGCAGTACCGGCGGGCCAGGTCCCCGCGGCCCTGCGCGCCCGGCATACCCGCGATCTCCGCATTCTCGCCGCGATCGCGGAGGCGCTGAACAGCGCCCCGGACGTCCAGCAGGCGCTGGAGCAGACACTCGGCATGGTGGCCGAACTGCTGGGCCTGGAAACGGGGTGGGTCTGGCTCCGCGATCCGGAGACCCAGCGTTTCTACAACGCCGCGGCCCGCAACTTGCCGCCGTTCCTGCGGGAGCCCGTCCGCATGACCGGCCGGTCCTGCTGGTGTCTCGATGAGTTCCGGGCCGGCGACCTCACGCCGAAGAACATCGACGTGATGGAGTGCAGCCGGCTGCGGCCGGCGGTGCGGCAGCGCGCCACGGAGCTGACGCACGGGCTAGCCTACCACGCGAGCATCCCGCTCTACTTCCAGACCACGCCGCTCGGCGTCATGAACGTCACCGGGCCGGCCTGGCGCCAACTGACGGCCGACGAGCTGCGCGTGCTCGCGACGATCGCGTATCAAGTCGGCATCGCGATCGAGCGCGCGCGGCTCGCGGAAAGCATGACCCGGCTGGCCCGCGCGGAGGAACGCGCGCGTCTGGCCCGCGAGATCCACGACACCCTCGCCCAGGCGCTCACCGCGATCGCCCTGCACCTGGAAGCGGGGGCGCGGCACCTCGCCCGCAACCCCGAGCGTGCCGGGGAGCGGATCCAGCGCGCGCTCGAGATCACGCGACAGAGCCTCGGCGAGGCCCGACGGTCCATGCTCGAGTTGCGCGGCCCCCTCCCGGCCGGGCGCCCGCTCCCGGAAGCCCTGACGGCGTTGGCGCGAGCCCTGAGCGCCGATTCCGGCGTGCGCATCCACGTCCGCGTCGCCCCGGCGCCGCCGCTGCCCGCCGGCGTGGAATCCGAGCTGTTCCAGATCGCGCGGGAGGCGCTCACCAACGTGGGGCGACACGCCCACGCGAGCGATGCGACCGTGACGTTGGCCGTGCGAGGGCGCCGCGCACGCCTCACCATCCGCGACAATGGCCGCGGGTTCGCGCCCGAGCGCACGGCGCCGGGACGCGTGGGCCTGGTCGGCATGCGGGAGCGCGTGGAGCTGCTGCGGGGAACCCTCCGCATTCGCAGCGCGCCCGGCCGCGGCACCTGGGTCAGCGTGTCCGTCCCGCTGGAGGGCTCCCGGCGATGATCCGCGTCCTGCTGGTGGACGACCACCCGGTGGTCCGGGAGGGGATCGAGGCGATCCTGGAGGACGATCCGGACATCGAGGTCGCCGGGGACGCGGGTTCGGCGGCGGACGCGATCGCCGCGGCCGGCCGCATCCACCCCGATGTGGTGCTCCTGGACCTCGAGCTGCCCGACATGAACGGCGTCGACGCGATTCCCCGGATCGCCGCCGAGGCGCCGGACGCGCGCGTGATCGTGTTGACCGCGTACGATACGGAAGAGCGTGTGCTGGGGGCCGTCCGCGCGGGCGCCCGCGGCTACCTCCTCAAAGGGGCCACCGGCCGGGAGATCACGGCGGCGATCCGGGCCGTCGCGGCCGGCGGCTCACACCTCGCCCCGCGCGTCGCGGAACAGGTCCTCGGGCAGGTGCGCGCCCCGGGACGGCGCACGTCGCTGACGCCGCGCGAGCGGACCGTGCTGCGGCTCGTCGCCGACGGACTGTCGAGCAAGCAGATCGCCAGACGCTTGACGATCACCGAGCGCACGGTGAAGTTCCACGTGGGGTCGATCCTCAACAAGCTCGGCGCGGAGACCCGGGCCCAGGCGGTCGCGGAAGCGGCGCGCCGCGGGCTTCTCTAACCGCACGCCCGCACCTGTCCGCGCGGCCAGCCCCTGTCCCCGCCGGCCGGCACGCGCGCCGCCCCGCCCATCGCCGGATGCGGCGGGGCGCCTCCCAGGCTCATACTTCCTGGTGACACCCGCATATGGAGGCGCCACCGATGGAACTCAGAGACTCTGTTGCGCTCATCACCGGCACGTCGCGCGGGCTCGGCTTCGAAGTCGCGCGGGCGTTTGCGAAGCGAGGCGCGCGGCTCATCGTCACCGCGCGCGACCGCGATGCGCTCGCCCGGGCGGCCGAGATGATTCGCCGGGACGCGGCCGGCGCGGCGCCGCCGGAGGGCCTGCTCGCGATCCCGGGCGACGTGGGCGACCCCGACCACGCCGAGCGGCTGGTGCGGGAAGGCCTGCGCCGCTTCGGACAGATCGACATCCTGGTCAACAACGCATCGGCGCTGGGGCCGAGCCCGATGCCGCCGCTCGCCGATCTCAGCCCCTCGGCGTTGTGGAGCATCTTGCGCGTCAACGTGCTCGCCCCGCACGCGCTCGCGCGGCTCGTGCTGCCGCCGATGCGGGCCCGCCGGTCGGGGATCATCGTCAACGTGACGTCGGACGCGGGCGTCGAAGCGTACCCCGGGTGGGGCGGCTACGGCGCGAGCAAGGCGGCGCTGGAGCACCTCTCCCGGGTCCTCGCCGCCGAGCTCGACGGCAGCGGCGTCCGCGTGTACGTCGTCGACCCCGGCGACATGAACACGCAGATGCACCGGGAAGCCGAGCCGGGCGTGGACCTCTCGCACCTCCCCGCACCCGCCGCCGTGGCGCCCGCGTTTGTCACGCTCGTCGAGCGCGGGGCCGCGCCGTTCGGGCGCTTTGTCGCCCGGTGCGTCGAACGCGAGATCGGACGGGTCGCCTCATGAGCGCCCCGACCGCGGCGCTCCTCGAAGCCGGCGGCGCGCCGGCCCGCGGGGCAGCGGCGCCCGCGTTCGACTTCGCCCTCCCGCCGGCGCTGGAGGCGCAGGAGCCGCCTGAAGCCCGCGGCCTGCGGCGCGACGGGGTCCGGCTGCTCGTGACACGCCGCCGTGACGGCGCCGTGGCCCATGCCGCGTTTGCCGACCTGCCGCGGTACCTCGCGCCCGGCGACCTGCTCGTCGTCAACGACTCGGCGACGATCCCGGCGGCGCTCGCGGCGCGGCGGGCCAACGGCGACCCGGTCGCGCTCCACCTCTCCACGCGCCTCGCGGCGGGGTTGTGGGTCGTGGAGCCGCGCGCCATCCGCGCTGGCTCCGGCGAGACGCTGGACTTGCCGGGCGGGGCGCAGGCGCGCCTGCTGGTGCCGTATCCGGGATCCACGCGGCTCTGGATCGCCCGGCTGGACCTGCGGGCGCCGTGGCTCGAGTACCTGCGGAGCCACGGCCGGCCGATCGCCTACCCGTATGTTCGCGGACGGTGGCCGCTCGAGATGTACCAAACGGTCTACGCGCGGAATCCCGGATCCGCGGAGATGCCCTCCGCCGGCCGCCCGTTCACGCACGAGGTGCTCGCCGGCGCCGCGCAGCGGGGCATCGGCCTCGCGCGCATCACGCTGCACGCCGGCGTGGCCAGTCCCGAGCGCGACGAGCCGCCCATCGAGGAATGGTACTCGGTGCCCCCGGAGACGGCGCGCGCCGTGGCGGCCGCGCGGCGGCGCGGGCGGCGCGTTGTCGCCGTCGGCACTACCGTGGTGCGCGCGCTGGAGAGCGCCCTCGCCCCGTCCGGCGAGGTGATCGCGGCCGCGGGGTGGACCGACCTCGTGGTGACCCCGGCGCGCGGCGTGCGAGCCGTCGACGCCCTCCTGACGGGCTTTCACGAGCCGCGGGCGTCCCACCTCGCCATGCTCGAGGCCTTCGCCGACCGCGCCCATCTCGAAGCGGCGTACCGCGCCGCGCTCGACGGCGCCTACCTCTGGCACGAGTTCGGCGACGTCCACCTGATTCTCTAGGGGCGGTGGTGCGCTACGGTGCGGCGGGCTGCTGCTGCGGTGCGGGGGACGGAAGCGTGATGCGCACCTTGGTGATGCGCTGCCCCAGGGTCCGTTCCACGCGAAGCTCGGCGCCGCCGGCCGTGAGGATCTCGCCCTGCTGCGGGACGCGTCCGAGCAGCTCGTAGATCAGCCCGGCGACGGTATCCACGTCGACGTTCTCGTCCGGCAACGCCAGCCCCAGCGCCTCGTTCACCTCGTGGATGTGCGTGCGTCCGCTGACGACGGCCGTGCGGTCGTCCACGAGGTGGATCGGTTTTTCCTCCAGGTCGTATTCGTCCTGGATCTCGCCCACGATCTCCTCGACGAGGTCCTCCATCGTCAGCAACCCGGCCGTCCCGCCGTACTCGTCGAGCACGATCGCCATGGAGACCTTTTTCCGCTGCATTTCCCGGAACAGCTCGTCCACCTTCTTCGTTTCCGGCACGAAGAACGCCGGGCGCAACACGTCCAGCACCGGCCGGTCGTGCTTCCCCTCGCGCAGGGGGACGAGGAGGTCCCGCACGTACACGACGCCGGTGATATGGTCCGTATTGCCTTCGTAGACCGGAAGCCGCGAGTGCCCGTGCTCGATCATGAGCACGAGCGCCTGATCGATCGTGGCGGACGCCGGGACGCCGACGATGTCGATCCGGGGCCGCATCACCTCGCGCACGACGGTGTCGCCGAACTCGAAGATGGAGTGGATCATCTCGCGCTCCCGTTCCTCGATCACGCCCTCCTCCTCCCCGACTTGCACCAGAAACCGCAGCTGCTCCTCGGTCACGAGCGGAGGCCGGCTGGTGATGGGCGCGCCGAACGGCCGGATCAGCACCGTCGCCGCCAGGGAGAGGACGCGGTTCAACGGGGCCAGCACGCGGCCGATGGTGCGCACCGGCTCCGCCACCCAGAGCGCCAGACGGTCGGCGTGGCGCGCGGCGAGGGTCTTGGGCCCGATCTCGGACACGACGAGCACGAGCAGCGTCACGCCGACAAAGGCGATCCACTCGCCGTGCCGGCCCGCGAGCGAAATGGCGATCGACGTCGCCAGCACCGAGGCGCCCACGTCCGCGATCGTGTTGCCGACGAGCAGCGTCGTCAACAGATCCGCCGGGGCTTCGAGCAGGCGGTGCGCCACGCCGGCCCGACGGTCGCCGCGGTCGCGGAGGCGCCGGAGCGTCATGCGGTTCGAAGCAAAGAGCGCGGTCTCGGACGCGCTGAAAAACGCGCCGAAGAGGATGAGCAACGCAAGCACTGCAACCCACAAGGCGGACGGCGACCGCGTCACAGGAACGTCCTACCCTTCCCGCGTGGGGCGCGCGCCGCGCGCCGGCTCGACCAACAATGCGTCCGCCATCGGCCTTCGTGTTATTTATACCATACCCAGGGAGCCGGGCCCCGGGCGGCGATGAGCCCCTAGACCCCCGGAGGCCCTACGGCGCCCCCGGACCGCGCGTGGCGCCGCCGCTCCGCACCGCGCCGGCCGCGAGCACCGTCAGGCACCCTAAGGCGACGAGCGCGGCGATCCCGCGATCGATCACGGCCGCCCGCATCCCCACGTGACGCCCCAGCACCAGCGCCCCCGCGGATGCGGCCATGACGGCCGCGACCAGCACCGAGGCGGCGGCGGCGTTCTTGATCGCCGCCGCCGCGGGGCTCACGTCCGCCGAGACCGTGTCCACGAGCCGTTCGATCGCGGTATTGAGGAGCTCGGCCGAAAGCACGAGCCCGATGGCGAGCGCGAACACGGCCAGCTCGACGCCGGTCGCGCCGGCCGCGACCCCCGCGCCGAGCGCCAGGATCGCCACCATGAGATGCGCCCGCATGTGGGGCTCCGCGCGCGCGGCCGCGCGCAGGCCGTGCCAGGCGAAGGTCACGGATGCGGTAAAGGACCGCGGCCGCCGCGCGTGCGAGCCCACGTCAGCGGGCGTCGCGCGCGGAGGTGCCGAGGAGGTGTTCGAGCAGCGACTTTTGCCTGGACCACATGGCCGACGCGCCGGCCTCGGTCTCGTCCTCGTACCCCAGCAAGTGCAGCACCCCGTGGATGGCGAGGAGCGCCAGCTCGCGGCGCAGCGGATGCCGGAACTGCCGCGCCTGCTCGCGGGCGCGCTCGACGGAGATGACGACGTCCCCGAGCGCGGGCTCCGCGGAGTCGTCGCGCTCCGGCTCCATGGGAAAAGCCAGCACGTCGGTCGCCTGATCGACGCCGCGGTACTCGCGGTTCAGCACGCGGATGTACGCGTCATCGACGAGCGCCACGCTCACGTCGGGGACATCGCGGCGTCCCTCGAGGCGCAACACCTCGCAGACAATCTCCCGGATGAAGTTCGGCTCGACGGTGATCTTGTGCTGCAGGTTGGTGACCCACACATCCATTGGCCGTGCGCCTCAGCGAGCGACACCGAGCGATGACATCGCGGGGAGGTTCGGCTCACGGCGAGAGGACACCTTCCACACCGCCCGCCGCCCGTGTGCGCAGCGCACATCGCGGCGCCGGACGGCGCCCTCGACCGCCCGGGCTACCCGGGCATCCGCCCGTCCATGAGGTCCCGCAGACGGCGGAGCACGCGATCGCGCATCGCCCGGCGGCGTGGCACCACGAGAATCGTATCGTCGCCGGCCACGGTGCCGACGACGTCGTCCCACTGCATCTCGTCGATCGCCGCGGCGACCGCGTTCGCGCGGCCGGTGAGCGTGTGGACGACCACCAGCTCTTCGCCCGTGTCGGCGGACAGGACGTACTCCGTCACCGCGTGCTGCAGGCGGCGCAGCACGTCGGCGGGCGAGGGTTTCTCGGGCGCGACGTAGTGCGACCGGCCGTCGGTCCACGGCACCTTCACCAGGCCCATCCGCTTGATGTCGCGGGACACCGTGGCCTGCGTGACCGCGAGCCCCTGGCGCCGGAGCAGATCGACCAGCTCCTCCTGGGTTTCCACGGGACGTTGGGCGAGGATGTCGCGGATCCGGCGCTCGCGCTCGGCCCGCGTGGAGTCGCGTCCGCCGGCGGGCCCCGGGGCGGCTCGGGGGCGCGCCATCAGCTCATCGCCCCGGCGCGGGGCCGGGCTCGGCCGCCGCCGTCTCGCGCTCGACCGGCGGCGCCGGCAGGGCGGCCAGCCAGGACAGCGTCTCGGTGACGGCCGTACGCGCCGCGCTCAGCTGCTCCGCGACGCGGGCCGGTGCCGTCCCCCCGGCGGAGCGCTTGTTCGCGACCGCGCCCGCCGGCGTGGCCAGCTCCGCGCCGTCGGCGAGCAGCGCGTTGAACTGCCGGTACTCGTCGGGCGTGAGCTCCCACAGTTCCCGCCCGCGATCCTGCGCGTACAGCACGATCCTGCCGACCAGCTCGTGCGCTTCGCGAAACGGCATCCCGCGGGTGGCGAGCGCGTCGGCCAGCTCGGTGGCGCCCATGAGGCCGCCGCGCAGGTGCGCCGCGATCCGCTCGCCGTTGAACCGGATGCCGTGCAGCACGAGGCCCATGGCCTGGAGGCTGGCGTGCGCCGTATCCACGGCGTCGAACACCGCCTCTTTGTCCTCCTGCATGTCGCTGTTGTAGGCGAGCGGCAGGCCGCGCAGCATCGACAGGAGCGTCACGAGGTCCCCGGTGACGCGGGACGCCTTGCCGCGGATGAGCTCGGCGGCGTCCGGGTTCTTCTTTTGCGGCATGATCGAACTCCCCGTGCTGATCGAGTCCGCGAGGTCCACGAACCCGAACTCCGTCGTCGACCAGAGGACGATCTCGGCGGCGAGACGCGAGAGGTGCGCCATCAACACCGCGACCGCCGCGGTGAACTCGACCGCGAAGTCGCGGTCCGCGACCGCGTCCAGGCTGTTGGGGATGACGCCCGCAAACCCGAGCAGCGAGGCGACGAGCTCGCGATCGATCGGGTACGAGGTGCCGGCCAGCGCCGCCGCCCCGAGCGGTAGCGCGTCCGTGCGGGCGAACACGTCCCGGAGGCGCCCGGCGTCGCGGTGCAGCATCCACAGGTAGGCCAGCAGGTGGTGCGCGAGGAGCACGGGCTGGGCGCGCTGCAGATGCGTATACCCGGGAACGATGACCGACGGATGCCCCTCCGCCAGCGCCAGCAACACCTGTTCCAGCGCCACGACGCGGCCCACGACCTTGACGATTTCCGTCTTGAGGTAATACCTGAGATCCGTGGCGACCTGGTCGTTGCGGGACCGCGCCGTGTGGAGCCGCGACGCGGCGTCGCCGATCCGCCGTCGCAGCGTCGCTTCGACGAACGTGTGGATGTCCTCGGCGCCCTCGATGGCCAGCAGGCCGGCGTCGATCTCGGAGAGAATCTCGCGCAGCCCTCGGACCATCGCCGCCGCGTCGTCCGCGGGGACGATCCCGCACCGGCCGAGCATCGTGGCGTGCGCGATGCTGCCCAGGATGTCGGCGCGGTACAGCCGCCGGTCGAACGGCAGCGAGGTCGTAAACGCGGCGATGGTGGGATCGAGGTCGCCGCGAAACCGGCCGCCCCAGAGACGCGCGCTCGCGGGATCGTCCGGCTGCCGCCGTGTCGGCTCGGCCACGTCGCCTCGCTAGCGCCGCGGCGCGCCGGGGCCGCGCCGGCCCGCGGGCGTCTCGACCGGGAGGGCCGGCCCGTCGCGCGTCAAGTCCGGATGGCTCGCGGCAAACACCTTGGCCGGCAGGCCGAACAGCCGGATGAAGCCGGCGGCATCCTTGTGATCGTACCCTTCGCCCCGCCCGAACGTCGCCAGGTCGTGGCTGTAGAGCGACTGCGCGGCCGCGCGCCCCACCACGACGCACGCGCCCTTGAACAGCTTCACGCGCACGGTCCCCGTCACGGTCTCCTGCGTCACCGCGGTAAACGCGTCCAGCGCCCGGCGCAGCGGCGAATACCACAGCCCGTTGTAGACGAGCTCGGCGTACCGTGGGGCGACGAGCGCCTTGTAGTGCTGCGTGTCCCGGTCGAGCGTGATCGTCTCCAGGTGGTGGTGCGCCTCCATCAACACGGTCCCGCCGGGCGTCTCGTAGACGCCGCGGCTCTTCATGCCCACGAGGCGGTTCTCCACGAGGTCGGCGCGGCCGACGCCGTGCGCCCCCGCCCGCCGGTTCAGCGCCTCCACCAGCGTCACGGGGTCGAGCGGCCTGCCGTCGAGCGCGACGGGCGCCCCGCGCTCGAACCCGATCTCGACGTACTCCGGCGCATCGGGCGCGGCGGCCGGATCGACCGTCAGGCGGAACATGTCCGCCGGCGGCTCCGCCCACGGGTCCTCGAGGACGCCGCTCTCGAAGCTGAGATGCCACAGGTTCTGATCCATGCTGTAGGGCTTCTCCCGCGTCACGGGCACCGGCACGCCGTGGGCCCGGGCGTAGTCGATTTCCTCCTCGCGGGAACCGAGCGTCCACTCGCGCCACGGCGCGATGACGGCGAGATGCGGCGCCAGGGCCTGGTACGCCAGCTCGAAGCGGACTTGGTCGTTGCCTTTGCCGGTGCACCCGTGGGCCAGGGCGTCGCAGCCCTCCGCGAGCGCCACCTCCACCTGCACCCGCGCGATCAGCGGGCGCGCAAGCGACGTCCCGAGCAGGTACCGCCCTTCGTAGACGGCGCCCGCCCGCAGCGCCGGGTAGATGTAGTCGGTCACGAACTGGCGCCGGACGTCCACGACGTGCACGGCGTCCGCGCCGCTCGCCCGGGCCTTGGCGCGCACCTCGTCGAAGTCGTCACCCTGGCCGACGTCCGCGACGACCGCGGTCACGCGGCACCCGCCGTAGTGCTCCTTCAGCCAGGGAATGATCACGGACGTGTCGAGCCCGCCGCTGTACGCGAGGGCCACGTGGCTCGGCTGCGCCATCGCCGTCACCTCCCGGCCGGGTTCCCGGCGGCCGCGCCCGCCACCCGTGCCTGCTCCGCGAGGACGCGGCCGAAGATGCCGAGCCCCTCGTCGATGTCCTGCCGTGTGACGATGAGCGGGGGCACGAAGCGGACCGCCGTGGGGCGCACGGCGTTGACGAGCAGGCCGTTCGCGGCGCACGCCGCCACCACCCCGTCGGAGGGGATGCCGAGCTCCGCGGCCACCATCAGGCCCCGCCCCCGGACTTCGCGGATCGCCGGCTGCGTCCGGGCCAGCGCCCGCAGGCCGCCCATCAAATACTCGCCCATCGCGGCCGCGTTGGCGACGAGGTCCTCCTCCTGGATCGTCCGGATCACCGCCGCGGC
>JAJPJL010000007.1 GCA_021324255.1 Bacillota bacterium
CCATTCGGGGCTGGTTCCGGCTCTTCGGCGGCCCGGCCGACTTCGGTGGAAGTCCCGCGGCTTTGCGTCCCCGCCTCACGGCGGGTTTGCCCGTTCGGAAGCCCCGCGTCCTATACGTATGCCCACGTTTGACCCGGCGTAGCCGGGCGTAGAGCGTCCTACTTCCCTGCCGGCGCCGCGGTCGATATCCGCCACAAACCACCCAGGTACCGATCGAACTCGTACGAGTCGAAGTAGAAGCGGCCCGCACCGGGCGTCACGGCGGTTTCTCCGAAGTACACTTGGGTCCCGCTGTCGTACATGTCGACCCGGAGAAAGTCGAGCGGCCGGGCCAGGGTCTCGGCGCAGGCGATCAGCTCGTCGAGATGTGCGGGAGGCGGCGCGTCGCGCTCCAGGGGCTGGTATCGTGCCGAGGCCACCGGAAGCTTGTGCCAGGACGGATCGTAGAAGCTCATCCGCGCGCCGGTCAAATATCCCTGCACGACCTGGATCATGCGAACGGTCCCGTCGAATACAAAGCATTTGTAATCGGTCGGCGTCGGTCCGGTGCCGTCGCTGATGAGCTCCTCGATGAGCACGCGCGGCTCGATCGGCCGGTACATGGGCTCCCGAAAATGGAAATAGTAATTTTCCCCGAGCCACGAGCG
Source organism: Bacillota bacterium (assembly GCA_021324255.1). Lineage (GTDB taxonomy): Bacteria > Sysuimicrobiota > Sysuimicrobiia > Sysuimicrobiales > Segetimicrobiaceae > JAJPIA01. The sequence goes on from JAJPJL010000007.1 coordinate 648, forward strand.
GCACGTGCCGATCAACTCGTCCCGGTCCACCTCGGCTTTGTCGAGCACGACCCGCACCCAGTGGGAGCCGTGTGACGCCTTCACCACGAAGGTATCCGGCAGCGCATCGAAGGGGATGTCTTCCGGCGCCGTCGTGGTCCAGTAGAGTCGAGGCAGCACAGCCCCACCGACCGCATCGCGCACATACTCGCGGACGGCGTACTTGTCGGACAGCATGGTGAGAATCGGCCGCCGGTCGAATATCATCCGGTACAGGACCTTCTCCGTAAAGGTCCTCGGCTGAAACAGATTGGGGAACCTGCCGAACTGCATGCGGTAACCGCGCAGCGCCACCCACAACTCCGTCACCCTGTCCGCGAGCACCGCCGACACGGGGCCCGGGGCCGCCCGCCGCACGGCGCGCGGCGCCTCGTGTGTCGATGACGACCCCGTTACGCGCGCCGGATCCGCGCGGTCAACTGACACACCGAGCACCTCCGTGTCGTGCAGCGTGACGCTGCCCAATGACCCGCCGCCGCGGGCCCCGAACGCGCCGCCCCCGAGGCACGGACGGCCGCGGTCCTCGTGTCACGAAACGTCCCCGGCGTCGTAGACGGGGGTCGCCCAGCGGGTGTGGGCCGGGTTGCGAACGGCGTCGTCCAGCGCCTTCCCGAGCCGCACGGTCAACGGACCGGGCGCGCCGGGCCCCACCGGATACCGGTCGACCGACACGATCGGCGTGACGCCCACAAGCGTCGTCGTGGCAAAGACCTCGTCCGCCGCATAGAGCTCGGACCGGTCGACCGGCCGCTCCACCATCGTGATGCCCATCTCGCGGCCCAGGTCGAGGATCGCCTGCCGTGTGATGCCCTCGAGGATCCCGCTCGCCACGTCGGGCGTCACCACCACGCCCGACCGCACCAAAAAGACGTTGGCAAGAGGTAACTCGCACACGTTGCCCGCGACGCTGGTGAGGATCGCGTCGTCGTACCCGTCCACCTTGGCTTGGATCTGGGCGAGCCGTACGTTGTGATAGTTCGCGCCCGCCTTGACCCGCGGGGGCGCCGCGATGTCGGGCAAGCGCTGCCATCCCGACGTGCACACATGGAGCCCTCCGGGGCGGCGGCCGGCGGTGGCGGCCTTGGCGACCATGAAGACTCCCGTCGTGATCTCCTCGGGGCGATAGCTGAAGACGGGCCCCGCGCCGAAGTACGCGACGATCCGCACGCCCGCATCCTCGCGAAACCCGTTCATGGCGACGAGCCGCCGGGCGGCGGCGCCGAGCTCCTCGTCCGAGTAGGGCACGGCGAGCCGCATGACCTTGGCCGACAGCCGCAGGCGCTGGAGGTGTTCGTGCAGGCGAAAGAAGTACAGGTTGTCCCCCGCCCGCGACCGGAATGCGCCGACCACCTCGTACGCGTTGAGGCCGCCGAGCACACACTGGGTGTCCACGTGCAGGCAGGCGTCGGCCCAGTCAACGATGCGTCCGTCGAGCCATCCGTAGCGCGGGGCCTGAGTCATGACCGCCGGGCGCAGCCGCCCTGCCCCCGGTCCTAATCCGTGGGGGAAGACGCGCGACCGGGCTTGGCGCCCGGGCCGGTGCCGGTGGCGTTGCCCCTCGACGGGGCCTCCTTTGGCGCAGCAAGCGGATCGGGGCTGTCCGCGGCGTCCGGCCGCGGCCACGTGGTCTGAGGCTGGAGGAGGTTCTTTTCGATCGCCCATGCCGCCGCATGGGCGCGGTTTCGCAGGCCCAGCCGGCGGTAGATGGACCGAAGGTGGCTCTTCACCGTCGACTCCGACAGGAAGAGCTTGGCGGCAATCTCCTTGTCCGCGAGGCCGCGGGCGACCTCGACCAGGACTTCGAGGTCGCGGTCGGTCAGGCCGTGGAGCCCCCTCCTGACCGGTTCGGTGCCGAAGCCGTTGCTCGCGAGGTCCTCGAGCAGCTGCCGGGCGATATTGGTGTTGATCATCGTGCGTCCCTGATGCACCGCCCGAATCGCACGGATCATGTTCTCCGGCGAGATGTCCTTCAGCACGTAGCCGACCGCGCCCGCGGCGATCGCCTTGCGGAACAATCCCGGCTCGCTGTAGACGGTCAGGATCAGGACCTGCGTCGCCGGGCACTCCTGTTTGATCGCGCGCGTCGCCTCGATGCCGTCGCCGCCCGGCATCTTGAGATCCATGAGCACCACGTTCGGCTTGAGTTGCGCCGTCAGCCGGACGGCTTCCGGGCCGCTCTCCGCTTCGCCGACCACCTCGATGTCCGCGGCGTCCTGGAGTACGACCCGCAGGCCGACGCGGGTCAAGCTCTGATCGTCCACGATCAAGAGACGAATCGTCATGCAATGGCCCCCGTTTCGGGAGAAGAGCTCACGCGGAGGCGGCGCGCCGCATCCGGCGTCCCGGCGCGCCGAGCCGCTCCGGCAGCGGAATGCTCGCCCTGACCAGCGTGCCCTCGCCCGGACCCTTCCGAATGTGCAGCGTGCCGCCCAGCAGGCGCACCTGGTCGTGCATCAGCGCGAGCCCAAACCCGCCGGGACGGCCGCCCTCGAACCCATCACCGTCGTCCTTGACCTCCAGCACGATGGCGTGACGGGTGCGCTGCACCCGCACGGCGATGTGTCGTGCCGCCGCATGCCGCGCGGCGTTCACGAGCGCCTCGCGCCCCACCTCGGCGAGGCCCGTCACGATCGCGCTCGGCAGGTCGTCCAGCGGCGGCACGTCGAGGGACAGCGCCGCCCGCGTGTGCGGGCGAACCTCGTCGAGCGCGTCCCGCAGGTGGGACGCCAGCGACGCCTGCGCATCGTCCGCACCCGAGGACCGGAGCATGCCGATCGCCCGGCGGGTCGATTCCAATGCGGTCTCGGTGCTGCCGGTGGTCGCCCGCAGCGATTCGCGCGCGTCGGTCATCTCCGGCGGCAGGCGGCGATCGAGGGCGCGCAGCAGCGCGAGCGCCGTCGCCAGACACTGGGCCGGGCCGTTGTGGATCTCGAACGCAACGCGGAGCAAGCGCTCCTCGGTGCTCGACGAGGCGTCGGCCCGACCGCCACCTTCCGGCCGGTCCCCCGATCGATGACCGCGGGTAGATCGTGTGACGTTGCGTCCCATTATCAGCCCCATTATGACATACCCCTTTTTGGCAACGTGGTGACCAGGATGATGAGCTTTTCCGGGGACAAGCGCTCACGCCCGGGAACGAGCGTGCTCCTGTTGTGCATCAGAAGAATGACCGTTCGGCCACAGCGCGCAGGCGTTGGCGATGAGAGGATATCCCGCAGGCGATACGTGGACTTCGTCATCAAATGATGGCGATGCCGGTACGACGTCCTCCCATCACCGAGGGTGAACATCGACTTTCGGCCGACACATTATAGCACGGCACGACGCTCACCGCGCGGAGAACGGATGCATCGACAATTGTTTAACAACACAAAATAAATCGATCCACCTCATGATCTCATACGTCACGCCCGTGCTTCCCGTTCAAAAGACGGTCGCGTGTTCAGTCATGGCAACGTACGTTCGCATCCAAATGTGGGACGCTTCCTCCAAAAAACCTACCAGGACTCTCCAACAGAACGTGGGTGCGGCGGTAGGGGTCCGCCAATGCCTCCTCCATTAGAAGCAAATCTCCCTGAGACAATACACGGGACAAAGGATGGTTCCCAGTGGAGACCAGTCGGACGGCATCGAAAGTGCGCGTGCTTGTCGTAGACGACACCACCTTGATGCGTCAGGGCATCAAGAGTTTCTTGGAAAAGCGCAGCACCATTGAATTCGTCGGGGAAGCCTCGAGCGCCGAAGAAGCCACCGAGCTCGCCGCGACGCTCCAGCCCGACGTCATCCTGCTCGACCAGGACATGCCCGGACTGGACAGCATCGAGGCGATCAAACTCATCAAAGCGCGGCACCCCAAGTCCGAGATCATCGTGCTGGCAGAGGGCGCGGACGACGAGAAGCCGTTCCGGACGCTCGAAGCCGGCGCCACGGGCTACGTGCTCAAGGACATCACGCCGGAAAATCTCGCGCGGGCGGTGGAGGGCGTGTGCAACGGGCGCACCCTGATCCACCCGCACGTCACCCGCCAGCTCGTCGAGCGATTCCGCACGCTGGCGCGCGAACAGACCAAGACCGACGGGACGCATCTCGGCGGCCTCACGACCCGCGAGTTCGAGATCCTGCTCGAGATGACCAAGGGCGCGACGGACCGCGAGATCGCGAACAAGATCTTCGTCAGCACCACAACGGTGAAGAGCCACATCCGCTCCATCTTCCGCAAGATCGGCGCCCGCAACCGCACGCAAGCGGTCGTGTACGTGCTGAAGAACCGGTTGATCACGTAGGCGGCCGCGCCCCGGTGCGGCTCGGCACGCGATCAGGCGCGTCTGCGACACGCAGAACGGAGGGGACGATGGCGGAGCGACACGTCAAGCTGAACGAGAAGCACGGCGGATCTCAGCATCCGCAATGGCCGATCGGTTCGGCATTCGCGTATCAATCGTCGATCTGGCGGGTGCAGGGTCTGTATCTCGCGCCCACGTCCTCGGGCAGCCGCGAGCTGTGGTGGATCTTGGACGAGCAGAAACCCGAGGCTTCGGATCTCGACAGCGGAGGCGAGTGATCATGAGGCACGTGCTGCAACGACTGCGGAGGTACGCCGCGCCGGGACTGGCGCTTGCGGTGATGCTTGCGGCCGCGGGCCCCGCGGCAACGGCGCCGGTCTACATGGGACCGCCGCCGCAGGTCGGCGCGTCCCCATCCGGACAGCAGCCGGGGACGCCTCCGGCCGGACAGCAGCCGGGCGCGCCTCCGCCCGCCGATCAGGCCGTGCCGCCGTCGGCCCCTGGGTCGTCGACGCAGGCGCCCGTCGGCCCGGGCGCGCAGGCCGGCCAGAGCGACCAGCCGTACACGGTGCAGCCCGGCGACGTCCTCCAAATCTCGGTCGTGGGGGAGCCGGAGGTCACGGGCGCCGTCACCGTGAGCCCGGACGGCGCGATCCAAATGCCGCTCGTCGGCCGGATCCCCGCGGCCGGCGCGACCCTGCCGCAACTCACGGACCGCGTGACCCAGGCGCTCAAGACGTACATCCGTGAGCCGCAGGTCGCGATCACGATTTCCCAGACCGCAACGCGCCAGCAGTTCGTGTACGTGCTGGGCCAGGTGGGGCGGCCCGGCGCCTACCAGATGCAGGAAGGCCTCACGATTGCCGGCGCGATCGCCGCGGCCGGCGGTCCGACCCCGAGCGCGGAGTTGACGCACGCCTTCATCATGCGCAAGTCCCAGACGATTCCCATCGACCTCCAGAGCCTGCTCGTCGACGGGAATACCCAGGCGAACGCGCAGGTGCAGCCGGGCGACGTCATCATGGTGCCCCAGGGCCGCGATCGCGTGCTCCTCATGGGGGCGGTAGCGCGGCCGGGCGCGTACGTGATCAACCCCGGTGACCGTCTGGTCGACCTGCTCTCCGCGGCCGGCGGCTCGGCGCAGGGCGCACAGCTCAAGAACGTCGGCATCATCCGGCACACCGTCCAGGCGAACACCGCGGCGGCGCCCAACAAGCCGACGGTGACCCAGGTCGACCTGACCAAGTTCTACACGAAGGGCGACATGACGCAGAACGTCGAGCTGCAGGCGGGGGACATCGTCTACGTGCCGGAGCGGGGACAGCATCCGATCTGGGACTCGTTCCTCAACACGCTGGGAGGCCTGGGCTGGCTCGTGTGGTTCATGCACTGAGACGAGCCCGAGCGCCGCGAGGACCCGCGGCGCGGTCGGTGGGCCGTGGCGAAATGATCGAGGAGGGTTAGACACATGGAATTCTGGCGATATTATCGGGTGCTCCGGCAGCGCTGGGTGGTCATCGTGGTGGCCATGGCCGCGGCGATCGGCGTCGGACTCGTCGGCGCGCGCCCCGGCGGCGATGATTACGCGGCCGTCGCGACGATGTCGGTGCCCGCCACGTCCCAGTTCCTCTTCATCGCGAACGTGGGCTCCGGTCCCATGCCCACGTCCGACCAGCTCATGCAGCTCGCGATCAATCTCGTGCGCAGCCGGGACGTGGCGACGCGGGCCATCCAGCAGCTCCAGCTCGCCCTCACCCCCGAGGACCTCGCCACCCGCATCGCCGTGCAGCAGGACCCGAGCGGTGATATGCTTCGCGTCACCGCCAAGGGACCGACGCCGGCCGCGGCCGTGATGCTCGCAAACGCCATCGTCGACAACGCCGCGGCGTTCAGCCGGGATGTCCAGCGCCGCGAATCCACGCTCGGCCGCGAGTTCATCGAGAAGCAGCTCGCGGACGCGCAGACCAACCTCCGCGCGGCGGAGGACGCCCTGCTCGCCTACCAGCAGAAGAACGGGGTGGCGCTCGCGTCCGGCCAGAGCGCCGAGATCGGCGCGCTCCAGGCCGAGGCCCAGCAAAACGACTTCGCGCTCCAGGAAGCCAACGCGAAGATCGCGTCGTACACCTCGCAGATGCAGGCGGCCGGGGCCGCCCCCGCGCAGCTCCAGGACAACGCGGTCACCCAGCAGCTCCGCGCCGAGCTCGTGCAGCTCGAGGTCCAGCTCGCCGCCCAGCTGGCGGTACACACGGACGCCTACCCCGCGGTCGTCGCCCTCAAGGCGCAAATCGACGCGGTCAAAGGGCGCCTCAACACGGAGCTGCAGAAGATCGCGGCCACGAGCCAGGGGCAGCATACCCCGATGTACGAGGCGCTCGCCATGAACCGGATCGCCGCGCAGACCGACCAGATCGCGCTCGAGGCGCGCAGGCAGGCGATCCAGCAGGCGATCACCGCGGCGACGCAGCATCTGCCGACGGTCGCGCAGACCCAACTCGACGCGGCGCGGCTGAACCGCACGGCGGAGATCCTCACGACCCAGGTCGCCAACCTGGAAGGCCAGCTCGCCCAAGCCCGCGTCCGCGAGCAGGAGATGCAGAGTCTCGGGGCCCTGACGGTCCTGGATCACGCCAGCAGCGCATTCGCCTCGCCGTTCTCCGGCAAGCCGTTCAAGCTCACGCTCGCGGGCGTGCTCGGGCTGCTCGGCGGGATCGGGCTCGCGTTCTTCCTGGAATATGTGGATACGAGCATCAAGACGCCGGAGATGGCGGAGCGTCTGCTCGGGGTGCCGGCGCTCGTCGCCATCCCCCGGCACAACCCGCCGTTCGACGAGGCGTACCGCCTGCTGACCGTCAACCTCCTGGCGCGCGAGCCGGGCGACGGCGGCGGCGTCGTGATCGCCGTGACGAGCCCGCAGCCGCGCTCGGGAACGTCGACGGTCGTCTCCAACCTCGCGCAGGCGTTCGCCGCGGCGGGCCAGCGCACGGTGGTCGTCGACGCCGCCCTCCGGGAGCCGGTGCAGCACGCCCTGTTCAACGTCGCCAACGAGAAAGGCGTCGCCGAGGTCCTGGCCGGGACCGCCACGCTCCCGGAGATCCTCATGCCGGTGAAGCCGAACCTGTGGCTGGTCACGAGCGGCGCGGAGCGCACGCCGGACATGGGCATGCAGCTCGGGTCCGCGGCCATGGCATCGGTGCTGGCGGACCTGCGCCAGCGCGCCGACGTGATCCTCGTCGACACGTCGTCCGCCGGCGCGTTCGCGGACGTGTACGCGCTGGCCCCGCTGGCGTCCGGCGCGCTGATCGTCCTGGACGGCAGCCGCGCCCCGCGGGGCATCGAGGAGCAGGTCAAGCTGCAGTTCGACCGGCTCGGCACGCCGGTCATCGGTTCGGTCCTGAGCAAGGTGCGGCCGGACCTGGTCGACAGCTATTACTACCAGGAGTACTTCTACCGCAACCGTGCCGTGGCCAGGATCGCGCCGGCGGCCGCCACCACGAGCCTCGCGCTGCTCGTCGTCGCGGGCGGGCTCACGGTCGGGTTGTGGCTGTGGTTCCACTCGGGCGGCATCGCGGACCGGGCGCTGGCGCAGCCGGCCCCCAATGCACCGTCGCTGGTGAATCTCACGCGGAGGTAACACGTTTCGTGGATGCGGTAACAACGCAGGAGCCCGCAACGGGGCTGGAATCGAAGATTCGCACGCGCGCCGCGCGCGTCGGGGTGATCGGCCTGGGGTACGTCGGCCTCGCCCTCGCGGTCGAGACCGCCGAGATCGGGTTCCCCGTCGTGGGCATCGAGATCGACGAGGACAAAGCCGCGATGGTCAACGGCTGCCGGTCCTATATCGGCGACGTCACCGACGACGCGCTGGATCGCGTCGTCGCCGCCGGACGGTTCCGCGCGACGACGGACTACGGCGCGCTCCGGGACGCGGACGTCATCATCATCTGCGTGCCGACGCCGCTCACCAAGAGCAAGGAGCCGGACCTCTCCCACGTGATCGCGGCCGCCCAGGCATGCGTGCCGGCGATCCGGCGCGACACGCTCGTCGTCCTGGAGAGCACCACGTATCCGGGCACGACCGTCGAGGTCGTGAAGCCGATCCTGGAGACGAGCGGCCTCCAGGCCGGAGCGGACTTCGCGCTGGCGTTTTCGCCCGAGCGGATCGATCCCGGCAACCGGCGGTACAGCCTGCGCTCGATTCCCAAAGTGGTGGGCGGCATGACGCCGGCGTCGACGCAGGTCGCGCGGACCTTTTACGAGCAGATCGCGAACACGGTCGTGCCCGTGTCCTCCCCCACGGTCGCCGAGATGGTCAAGGTCTACGAGAACGTGTTCCGCAACGTCAACATCGCGCTCGTGAACGAACTGACCCTGCTCTGCGATCGCATGTCGCTCGACGTGTGGGAGATCATCGAAACCGCGGCGACGAAGCCGTACGGCTTCATGCCGTTCTATCCCGGGCCCGGCGTGGGCGGACACTGCATTCCCGTCGATCCGTACTACCTGTCGGCGAAGGCCCGCGAGTACGACTTCCACGCCCGGTTCATCGAGCTCGCCGCCACGGTCAACGACAGCATGCCGTACTACGTCGTCTCGCGGACGACGGGGGCGCTGGAGGCACGGGGCAAGACGTTGTGGGGGTCCAGGGTGCTGCTGCTCGGCGTGGCCTACAAGCGCGACATTCCGGATGTTCGGATGTCGCCCGCGCTCAAGGTCTTGGGGCTGCTCCACAAGCGCGGCGCGTCGGTGTCATATCACGATCCGCACGTGCCCGAGATCGCGCTGGCCAACCCGGGGACGATCCGGTCGCAGCCGCTCACCGACCAGGTCCTCGCGGATGTCGACTGCGTCATCCTCACGACGGATCACACCGCGATCGACTACGATCGCATCGTCGCGCGCGCTCCGCTGATCATCGACACGCGCAACCGGCTGCACGACTACCGGGCGTCGCACGTGGTCCGGCTCTGATGACGGGCCGGCCGGACGTCGGGGGATCACCGGGCCGCGCGGAGCCTGCTCAGAGACTGCGATGAAGGGACACGCTTCGGCCGCGCGGGCGACGCTGCTGCTCGCCCTGGGGCTCGGTGCCGCCGTGGCCTTCGGCAGCATCGTCCTCCCGGGGTCGCGCGCGCTGCTCGGACTCGTGGCGGCGGGCGTGGCGGTCGTGACGCTCTTCAACCCGAAGATCGCGCTGTACCTCATCGTCCCGGCCATGACGTTGTCGCCGGAACTCCCGCTCCACGGCGTCGCGGTGCGCATCGAGGACCTGATGATGGTGCCGCTGACCGTCGGATGGCTGGCGCACCTGTGCGTCGCCAAGACCCGCCGCAAGACGCCGTTCGACCGCATCCTCCTGGCCTACGTCCTCGTCAGCATCGCGGCCACGATCTGGGGCGCCGCGCTCGGGACCGTGCACCTCGCGGCCGTGAGCAAGTACGACAGCTCGCCGCTCCACGTCCTCAAGCGGATCGAGTTCGTCGTGCTCTTCTTCATCGTCGCGGATACCGTGGAGTCCCTGGCCGACGCCAGCCGGATCACGTACGTCCTCCTCGGCTCCATGATCGCGCTCAGCCTCTATTCGGCCTGGCAGTTTCACACCAACCAGGCGATCGCGCTGGGCCCCGAGGGCGCGCCCGTCCACGAGCCCGGCATGGCGTCGATGGTGACCGTCGGGCTCGCGCTCGGGCTGATGCGGAGCGCCGCCACCCCGCGCGCGCGTTTCGCCCTCACGCTGATCGTGCTGTTCGGCGTGGCCACGTTGCCGCTCGCGCTCGGCCGCAACTACATCGCCGCGACGTTGATCATCCTGCTGTACGTCGGCTTCCGGGAACAGCGGTGGATCCTCTTCGCCGTGCCGGCGCTCGGCGCGCTGGCGTTCCTCGTGTACCCCGAAGGGGTGGCCCACCGGATCCTCACCCTCGGCAACGTGTTCTCGCCCGACCTGAGCACGCTCAACCAGACGTCGACCGCGCCGACATCGATCTTCTACCGAGCCCAGGCACCGCTCTACTACACGATGTGGGCGCTCGGCGCGTCGCCGTTGCTGGGGCTTGGGATGGGCAGCGTCCCGCTGGGCTTCATCGACAGCGAGTACGTCATCCAGCTGTTCTATACGGGGCTCGTCGGGCTGGCGATCTTTCTCCTCTTCGGCGCCAGGTTGTTCCGGGTGATGCGGACCATGGCGCGAGCGACCACGGACGCCCAGGCCGCCGGCCTCGTCCAGGGAGGCATGCTCGTGATCCTGGGATACGCCGTCTACAGCCTCTTCGCGGCGTCGGTCTCGGCCACGCACACGGGAGGGCCGTTCTTCGTTCTGGCGGCCGTCATCGGCTCGCTGTCGCGCATCCTCCTTCCGCAACCGGCGGCGCAGGCGGCACGGGGCCGCATCGGGAGCCGGGCGCTCGTCCCGGTTCGGGCGACGGCGCTGCTCGGGGGCCGGACCGCCGACAACCCGTGGAAGCGCCTCGTCGTGAGGCGGCAGGTCTCCGCCCCGCCGCGCCCGGCCGCCCGCTCCCGGCGTGAGTTGTGGGCGCCGTCCGGCGACCGCCGGCTGTCGGCCTTGCCGCGGGCCGCGTCCGATCCGCGTTCCTGATCCCGCCGGGCGGGACCGCGGAGCGTGATGGTGGCGCGCATATCGAACGGACAAACCGCAAGTGGTCCAACGATCCGGGACGGCGCGCCTCTGACCGCGCAGCGCACGATATGATGGCACAGGAGGAGTGATCCCACACGCATGACCGCCACCGCAATCGAGCTCGTCATCGAGTCGACCAACTACACGCGTCCCCGTGACCGCGCGCGCGAGCTGTGGGCGTTTCGCGAGGTCGTCCTGGCGTTCGCGGAGCGCAATATTCGCGTCAAGTACAAGCAGGCCGTCCTCGGGGTCTTGTGGGCGGTGCTTCAGCCCCTGATCTTTCTCGGCATCTTCATGGTCGTCTTCGGCCGCATGGGCAACATCTCCGGCGGAGCCACCTCGTACCCCGCGTTTGCGCTCGCCGCCCTGGTCCCCTGGTTTTTCGTGCAGACGGCCGTCACGTTCGGCGCGCAGGCGCTGCTCATGGACAGCGCGCTGCTGCGCAAGGTCTACTTCCCCCGCGAGGCCCCCGTGATCGGCGCGGTGCTGAGCGCGGGACTCGACTTCGCCGTCGGCTTCGTCCTGCTGCTCGTCCTGGAACCGCTGCTCGGGGGCCATCTGTCGTGGAACCTGCTCATGGCGGTCCCGTTGTGGCTGGTCCTCGCGGTGCTCACGACCGGGGTCTCGTTGATCCTCGGAGCGCTGAACGTGTATTATCGAGATTTCCGGTTCGTCCTTCCCGTGGTGCTGCAGCTGTGGATGTTCGGCAGTCCCGTCGCGTACCCGCTGAGCGCCGTGCACGCGGAGTGGCGCGGCGCGTACGTCCTGCTCAACCCCGCGGCCGGGGTGCTCGACGGCTTTCGCCGCGCGCTCGCGGAGGGGCGCCTGCCGGACCTGGGTCTCCTGGGGCTCAGCACCGCCGTGTCATGCCTCGTGGCGTGGTTCGGCTACTGGTTGTTCAAACGCATGGAACCCGGATTCGCCGATGTGGTGTAACCGATGAGCTGGGCGATTCGATTCGAGGGCGTCAGCAAGAAATACCCGGGCGCCGGGTGGGGCTATCCATCCCTGCGGGGCGACCTCAGCCGCCTCGGCCGCTCCGTCGCAGCGCGGTTCATGCGCCGGAAGGGGGATCCCGGCGGCCCGTTCGCGCTGCGCGATGTCTCCTTTGACGTGAAGGAAGGCGAGGCGTTCGCCATCGTCGGACCCAACGGCGCCGGCAAGACCACGGCCCTCAAGCTCTTGACCAGGATCTCGTTCCCGACGCGGGGGCGCATCCGCGTGCGCGGCCGCATCGGCGCGCTGATCGAGGTCGGATCGGGCATCCACCCGGAGCTGACCGGGCGCGAGAACATCTGGCTGTACGGCCGCATCATGGGCATGTCACGGCAGGAGATCAGCCGCCGGTTCGACGAGATCGTGGACTTCGCCGAGCTCGGCGACGTCCTCGACCGGACGGTGAAGCGGTACTCCTCCGGGATGCAGCTTCGGTTGGGGTTCTCGATCGCCAGCCACCTGGACCCCGACATCTTCGTCGTGGACGAAGCCCTCGCCGTCGGCGACGCGGGCTTCCAGGCGAAGTGCGTCGAGCGGATGATGCGCCTCGTCGCCGAGGGGCGAACGCTCCTCTTCGTCTCGCACAACCTCACCGCCGTGGAGGCCATCTGCCGGCGCGGCATCTTTCTGCTCGACGGGCAGATCGAGCGGGACGGCGCGATCCGCGAGGTCCTCCAATCGTACGTCGATTGGATCGACGCGCGCCAGCAGGAGCGGTGGAGTTCCCCGGGGGCGCCGCGGGGCCGGGGGCTCGCGGTCGAGCGCGTCTCGTTTCACGACGCGTCGGGAGCGGAATGCGCGGCGTTTCGGACCGGCGATACCATCGAGATCCGCATCGCCGTGCGGCCGTCGCGGCCCATCGTGCAGCCGGCCTTCGCGTTCGGGATCACCGACGGGCGCCCCGGCAGCCTGATCATTTGCTCCATGGCGGTGGACGGCCAGGTGCCGCCCGTCATCGACCGGCCGACGGTGGTGTCGTGCCGGATCCACGACCTCCCGTTGCTGCCCCGGGTGTACCAGACGTGGTGCAGCGTGATCGGCAACCACGCGTACGGCGACCTCCTGGACTGGCAGATCGTCGGCACGTTTCGCGTCATGGAGGGGCCCCTGGGCGCGGGCGCCCCGGCGCCGCTGAGCGCGCTTCGCACGAGCGGCGTGATCCATGTCGCGCATGCCTGGGACGTTGCGACGACCGGCGACCCGGACGTCGTCGCCGCGGCCGAGGGGTACTCGCCGTGACCGGGGCGCTCGTCAGCGTCGTGATCCCCGCATACAACGCCGGGGCGTTCATCGAAGAGGCGCTGCAGAGCGTCCTGGGGCAGAGCTACTCCAACCTGGAGGTCATCGTCGTCGACGATGAGTCGACCGACGACACGCGCGCGCGTGTCGCCGCCTTCGGCGCGCGCGTCACGCTCATTCCCCAGGCCAACGCCGGCGCGGCCGTCGCCAGGAACACCGGCATCCGGCACAGCCACGGCACGTATCTCGCGTTTCTCGATGCCGATGACATCTGGCTCCCGAACAAGGTGGCGCGCCTCGTCGACGCGTTGGAACGCCACCCCGGGGCCGGCGCCGCGTACCACGGGTACGTAGCCATGGACGAGGACGGCGCCGTCGTGGGGCAGCCGGTCCTCCCCGCGCACGACGGCGACGTGCTGGAACCGCTCCTCCTGGGGTGCTTTTTCGGGCCGCCCATGGTCATGATCCCGCGGGCGTGTCTCGACCGCGTCGGCGGGTTCGACCCGGAGCTCAGGCTCGGCGAGGATTGGGATCTCTTCCTCCGCATCGCGCTGGCGGGCCTTCCGGTCCGGTGCGTCCCGGAGATTCTCGTGCGGTGCCGCGCGCATCGCACGAACACGACGCGGGATCTGGTCCGCGCCGCCGCGTTCGGCCGGGTCATTCTGGACCGGGCGTTTGCTGATCCCCGGCTGCCCGCGCGCCTCCGGACCCGGCGCTTCCGCACCGCGGCGTACAAGACGCATGCCGTCTTCCAGGCGGGACGGTGTCTCCGGGCCGGCCTCTGGGCGGACGGCGTCGCGCTCTTTCTCGAGGCGGCGCGGCTGGATCCGCGCATGCTGTCACGACCCAGCTCGTATCTGGACCTGGCGCTCCGGACGTTGCCGCTGGCGGACCAGACGTGGCCGGGGCTGGCGCGGCACGCGGATCAGGCGGCGGCGCTGCTGACGAACGTGCTCGAGGGCCTGTTCCAATCGTCCGGCCTTCCCACGGAGCTGGCGCGGCAGCGGCGCCCGGCCTGGAGCGCCCTGTGGATCACCATCTCGGTCGTCCAGGCGCTCGCGCATCGATACGCCGTGGCTGCCGCGACCCTGGGGCGGGCGTTTGTCACGGATCCGCTGACGGTGACGGCCGCGCTCGCGCGCGCGGGAACTGGGCGTTGGATGTCCATCCCATCCTCGTGGCGGCCCGTCCGCCTCTGGACCACGGAGCGCTGCTGATGGCTGCGCCGGCCGTCAGCGTGATCACCGCGGCGTACAACGCCGGGCGCTTCGTGGAGGAGACGCTCACCAGCATCGTGGCGCAAACATACCAGGACTTCGAGATGATCGTCGTCGACGACGGGTCGACGGACGACACGCGGGAGCGCGTCCTCAGGTTCGCCCCCCGGGTCACGCTCCTCAGCCAGGCCAACGGCGGCGTCGCCGCCGCGCTCAACGCGGGACTCCGTCGCGCCCGGGGCGCCTACGTGACGTTCCTCGACGCGGACGACGTGTGGGTCCCGCGGCGTCTCGAACGCGTGATGCGCGCGTTCGAACACGACCGTGGCGTCGGCGCCGTCTACCACGGATACGCGGCGGTCGACGAAGCGGGAGCTCCGCTCGGGGGGGCATTCGTGCCGCCGCCGCGCGGCGACGTCCTGGAGCCGCTGCTGTGCGGACTCTTCATCGGGCAATCGATGATCACGCTCCGGCGCGCCTGCTTCGACCGCGCCGGCATCTTCGACACGGCCCTGCGAACGTGCCCCGACTGGGACCTCCTTCTCCGCGTGGCGCTGTCCGGGGAGCGGTTCTGCTGCGTGTCCGAAGCGCTGGTCCGCTACCGCATCCATGGGCACAACCTGACGCGCAACTTCGCCCGCCTCGTACGAGAGGGCCGGATCGTCCTCGACCGGGCGTTTGCCGATCCCCGGCTCCCGCGGGCGCTCCAGAGCGGCGCCGTCCGCGCCCGGGCGTACGGGCACTTGTCGATCTCGGTCGCGGCCCGGTGCATTCAGCAAGACCAGTGGTCCGACGGGCTCGCGTTGCTGCTGGACGGCATCCGGGCCCACCCGCGCGTCCTGGTTCGCCCGAGCTTCTACCTGGACCTCGCCGAGCGCGCCCTGCCGCTCTCCCGCGCCGGGGAGCGTCAGCCGCAACCGGCCGCCCGGAGCGATCGTGCGATCGGGTTCCTCACGGACGTGCTGGCACGGCTGTTTGAGATGCCGAACCTGCCGCCGGAGGTGGCGCGGCGCAGGCGCCATGCCTGGAGCGCGCTCTGGGTCGCGGCGGCCGCGCTGCAGAACGCCGCGGGGCGGCGCCCGCTCGTGGTCTCCAACCTGGCGCGCGCGCTGCTCGTCCATCCCGCGACCGCGGCCGCGGCCCTGGTGCGCGCGGGCGCCGCCCACGCGGCCGAAGCGCGCCCGGCATGGAACCAGCCGTCCGAGTAGCATGCGCATCCTGTTGGTCACACGCGAAGATCCGCACAAGGCGCTGACCGGCGTCGCGACCTACGTCCGGGACCTCGCGGCGGTACTCGGCCGCGCGGGCCACGAGATCGCACACCTGCACGTGAGTCCGCACCCCGCCTGGCGGCGTCCCCGGCTGCGCTGGTCCCGGCGGGGTCACACGCTCACGGGCGTCGTGGCGGTCCCCGCGGCCGGGCGCACCGAAGAGGAACGCCTGCGCGCGGACGTCGCCTGGACGGAGGTCGACCAGCTCCTGGCCGAGGCGCTGCGGCGGGTGCGGCCCGCCGTGCTCCACGTCCACGATCTGTCGGGAATCCCGGCGAGCCTCGTCCAAACCGCCCAAGAGGCCGGTCTCCCGGTTGTGGTCACGATGCATGACTTCTGGCCGTTTTGCCGGCAGTTTCTCCTCGTGCGACCGGGGCTCACCCCGTGCTCCGGATCCGGCGGCGGGCGGAACTGCGCGACGTATTGCGCCGCGCACCCCGCTCCCGCGGGGCGCCGCTTCGCCCGGTGGGCGGACGAGTCGCTCCCCCGGGGCGTACGCGAGGGCGTGCGGTGGGCCCGGGCGTTGTACCGGCGCCGGGGCGGCGGAAGCGGCTCGCAATTCATCGTCGTCAATCCGCCGGCGCCTGACCGGGTCCCGGACCCGCGCATCATCGCCGCGTACGCAAAACGGGAGACCCGGATGCGCGAGACGCTGCTGGCCGCCGACCGGCTCTTTACGGTCTCGCGATCCGCCAAGGCGATGTATGTCCGCCACGGCTATCCGGAGGACCGCATTCACGTGCTGCCGCTCTCACTCGAGACCGTGGAGTTGGCGCGGCGGCGCCTCCGCACGTTCGAACGGTACCCGATCCGCTTCGGGTTCCTGGGACGGGTGACGCCCTGGAAGGGAGCCCACGTGCTCGCCGAGGCGGCCCGCGGAGTCCCGGCGGAGCGCGCGCAGTTCACGTTCTACGGCGCCGTCGCCCCGGAAGACCGCGCCCACCTCGCGGCCTTGAGCGGCCATCATCCCGGCGTCGTCTTCGCGGGGCGCTACACGCGGCGGGATCTGATCCGGCACCTCGACGCCATCGACGTGGCGGTGTTCCCGTCGATCATGACCGAGACCCTGGGTCTCGTCGGCCTGGAGGCCCAGGCGGCCGGGATCCCGATCATCGGCGCCGCCCACGGCGCGATCGCGGAGTACGTGCAGGACGGTCGCAACGGCCTGCTGTTTCCGCCGGGCGATGCCGGCGCGCTGCGCGAGCGGATCCTCCGGGTGGTGGACCATCCGGACTTGATCGCGCACCTGTCCTCCGCGGCAGGTGTCCCGCCGCGCATGGGGGACCACGTGCAGACGGTGCTGGCGGCGTACGACGATGTCGTGCGCGCCCGCCGCCAGGCGGCCGGCCCGGAAACAGGCGTCGCCGCGGCGCCGCCGGCCGGCGCGAGGCGCGCGCCCGTGGGCCCGCAGGAGGAGACTACGGCATGAGCGGCGAGCGAATGATGGGGATCGTACCCGCGGGGGGCCGCGGAACGCGCCTGGCGCCCTATCCCGGGCCGAAAGAACTGTTCCCGGTGGGCTGGCAGCCGTATCAGATCAACGGCGAAGTGCACCGGCGCCCCAAGGTCGTCAGCCAGTACGTCCTGGAGAGCATGGCGCAGGCCGGCGTCCGTCACGTGCTCATGATCGTGGGCGAGCACAAGTACGATCTGCTGCGCTACTACGCCGGCGGCGATCGCGTCGGCCTCCACCTCTCGTACCTCTACCAGGACGAGCCGCTGGGGATGATGCACGCGATCGACCTCGCGTACCCCTGGACCCGGGACGCGCGCCTCCTGTTCGGCATGCCGGACACGATCACGCATCCCCCGGACGCGTTCGAGCGGCTCCTTCATGCGCACCGCCTCCACGGCGCCGATCTCACGCTCGGGCTGTTCGAGACGGTGCGTCCGTGGAAGTTCGGCATGGTGGACATGGACGCCGCCGGCCGCATTGTCGCGCACGTCGACAAGCCCCGGGAAACGGCCCTCCGGCACATGTGGGGCATGGCCGTGTGGGAGCCGTCGTTCACGGAGCTCATCCACGAGGTGAGCGCCCGCCCCGCCGAACCCGGCAGACGCGAGCCGGTCTTGGGCGATGCGATCGACGAGGCGCTGGCGCGGGGCTACCACGTCCGCGGGCATGCGTTCCCCGACGGTTTCTACGTCGACATCGGCACGTACGATGAGATCCTGGAAGCGCAGGCGAAGATCGCGGAGGTGCTCCGCTGACCCCGCTCCGCCTCTCGGTGGTCATCACCACGGCGAACGCGCGCGCGGTCGTCGGACCGTGTCTCGACTCGCTGCTCGCCGACGTGCGCGGCGCGGGTGTGTCCCACGAGGTCATCGTCGTCGACGATGCCTCGGCCGACGGGACGGCCGAGTTCGTGGCGGCGCGGTTCCCGGACGTCACCCTCGTCCGCCGGGATACGCCGGGCGGATACGCCGCCGCCAACAACATCGGCATCCGAGCCGCGCGCGGGGACGCGGTGCTGTTGCTCAACGCGGACACCGTTGTGCGGCCGGGCGCCGTGACGGCGCTGCTCGCGGCCCTGGACCGCTATCCCGGGGCGGCGGCCGTCGGGCCGACGCTCCTCAACCCGGACGGATCGATCCAGCGCTCGTGCTGGCGCTTCCCGCTCCGCACCGTGATCGGCAACACGCTGTGGTTGTTCCGCGCGGGGGTGTGGGACGATTATCGGGCGTGGGACCACCGTGCGGACCGTCCCGTGGATTGGATCAGCTCCGCGGCGCTGATGATCCGCCGCGCGGCGTTCGCGACCGTCGGCCTCCTGGACGAGCGCTTTTGGGTCTACGGGGTCGATATCGATTGGGGCCTGCGCGCGCGCCGCGCCGGGTACGAGATCGTGTCCGTCGCCGCCGCCCGGATCGTGCACCTCGGCGGACGATCGTGGGGCAACGCCACCGACCGGCAGTACGAGGATCACATGCGGTCGCAGGCGCTGCTCTTCCGCCTGCATCACGGCCGCGCCGGCTTGATCCTGTTCCACGGGCTCATCTTGCTCAACAGCGCCGCGCGGGTGCTCGTCTGGGGCCTGCCGTCGTTGCTCGGGCTCGAGACGGCCAGGCGCAAGACGGCCGAGTTTCTCCGGCTCGCCCGCTGGAGCCTGACCGGCCGTGCCGGCGTCCAGGCGCGCGCGGAACGGAAGCTGTCGCCGTGAGGCTGCTCGTCGCGGCGCCGTTTGTGCCCTATCCGCTCGACTTCGGCGGAGCGATTCGCATCTACGAGCTGCTCCGCCATGTGGCGGCCCGGCACGAGGTCGTTCTGCTCTGCCCTGAGCCGATCGACCGCGCGGCGGCCGCCGCGCTGAGCTTCTGCGCCGCCGTGGAGCCCTTTCCGGCCCCCGCCTCCCGGCCGTGGCCCGAGCACGCGCGCCGCCTGCTCGGGCCGCTGCCGGCCTCGGTCAGCCTGACCGCGGACGCGCTCCTGTCGCGCGTGCGCCGCCTCCTTCGCGGACGGCGGTTCGATGTCGCGCAGATCGAGTTTCTCGGTCTCGCGCACCTTCGGGACGCCGTTCCCGACGGCGTGCCCGCGGTGCTGGTGGAACACTGTCTCGCCACGGAGTCCAGGGCGCGGCAACTCGGGCTCATGCCCTGGGGGCCCCGGCGCCTGTACTACGCGCTCGATTCGCTCAAGCTCCGCCGGTACGAGCCGGCCGCGATCCGTGCGTTCGACGGCTGCATCGCCGTCTCGGAACGCGACGCGGAGCAGATCCGCGCATGGGCGCCGCGCGTGCGCACCACGACCGTCCCGAATGGCGTCGACACCGAGTTTTTCCAGCCGGCCGAGGATGCCGGCGGCACGGAGCTGCTGTTTCTGGGGTCGTTCCATCTCGACGCCGCAAACGTGGACGCCGCCGTCCGGATGGCGCGCGAGATCCTGCCTCGCGTGCGCCGGCGCGTGGCGGACGCGCGGCTCACCATCGTCGGGACGCAGCCGCCGCCCGCGGTGACGCGATTGGCCGGGTTGCCGGGCGTCAGGGTCGCCGGAGGCGTGCCGGACGTGCGGCCGTATCTTGCGCGCGCCGCGGCCGTGGCGCTCCCGCTGCGCGCGGGCGCCGGGACAAAAGTGCGCATCGCCACCGCCATGGCCGCGCAACGCGCGGTCCTGGCCTCCCCGCTCGCCGCGGAGGGTCTGGACGCGGTCCCCGGCGAGGAGATCGTGATCGCGCGGGACGCGGCGGAGTTCGTGGAGGAAGCGACGGCGCTGCTGCGCGACGCCCGGCGGAGGGTGCGGATCGGGCGGGCGGCGCGGGCGCGGGCGGTTCGTGACTACGACTGGCGGGTACTCGCGCGCCGGCTGGAGACGTTCCACACCTCGCTCGCCGATGGCCGCGGGACGCCGTCGGCGCTCACGGACGCCGGATAGCGAGCACACGGGCGGGGGAGCATCGACATGTGCGGGATTTGCGGACTCGCGGCCGACAGCACGCTCACGGAGCGTGAGCGATCGTGTTTGGGGCCGATGACGGACGCCCTCGTGCACCGGGGCCCCGATGACGGGGGCCGGTACATGGGGACGTCCGCCGCGCTTGGCAGCCGCCGACTCAGCATCATCGACCTCGCGGGCGGACACCAGCCGATCGGCAACGAGGACGGCACGGTGTGGGTCGTGCAAAACGGGGAGATCTTCAATTACCGCGAGCTCCGCGGCGACCTCGTGGCCCGGGGACACCGCTTTGCCACCGCGAGCGACACCGAGGTCATCCTGCACCTCTACGAGGAGCACGGCCCGGAGTGCGCGGCGCGCCTGCGCGGGATGTTCGCGTTCGCGATTTGGGACGAGCCCCGCGGCCGCCTGATCCTGGCGCGCGACCGCCTCGGTATCAAGCCGCTCTACTATCACGAGAGCGCCGGCCGCCTGGCGTTTGCCTCGGAACTCAACAGCCTCCGCCTCGCGCTCCCGTCTGCGCCCGAGCTCGACCTCCAGGCGCTCGACGAGTACATCACGCTGGGGTATGTGCCGGCGCCGCGCACGATCCTGGGGGGGTGCCGCAAGCTCCCGCCCGCCCACGTCCTGGAGTGGACCCGAGGCGAGAGCCGGCTCCACCGGTACTGGGCCATGAGCTACGAAAGCGGCGGGCGCCCCACGGAGGCCGCGGCGGTCCACGGCCTGCGAGCGCACCTCGAGGACGCCGTCCGCGCGTGGATGATCAGCGACGTCCCGGTCGGCGCCTTTCTCAGCGGCGGGCTCGACTCATCGGCGGTGACGGCGCTGATGTGCCGCGCGACGCCCCGGCGCGTCCAGACGTTCTCGATCGGGTTCGACGACCCCGCGTACAACGAACTGGGGTATGCGCGGCAGGCGGCGGACCAGTGCGGCACGGACCACCACGAGGTCGTGCTCGGCGATCGGGAGATCCTGCACCTGCCGCAGCTCGCCTGGTACCTCGACGAGCCCATGGCGGACGACTCCACGGTGCCGATGTTCGCCGTGTCGAGGCTGGCGCGGCAACACGTCAAGGTCGTCCTGTCGGGCGACGGCGGCGACGAGCTCTTCGGCGGTTACGGGTGGACGACCCGCGACCAGCTCCGCCGCGCGTCCGCCTGGCTGCCCCGGCCGCTCAGGCGCGCGCTCGCCCGTGTTGCGGCCGACACGCGCCCGGTGCCGGCCGGGGGATGGGCCGGGCGGGTACGCACGGGCCTGCGCGACATCGCCGGGACCATGGAAGACGGGTACCTCCGGCGCACCACGGTCACGGCCTCATTTCGCGCGTCGCTGTACGGCGAGGCGCTGCGCGCGCGCCTCAACGGCCATGACGGAGCCGCCACGCTGCGCGAACTCCTGGCGTCGGCCGACGTCAAGGACGCCCGCGAGCGCATGCTGCACGCGGATCAATCCGCCTACCTGCCGGACGACATTCTGTTCAAGGTGGACCGGATGAGCATGGCCCACTCGCTCGAGGCGCGCACGCCGCTGCTCGACCATCACCTGGTCGCGTACGCGGCGGCGCTGCCGTACGATCTCAAGGTCCGCGGCCTGACGTCGAAGTACCTGTTCAAGCGCGCGGTGCGGGATCTCGTGCCGGCGCCGCTGCTGCGCCAGCGCAAGCAGGGCTTCAGCATGCCGATCGGCCGGTGGCTGCGCGGCCCGGCGGGCGCGCACGCGCGCCGGATCCTGCTCGGCGGGACCGCGGAGCGTCGCGGATTGTGGACGCCCCGGTTCGTGCGGTGGATGCTGGACGAGCACCAAGCGGGCCGGCACGACTTCGGCCGGCGGCTCTGGAGCTTGCTGGTGTTCGAGGTGTGGGCGCGGATGCGCCTGGATGCGGCGCCGGCCGCCCCGCCCGCCGAACTCGGGGATCTCGTCTAGGACGGTCTCGCGGTGACGATCGCGATGGACGGCGGGAAGCGATGAAGCCTGTCACGGCGCTGCCGAGCGGCGCCACGACACAGGCGTCGGCGGCGGCGATCCGCAGGACGTTCGTGCGCTACCTGCGCGAAGGACCGGCGCCGGCGGTGCGCGTGCTGCCGCCCCGGGACCGCTCCGCGCCGCCTGTCCTCAGCATCATCATCCCCACGGCAGACGGCACCCGCGGCGGCAACCTCGCCCGGCTTCTCGAGGAGCTCCGCGGGCAGACGCTCCCCCGGTTCGAGGTCATCGTGGTGGAAGGGGACCGCCGGCAGGGACGCGCGATCAACACGGGCGCGGCGATTGCGCGCGGCGACATTTTGGTCACCATGGACGACGACACGAGGCTCGGGCACGGCGATCTCCTGGAGCGTCTCGTGGCCGTGTTTGCCGAGGATTCCTCGATCGGGATCGTGGGGGTCAGCAACGTGGTGCCCCCCGATGCTCCCTGGATCGTGCGCCGGGCCATGCGGGAGCTTCCCCGCCGCTCATCCCGCCTCGTCGACCGGGTGACCGACAGCGACATGGCCGAGCATCCGTGCCTGGCGATCCGCAAGGACGTGTTCTACCGCATCGGCGGCGAGCACGAGTGGATCCCGCGAGGCCTGGATCCGTACCTGCGGCAGGAAGTGCGCCGTCTCGGCTACCGCGTGGTGGTCGCGCCGCGCGCGTGGATCCACCATCTCCTGCCGCCGTCGCTGCGCGGCATCCTCGGCCAGTACTATCGCAACGGGGTCGGGGCGGCGTACGTGGCCAAGTTCTATCCGGAATTCGTCATCGATCAGACCCTCGACCACCGCGCGAGGCCGGGCACGCCCGGCAGCCGCCTCACACGGGGCGTCCGCTATGCGGGGCGGGTGCTGGCGTCGGTCGTGACGCTGCGCTGGATCTACCTCGCCACCCTGGCATCCTATGCCGCCGGGTACGCGTGGGGCATGCGGCGGCTCCGAGACGACTCGCTGTGACCGCGGCGGCCGCGAGGAGCGCTGCCCTCCACTTGCGCCACACGGGCCTCCGCCTGCTCCTCCACGGGCGAGGCGGCGAGGCGCAGGCGCTCCACGCCGAGGCGCAATGGTGGGCCGCCGACATTCTCCGGGCGCGCCAATGGGGCTGGCTGCAGGACATTCTGCGCGCCGCCTGGGATGCGGGCGAGTTCTACGCCGCCCGCATGGCGGAGAGCGGCCCTCCGCCGCTCGACCCCGCGCGGTTTCGCCGCGTGCCGCCGCTCACCCGCCGAGACCTCGCGCGCCAGCTCCGGCAGACCGCCGCGGCGCGGCGGGCAGGTCTCATGCGAACGTCCGGCGGCAGCGGCGGCGCCGCGGTCGCGATCCCGCTCGACCGCGACACCTACGCCTGGTACGTCGCGGGGACGTGGCGCGGGTTTCAATGGTGGGGGGTCGAGCCGGGCGACCCCGTCGCGCTGCTGCTCGGCCGCTCCCAGGGGTCGCCGCTGCACGCGCTCCTCGCGCTGGCCAAGGACCGCGTGATCAACTGGCACCGTTTCCCGGTCGATCCCGCGTTCGACGACCGTGCCGCGGGGATCGTGCGCGCGATGGAGCGGCTGAGGCCTGCCCTGCTGTACGGGTATCCGTCGGCGCTGCACCGCCTCGTGCGGGCGATCCGTGCCGGGGGCCTGCGCCTCCGCGCGCGGCCCAAGGCCGTGGTCCTCACAGGCGAGCCCCTCTACGTGTTTCAGCGGCAGGCGATCGCGGAGACCTTCGGTTGCCCCGTCGTGGAGGAGTACGGCTCCGGAGAGCTCGGTTCGGTCGCGTTCGAGTGCCCGCACGGCGCGCTCCACGTCACCGCCGAGAACGTGTACCTGGAGACCGTCGCGGCCGAGAGCGGCGGCGAGCGCGTGCTCGCCACGCAGCTGCGCAACCGCCTGGCCCCGCTCGTCCGGTACGAGATCGGCGACATCGGCGTCATCGACGCCGAACCGTGCGGCTGCGGGCGAGGGCTGCCGACGCTCAGGATCCTCGGCCGGGACCGCGACCGCCTGGAGCGCGCCGGATCGCGCAGCCTGGCGAGGCCGCTCGTGGAGCGGTTCCTCGGCGCGCTGCCGGAGGCGCTGCACGGGCGGGTCCGGATCGTGCACCCGGCCGCCGGCGTGCTGGTCGTCGAGGTGGAAACGGCGCCGGACGCCGCGGAGCAGCCGGATCGCCTCGTCCGGGCGGCGCGGGAGACTTTCACCGGCGGGTGGCGAATCGAGGTGCGGCCGGTCCGGCGGTTCGAGCGGCTTCCTTCCGGCAAGCTTCCGTATTTCGCGCTCGGCGCGCAGGGCGCCACATGAAGGCGCTCCTGATCACGAACGACTTCCCCCCCATGCCGGGGGGAGAAGCAACGCTGTACGCGCGCATCTGCGCAACCGTGCCGCCGCAGACGGTCATCGTGCTCGCCCCGCATGTGGCCGGCGATCACGCCTTCGACGCGCGCCAGCCCTACCGCATCATCCGGCGGCGCGCGCCCGTGCACCCGCACCCGGTCGCGCGGATCTATCAACTCGTGATCCTGGGGCTGTGCGCCGCGCGCCTCGTTCGCCGCGAGCGGGTGAGCGCCGTTCACGTCGCCCACCTGTATCTCGGGCCCATCGCGCTCGCGCTCCGGCGGCTCCTCGGCATCCCCTACGTCCTCTACCTGCACGGCGGCGAAATGGCGCCGTACATGCGCTGGCGGCCGATCCGGCGTTTCGCGGAAGCCGTGGTGCGCGGCGCCGGCCGGGTCGTCGTCAACAGCGAGTTCACGCGCCGGCACTATGCGGCGCTCGGCATGGCGCACCCGTCCACGGACGTCTTGACGCCCGGCGTCGACGTCGTGCGCTTTCATCCGTGCGCGGGCCCCGAGGCGTCCCGGGCCCGGTACCGGGTCGACGGCACGCGCACGATCCTGACGGTGGGCCGCCTCATCGAGCGCAAGGGCCACGACATGGTCATCGCGGCGCTGCCCCGGATCCGGCAGGCCGCGGGCCCGGTACGCTACGTCATCGCGGGCGCGGGTCCTGAGGAGCCCCGCCTCCGCGCGCTCGCGCGTCGAGCGGGCTGCGCGGACGACGTGGTCTTCGCCGGGCACGTTCCCGACGACGAACTGCCGGCCGTCTTCGCGGCGTGCGATGTGTTCGTGATGCCGAGCCGCGCGCTCGCGCAGCGCGACGGCATCGAGGGCTTCGGCATCGTCTTCGTGGAAGCCGGCGCGTGCGGCAAGCCCGTTGTCGGAGGCAAGAGCGGCGGGATGGCCGATGCGGTAGCGGACGGTGTGACCGGCATCCTCGTCGACCCCGAGAACGTCGACGAGATCGCCGGCGCGGTCATTGGGCTCCTCCGCGACCGCGATGCCGCGGGCCGGATGGGCGCCGAGGGACGCCGCCGTGCCGCGGCGCTCGAGGCCGCGTGGCGGCGCACGGTGCGCGCGATCTGGGACGCGGCCCCGGGCGCCGCAGCGGCGGGCGATTCGCCGGGGCCGCAGGCGGCGTCACAGCCCGTGGAGCAGGCCAAATGACGCGCGCCAGGACGTACGCCGAGCCGCTTCCGCCGGCCTCAACGGGCGCGCCGGGCACGACGCACGGGCCGCGCCGCATTCGGGTCCTCCACGTGATCACCCGCATGGTGCTGGGAGGCGCGCAGGAGAACACGCTGCTCACGGCCACGCGCCTCGATCGCGCGCGCTACGACGTCACGCTGGCCAGCGGACCGACGGCCGGGCCCGAGGGCACCCTGGAACCGCGGATCCCGAGCACGCTGCCGTTCGTCCGCGTGCCGGAGCTGGTGCGGGATCCGCACCCGGCGAAGGATCCGGTGGCGCTACTTCGTCTCTACCGGCTGATGCGGCGCGGGCGGTTCGACATCGTGCACACGCACACCACCAAGGCGGGCCTGCTCGGCCGCATCGCCGCCGCGTGGGCGCGCGTCCCCGTGATCGTGCACACGCCGCACGGGCATGCGTTCCACGACTATCTCGGCGCGCGGGGCTCCGCCGCCCTCTGCGCGGTAGAGCGCGTGCTGGCGCGGCGCACCACGCGGATCATCTGCCTCACGGACGCGGAGCGCGACGATCATCTGCGCCTGCGCATCGGCGCGCCGGAGCGGTTCACCGTCATCCACAGCGGCGTCGATCTCGATCGGTTTCGCCCGGGGCAGGGCGCCGGCGAGCACGCGCGGCGGAAGCTCGGTCTGGCCCCCGGCGTGCCGCTCATCGGCTGTGTCGCGCGTCTCGTGCCGGTCAAGGGTGTGCAATACCTCTTGGAGGCGATGCCCGCGGTGCGCGCGGCGGTGCCGGGCGCGACCGCCGTGTTCGTGGGCGACGGCCCGCTTCGCCCCGCGCTGGAGGCGCGGGCGGCGGCCCGCGGGCTGCAGAGCGGCGCCGTGTTTCTCGGCCTCCGAGACGACGTGGCCGAACTCCTGGCGGCCTTCGACGTCGTCGTCCTGCCCTCGCTCAACGAGGGCATGGGCCGCGCCGCGGTGGAGGCGCTCGCGGCCGGCCGGCCGGTGGTGGCGTCGCGCATCAGCGGCATCCAGGACGTCGTGGCCGACGGGGAGACCGGACTGCTCGTCCCTCCGCAGGATCCGGCGGCGCTCGCCGCCGCCCTGATCCGGTGCCTCCGCGACCCGGCGCTCCGGGCGAGGTTCGGACAGCGGGGACCGGCCAGCGTCGGCCGGTTCGGCGCACAGGCCATGCTCGACGGCATCGATACCCTGTATCAAGAACTGCTCGGCGCAGGCGCGGGAGCGCGCTCGGACGAACCGTCAATTTCGCTCGGATGAGTGCTGCCGGGCGGCGTCCTCCTGTGTTAGAAGGAGACGAAGATCACTCGACCTGTCGCCGAACCGCAACGGACGGAGGAATCGCGTGCCATGCGAGTACTTGTCACAGGAGGCGCCGGCTTCATCGGATCCCATCTCGTCGACCGGTTGATCGCACGGGGCGATCAGGTATGCGTCCTCGATCACCTCTCCACCGGCCGGATCGAGAACGTGCGGCAGTACGTCGACCATCCCCGGTTCACCTTGGTCAAGGACAGCATCCTCAATGCCGACGTGGTGAACCGGTTGGTGGAATCCTGCGACCTGGTGTTCCATCTGGCGGCGGCGGTCGGCGTCTGGCACATCGTGGAGAATCCCCTGGCCGCGATCAGCGTGAACGTCGAAGGCACCGAGAACGTGCTGCGGGCCGCGTTTCGCTTCTGGCGCAAGGTCGTGATCGCGTCCTCCTCGGAAGTGTACGGCAAATCGACGAAGGCGCCGCTCGGCGAGGACGACGACCGCGTGCTGGGCCCCACCACGATCTCCCGGTGGTCGTATTCCTCCGCCAAGGCCATCGACGAGCATTTCGCGTACGCGTACGCGGCCCGGGGCCTGCCCGTCGCGATTCTGCGGTTTTTCAATGTGTACGGGCCGCGGATCCACGAGAACGGCTACGGCACGGTCGTGGCCCGGTTCATTCATCAGGCCTTGAACGGGCGGCCGTTGACGGTGCACGGGGACGGGCGCCAGACCAGATGCTTCTGCCACGTCGAGGACACGGTGCGGGGGATCCTCCTGGCCTCCGAGGTCGAGGCCGCGGAAGGGCAGGTCTTCAACATCGGCAACGACGTCGAGATCACCATGCACGATCTCGCGCTCCTGATCAAACGACTGTCCGGTTCCAGTTCGGAGGTGCGGTTCGTCGCGTACCAGGACTATTACGGCCAGCGCTTCGAGGACACGCCGCGGCGCGTGCCGGACCTGCGCAAGGCGGCGCGCATTCTCGGATACCGGCCCGAGATCGGGCTCGAGACAGGGCTGGCGCGCACGATTGAGTGGTGCCGGCAGCACCGCTTCGTGGAGGGCCCGGAAGCGCGTCTCGGCGTCGAGCCATGATCGTCGCCATTCATCAGCCGCACTATCTGCCGTGGCTCCGCTACGTCCAGAAGATCGCCCTCGCCGACGTCTTCGTCCTCCTGGACGACGTGCAGTTCACGAAGAACGGCTGGCAAAACCGGACCAGGATCAAGAACGCGCAGGGTTGGATGTACCTGACGGTGCCGGTGCGCGACGCGTTCGGCAAGGCCATCAACGAGGTGCTGATCAACAATCAAGAGCGGTGGCGTCCCAAGCATTGGCAGGCGCTCCGGACGAATTATAGCCGAACGCCCTACTTCGACCGCTACGGGACGCTCCTGCGGCCGGTGTACGAGCGCCCGTGGGAGTCGGTGTGCGAGCTCAGCATCCACCTCCTCACCCTCCTGTTGCCGGCCCTGGGCGTCCGTACGCGACTGGTGCGGAGCTCCGAGCTCGGAGTCGCGGGGACCGGCACGGCCAGGGTCGTGGACATCTGCCGCCGGCTCGGCGCGACGGCCTACCTCACGGGGGACTACGCCGCGACGAACCATCTCGACATGGCGGCATTTGCGCCGCACGGCATCGCCGTGCGGCCGCAGGGATGGCGGAGCCCCGTCTACCGGCAGCAGTTTCCCGCGGCCTCGTTCATCCCGGATCTCTCCATCGTGGACCTGCTCTTCAACGAGGGCGATCGGAGCCTGGATGTGCTGGGTGCCGGCGCGCGTGAATCCGCGCCCGCGTGAGGCGCGCGGATCGACCTAAGACGGCCGGTGCGGACCCGATGACCGGACGATCCCGCGGCGGCAGCCCGGGCGGCCGCAGGTTGTCCCGGCGCGCCCTCATCGCAGCCGTCCAGGGGATCGCGGCGGGTACCGTGCTTCTCGGGCGGTCCGGACGGCCGCGGTCCGGCAGCGCGGCGCCGGCTCCGGCGAGCCCACCGGGCGGGGCCGCGCTCCGTCGTGTCGGGGTCCTCGACACTCCGCAGGGATTCGGCGGCCCCTGCGCGTTCGTCTCGACGGGCGGCAACAGCGTTCTCGTCATGGCGAATGGCGAGAGCGCGTACATGAACCAGATCGCGATCGACGTGACGTCCCCAGCGTCGCCGCGGATACTCGCACAGGCCGCGGCATTCCCGTACCTCTGGGGGATGGCGGCGGCCGGCGACATGGCCGTGTTCGCATCGTCCGTCGACCCGGGCATCGGCGCGTACCGCTCCACGACGCTCGCGCGGATCTGGCAGCGGCCGCTTCCGGCGACAACCCATGCCGTGGCGACCGACGGGACCAACGTGTTCGTCCCCCAGGAGGGGACGGCGGCACTGCTGGTCCTTGACGGCAAGACCGGCGCCACCCGCGGAACCGCCCGGCTCCCCGCCGGGGCCGCGTTCGGCAAAGTGTATGGGACCGTGTACCAGAGCGGCCGGGTCTACGCGGCCGATCCGGCGCTCGGCGTGGTCGTCTTTGACGTCGCCGAGCCGGCGTCGCCATCCTACGTCACGAGATTCGGACGGGGAACGAGCAACATCGCGGTCACGGGAACGCGGGCGTGGGTCGTGCCGACGTCGTTCGGAGGAGGAGGCAATACGCTGGAGTGCTGGGACCTGAGCCGGCCACGCGCTCCCTCCCGCGTGGGCGAGTACTCGCTGCCTGCGGCGCGCGCGAACGGCGCCGCCGTGCGTCCCACGTTGTTTGCGCCCGCGGCGACCGCCAATGGCACGCGGCTCTACGTTGTATTCAACGACTTGAACCAGGATGGCAATAGCAGCGCCGCCAACGCGTCAGGGTTCTATGCGTTCGACGTCGCCGGAGCGTCGCCGCGCCCGATCGGCCGGTTCGCCTACCCCATTCCACCCACGCGAGGGTACGCGTATCCCGTCGCGATCGCCGTCGATGCGTCCGGCAACGTCATCGCGTTGACGTCCTACTACTACGGACTTCAGATCTGGGAGCGGAGCGCCGCGGACGATTGGTCGGTCGCCAGCACCGTACCCACGGTCGGGGAATGCCGCGACGTGTACGTGGACGCGGCCGGGAATCAGACGGCGCTCGCACGATGGGTCGTCACGAGCAAGACGACCGCGGGGCGGGTGTCGAATTACAACGAGGTCGGCTTCCTGTTCGAGGGCTGGCGCGCCATCACACCGGGCACGATCCTGGTCATGGACCCGATCTCCGGAAGCGGTTTCCCGCGCGCCTACTCCGTGGCGCGCGGCCAGCTATCGCCGCTCGGCACGGTCAGGCTGAGCGGGGGGCTCGTCACGGACGCGGCGTACGACGGGTCCGGGTACCTGTATGTCTGCAGCGGAACAAGCGGGTTCACGGCGGGGCGTATCGACCCCGGCCGCGTCACCAACGTCACGCAGATCGGCACCGCGCCCGCGTACGCCGAGCGGGTCGCCCTGAACGGCAAGGCGCAGGCGTGGGTGGTCTCGCCCAAGGATGGTGTCACCTGCATCGACATACGCAACCCCTCGTCTATGTCGATCCTCGCGCGGGATCCGGCGCCCTTCGCCGAAAACGGCATGTGCGGGATCTGTGTGGCCGCCGGCCGCGTCTACGCGGCATGCGGGAGCGGCGGCATCCGGATCTACAACCCCGCGACGCTCAGGTGGACCGGCGTTCTCGCGGACGACCCGCGGTCCGGCAAGATCTTCCCGACATGGGTCGAGACGTTCACGGGTCCCGCGACGGGCACGCCCTATCTCGTCGTCTGTCACTACGGCGACGGGATATCGTACCACCCGCCCGAAGGCCTGAGGATCTACAGTCTCGCCGATCCCGACGCGCCCCGGTTCGTCGCCGACTATCCGGCGCGCGGGGACGCCAACTTCCGGTGTCGCTTCGCCAACGGGTATCTGTACCGCTGCGCACTGTGGGGTGTCGAACAGCTGGCGGTGAGCAGCTCATGGTAACCGCTGCGTTCGGTCGAACGAGTCCTGCCGGAGCGTCCGCTCCCCCGGCAGACGGACCGGAAGGCGACGAACCGGACGGATTGAGTGCCTGGTAACGGGGATGGACGGTCGACGCGAACCCGATCCGCTGATCAGTGTGATCATTCCCACGTACAATTACGGGCGGTTCATCGCTGACGCCGTCGAGAGCGCGTGCGCGCAGACCTACACCCATACGGAGTTGATCGTCGTCGACGACGGGTCCACGGACGACACGAAGGCTCGTCTTGCGCCGTTCGGAGCCCGCGTGCGATACCTGTATCAATCAAACGCCGGGACGGCCGCCGCGCGGAACACCGGGATCCGGGCCGCGCGAGGAGCCTATCTCGCGTTCCTCGATGCCGACGACGTGTGGCTGCCGCGCAAGCTCGAGCGCCAACTCG
Organism: Bacillota bacterium; assembly: GCA_021324255.1. GTDB lineage: Bacteria > Sysuimicrobiota > Sysuimicrobiia > Sysuimicrobiales > Segetimicrobiaceae > JAJPIA01. The sequence continues at coordinate 31,822 of JAJPJL010000007.1, forward strand.
ATGCGCTGAGACGCGGCGAGGGAGCCGGCGGCGCGTATGGTTGGTGCGGGTTCATCGACGAACGAGGCGGGGTCCTGCCGCAGGTGATTCGTTCGGCTCACGACGGTTCCGTCCTCGAGGCGCTGCTGCTCGGCCACTTCTTCTACTTCGACACCTCGCTCGTGCGCCGCGAATGCTTCGAGCGCGCCGGGCTGATGGACGCGACGCTCAAGAACTTCGAGGATTGGGACATGGCGCTGCGGATCGCTCAGGCAGGCTATGAATTCGTCGCGGTGCCGGAGGTGCTGGTGAGGAAACGAGTCCACGCCCACAGCATGACGCACAATCGGCAGCGGCTCACCCACTACGAGCGGTGCGTCTTGGATAGAGCCGTCAAAGCGTTGCCCCCCGAGAAGAAGTGGCGGGATATCACGACGGCGGCGTACCGTCGCTACTTCATCTCCAATGCCATCATGCATCTTCGGGATCACAACCGGCGCGAAGGGCTGGCGCTCCTGGCCGCGGGGGTCTCGCTCCAGCCGCAAGTGCTGACATACCCGGGACTGTACCTGCGCCTCCTTGAAGGGCTCCTGCCTTGGGGGTATCAAAGTCCCGAGGCGGCAATCGATCGGTTGAACTCCACTGCGCCGGAGGCGATGCGGTTGGTCCGGCAGTTCCTCAGCAGCCCCGAGCACCCGCCGGCGATCCGGCGCCGCCGGCGCCTGGCCTGGAGCAACTGCATGCTGGCGTTCGCCATCGCCCACGCTCGAGCGCGCCGCTGGAGCAACGCGGCGGGATTTCTGATCAAGGCCGTGGCCGCGCAGCCGATGGGGCCGGTTGTCGCCGCGCTGGCAAAGCTGCGGCACGCGTGGTCGACGTCCCGGCGCGGCCGCGACCACGGGTGGCACCGCGTGGCGCGAGCAGGACCGCAGTA
>JAJPJL010000106.1 GCA_021324255.1 Bacillota bacterium
GTGCTGGCCATCATCATCCTGCTGTTCGGCCCGAGCCGGCTGGCCGGCCTGGGCGGCGCGGTGGGCAAGGCCATGCGGGAGTTCAAGGACGCGACGAGACCGGACGATCATAAGCCACCCGCCGCGGACAAGAGCGCCGGGGAGAAGAGCTGACCCCGAGGGGGACGCCTCGGAGGCGGCTCGGCGGCCTCCGAGGCCGGCACGCGTGACCGGGGAGCGGTTCGCGCCGCTCCTTTTGTTGTGTGGAGTCGCCGCGGGGGGTGACAGGTGGCGCCGGTGGTCAAGAAGACGCGCGAGCCCTGGTGGGTGCTGCTTGTCATCGTGATCGCCGGCGCCATGCTGGGCAGCGTCTTCGCCGACGCCGTCGGCCAGTTCACCTACCTCGCGCCGCTCGGGCACTCGGTCTCGTTCGGCGTGGATCCACCCGTGACGCTCGACCTCCGCGTGTTCACGGTCACGCTCGGCTTCACGGTGCGGTTGAACCTGGCGATTGTCGCTGGTATAATTGTCGCGATTTACGTGTTCCGCGTGCTGTGAATGCGGCTCGGAAGCGCGTGAGGGGGTGGGGGCGGCGGGGTCCAACGCCGAACTCGCCCCATCGTTGTTCCATCACGCGGACCGGCCGCCCGCGACGTCGCGAGCGGCGGCCGTGATTTCGGCCGTTTGGGTGCGGGGCTGAGCGAATCACCACGCCGGATTGCAGACCTGCCGCAGGAGATCCGCCCCCGCGAGCGGCTCTTGCGACACGGGCCGGCGGCGCTCAGCACCGCGGAGCTGCTCGCCGTTCTCCTCCGCACCGGCTTTCGCGATCACGGCGCCCTCGACGTCGCCACGACCCTGCTCGGCCGCCACGGGACGCTCGACCGCCTGGCGGGCGCCACCCCGTCGGAGTTGCGCCGCACGCCGGGTGTCGGAGAGGTCAAGGCGCTGCACCTGCTCGCGGCGTTCGAGTTGGGCCGGCGGCTCCGGGCGCTGCCGCCCCGCGCGCGGCCGGTCGTCCACCGGCCCGCGGACGCGGCCGCGCTCGTCATGGATGACCTGCGCTTTTGCGAGACCGAGCGGTGCTGGGCGCTGCTGCTCAACACCCGGCACGAGGTGCTCGATCGGATCGAGCTCACCCGGGGCGGTCTCGCGAGCTCGCCGGTGCATCCGCGGGAGGTCTTCCGGGCGGCGGTGCGCGGGGGCGCCGCCGCCCTGATTTTGGTGCATAATCATCCGTCGGGCGATCCCACGCCGAGCCGGGCCGATCTCGCGCTCACGGCGCGGCTCCACCGGGCGGGACGCCTCATGGGGATCCCCGTGCTGGACCATTTGATCGTGGGAGACGGCCGGTACCTGAGCCTGCGCGAGCACGGCGGCCCGTTTGCCCCGTCAACGGACGCGCCGCGCCGGCCGCGGAGGGGAGCCGGCGCGCACCGGGCCTGAGAGGAGTGTGAGGGGGGATGATCTTCAACGGCTTGTTCAGCCGGTTCACGCGGGACATGGGGGTGGATCTCGGCACGGCGAACACGCTCGTGTACGTGCGGCGCGAGGGTATCGTGCTCCGCGAGCCGTCGGTCGTGGCGCGCCGGGTCGACGGGGGCGAGGTGCTGGCGGTCGGCGACGAGGCCAAGAGGATGATCGGGCGGACGCCGGGGGACATCATCGCCACGCGGCCCCTGCGGGACGGCGTGATCGCGGACTTCGACACGACAGCCTCCATGCTCTCGTACTTCATCAAGCGCGGGCTGCGGGGGCGCGGGTTCATGCGCCCGCGGGTCATCGTGGGCATTCCGAGCGGCGTCACGGAGGTGGAGAAACGCGCCGTGATCGATGCGACGCTGCAGGCCGGCGCGCGCGAGGCGTACCTCATCGAAGAACCGATGGCCGCCGCGATCGGCGCGGGGCTGCCGGTCTCGGAGCCCGTCGGGAGCATGGTCGTGGACATCGGGGGCGGGACCACCGAGGTCGCGGTGATCGCGCTCGGGGGCATCGTGACCGCGCGCAGCATCCGCGTGGCCGGCGACGAGATGGACGAGGCCATCATTCAATACGCGCGGAAGGCGTACAACCTGTTGATCGGCGAGCGCACCGCCGAAGACATCAAGATCAAGATCGGGTCCGCGTACCCGCAGAAGGAGGACCAGTCGATCGAGGTGCGGGGGCGCGACCTCGTCTCGGGCCTGCCGCGCACGGTGCGCATGACGGGCACCGAGATCCGGGAGGCGATGGCGGAGCCCATCGCCGCGATCGTCGAGGCGGTGAAGATGACGCTGGAGCGGACGCCCCCGGAGCTGGCCTCCGACATCGTCGACCGCGGGATCATCATGGCGGGCGGCGGGGCGTTGCTGCGCGGGCTGGAGCGTCTCCTGGCGGAGGAGACCGGCATGCCCGTCATGATCACCGAGGACCCGCTGAGCAGCGTCGTGCTCGGCACGGGGCGCGCGCTGGAAGAGATCGAGACGCTCAAGAAAGTCCTCATCACCAGCAAGAAGATGTAGGGGGGCATGCTGCTCTTCCCGCTGCTCCGGCACCGACGCCTCATCGTCTTCCTGACGCTCGGCATCGTGGCACTCGCCGTGCTGACGGCGCAGGTGCGGACGCCCGAGCGGCGCCGGATCGGGTGGGCCGGCGCCGCCGTGCAGTTGGCGGTGGCCCCGGCCGCGGCGGTGTTGTCGCGTCTCAGCGGCACGGTCGCCGGGGCCTGGTCGCTCCTCACCGAGATCGGGAGCCTCCGCACGGAAAACGCCCGCCTGCGGGCCGAGATCGGGCGCCTCCGCGAGGAGAACGCCCGGCTGCGTCCGGCCGAGCAAGAAAACGCGCGGCTGCGCGCGCTGCTCGGCTTCAAGGAACAGCAGCCGTATCAAACCGTGGCCGCCCGCGTCATCGGACGGGATCCGAGCGATTGGTTCAGCACCGTGCTCGTCGATCGCGGAACATTCGGCGGCGTGCGGCGCAACGATCCCGTGGTCACGAGTGACGGCTTGGTCGGGCACGTCATCGAGTCTGGCCCGACGTGGTCGCGGGTGCTCCTCCTGCCGGATCCGCGCAGCGCCGTCGGCGTGCTCGTCGTGCGCTCCCGCGAAGCCGGCGTGGTCGAAGGGCTCGGGCAGTCGCTGCTCCACGTCAAGTACCTCGCCCGGGACGCGGATGTCCGGCCCGGCGACGAGGTCGTGACGTCCGGGTTGGGCCAGATCTATCCGCCGAGCCTCGTCGTGGGGAGTGTCGTGCAGGTGGCGCGTGCCGCGGGCGACATGTTCGAGGAAGCGACCGTGCGGCCGTCCGCGGATCTCACCCACCTGGAAGAAGTGCTGGTCATCATCCGGGGCGGCGAATCGGTGGCCCGGTGACCCGCGTCGTGGCCTACGGCGTCCTCGCCGCCGCCTCGCTCGCGCTCGAGGTCACCTGGCTTGCGGTGTTTCGGCCATGGGGCGCCGTCATCGATCCCTTGCTCGTGCTGGTCGTGAGCGCCGGCCTGCTGCGCGGGCCCGAGGTGGGCGCCGTCGCCGGCGCCGCGGCGGGGTGGATGCAGGATGTGATCACCGGCGTACCCCTCGGGTTGGGGATGCTTGGGAACCTGTGCGCCGGGTTCGGGGCGGGGCTCGGTGAGGGCCGAATCTACCTCGAGGACGCGTGGCTGCCCGGGATCGCCGCCTTTGCCCTGACCGTGGTGCGCAACGTCGTCTGGATCGGCGCCGGGCACCTTGTGGGGCTCGTGGACGCGCACCCGGCGCAGGCGCTGCGGCTGACCCTGCTGAGCGCGTGCTATAATGGGTGCATCGCAATCCCGATGTTTCAATGGCTCCGCCGGCTCGACGGGAGGCTGGAGCGGCTGTCCGAGCGGCCGCGGTAACGGCGATCCCGGCGAATGCGGGCGCGCGGGCGACGTTGAGGTACGGCAAGGCGTGGCGGACCCCGGTGGGGGCGCCACGGAGACATCGTGCGGGCGCGGCCGCTCGCCCGACCGGAGTGGGCGCGCCCCAGGCTGCCCCGACCCGCGCGAGGGGCCCGGAGCGGTGTGCCTGCCGAGCCGCGGGAGGCCCGGGGTAGATGGACCACGAGACCTTCGAGCGGAGGCTCGTCGTCCTCTTCACCGCGGTGGTCGCCCTGCTCGCCGTGCTCGCGGTGCGGTTGTGGCAGGTGCAGGTCGTGCAGGGCGATTACTTCGCCCGCCTCGCCGACGAAAACCGCCTGCGCGTCACCAGCGTGGCCGCGCCCCGCGGGCTGATCATCGACCGCGCCGGGCGGCCGCTCGTCGTCAACCGGCCCGCGTTCACGGTCGCGCTCATGCCGACCGAGATGGTGCGCCCCGACGAGGAGATTCCCCGCGTCGCCCGCCTGCTCTCGATGGACCCGGCGGACATCCGGCAGCGGCTCGCCGCCGGCCGCGAGCGGCCGTTCGAGCCCGTGCGGCTCCGCCGGGATGTGCCGAAGGACGTGATCGCGGCGATCGAGGAGAGCCGCATGGACCTGCCGGGGGTCCTGATCGAGATCGAGCCGGTGCGGGACTACCTGTACCGGGAGCTCGGAGCCCACATGCTGGGGTATCTCGGCGAGATCAGCGACGCGGATCTGCGCCGGTTCCGCGCGGACGGGTACGAAGCGGGCGATTTGATCGGCAAGGCCGGCGTGGAGCGCGTCTACGATCGGTATCTGCGCGGGCGGAGCGGCGAGCTCCAGGCCGAGGTCGACGCGATGGGCCGCTTGTCCCGGACGTTGCGGACGATCCCGGCCGTTCCGGGGGACACGCTCGTGCTCGGCATCGATCTCCCCATGCAGCAGGCGGCGGAGGCGGCGCTCGGCAACCGGCTCGGCGCCGTCGTGGCCATGGATCCGCAGACGGGCGCGGTCGAGGCGTGGGTGAGCCACCCCGCGTTCGATCCCGACCTGTTCTCCACCGGCATCCACGCCCGCGACTGGAATGCGCTCCTGCACGATCCCCGGCAGCCCCTCATCGACCGTGCGGCGCAGGCCGGATATCCCACCGGATCGGTCTTCAAGATTGTCACCGCGACCGCGGCCCTGGAGCTGGGCCTCGTCAACGCCGGCACGGGCTTCTATGATCCCGGGTACTACAATCTCAACGGGCGGATCTTCCACGACAATGCGAACGAGGCGTTTGGCCACTTGAGTTTCCTGCAGGCCATCGCCGTTTCCTCGAACGTCGTATTCTGGACCATCGGCCGGGCCGTGGGGCCCGAGCACATCTCCGAGTACGCGCACCTGTACGGGCTGGGGAGCCGCACGGGGGTCGACCTGCCCGACGAGATTGCGGGCGTCGTGCCCGACCCCGCCTGGAAGCGGCGCGTGTACCATCAGCCGTGGTACGGTGGCGACACGCTCAACACCGCGGTGGGGCAGGGCTACGTTCTGGTCACGCCGATCCAGGCGGCGCGCATGGTCGCCGCCGTCGCGAACGGCGGCACGCTGGTCACCCCGCACATCGCCGTGGAAATCCGCGCGCCCGGGGGCCAGGTGGTCGAGCGCATCGCGCCCCCGCCCGCCGGCCATGTCCCGCTCGGCCCGCAGACGCTCGCGACGCTGCGCGCCGGATTGGCGGCCGTCGTCACACGCGGCACCGCCACCTCGATACAGATCCCGGGGCTGGCGGTCGCGGGCAAGACCGGCACCGCGGAGAGCGGTCACGGCAAGCCGTACGCGTGGTTCGTGGGGTACGCGCCGGCCGACGATCCCAAGCTGGTGGTCGTCGCGATGGTGGAACATGCCGGGTACGGCGCCGAGTTTGCCGCCCCGATCGTGCAGCGCGTGTTGGAGGCGGCCTTTGGTCTGACACCCGCCGCCCAGCCCGGGGACCCCAAGCCGTGAGCGCCGCCACCGCGGCGGCGCCCGCCGCGCTCGACGCCCCGCGGTCGCGCCGGCGGCGGCTCGTCCGCAACCTGGACCCGCTCCTGCTCGGGTCCACCGCGGTGCTCGTGGCGTTCGGGCTGCTCATGGTCTACAGCACCACCCGGTCCATGCCGCACCCGCTGGCGTACACCCGCAGCCAGATGCTCCACCTCATGATCGGCGTCGGGGTGGGGATCGTGCTCGTCGCCGCGGACTACCGGACGCTCGCCGCCGGGTGGCGCTGGCTGTACGTCGCCAACCTGCTGATGCTCGCCGCGGTGCTGGTCATCGGGCGCAGCAGCCTCGGCGCCCAGCGCTGGATCCCGCTCGGGCCGCTCGGCCAGTTTCAGCCCTCGGAGCTCGCGAAGCTCGTCCTCGTGATCACGCTCGCCAAGCACCTGGCCGACCGCCCCGGGCCGTACCGCTCCGTCGCGGACCTCGTGCCCTTTCTCGCGCACGTGGCGGTTCCGATGGTGCTGATCTTCCGCCAGCCGGATCTGGGGACGGCGCTCGTGTACGGCGCCATCTTTGCCGGGATGTTGTTCGCCGGCGGGGCGCGCCGCCGGGATCTCGCCGCGCTCGGAGCCGCGGCGTGCCTCGTGTCACCCGTGCTGTGGCACGTGCTCAAGGAGTACCAGCGCCGGCGGCTGCTGGTGTTTCTCGATCCGTCGCTCGATCCGCGCGGCGCCGGATACGGCATCATCCAGTCCAAGATCGCCGTCGGGAGCGGGCTGCTGTGGGGCAAGGGCCTGTTTGCCGGCACGCAAAACCTGCTGCAGTTCGTGCCCGAGCACCACACGGATTTCATCTTCTCGGTCATCGGCGAGGAGCTGGGGTTCCTGGGCGGCCTCGCGTTGCTCGCCGTGTTTCTCGTCTGGCTGTGGCGCGGCGTCCGCACGGCGGCGGTCGCGCGGGACCGGTTCGGCGCGCTCGCCGCGGTCGGGATCGTGTCGATGGTGGCGTTTCACGTGTTCGTCAACGTGGGCATGACCGTGGGCATCATGCCCATCACCGGGATCCCGCTGCCGTTTATCTCGTATGGGGGGAGCGCATTGATGACGATGCTGTGGGCCACGGCGCTGCTGCTCAACATCGGGATGCGGCGCCAACGGATCCTGTTTTAGCGCCCGCCGCCCGTAAAGGAGCTTTGAGACGATGGGCAAGGACATTCTCGCTACCGTGGACCCGTTCGAGGTGCGCGTCGCGGTCCGCGAGGACGGCCGCCTCGCGGGCATCTTCCTCGAGCGCAGCGAGCCGCTCGCCGGCAACGTGTACAAGGGGCGGGTCGCCAGCGTGCTGCCGGGGATGGAGGCGGCGTTCGTCGACATCGGCCTGGAGCGCAACGCGTTTTTGCACGTCACGGACATCCGCTCGAGCCGGATCGAGCCGGAAGGCGGCGAGGAACTCGAGGACCGCATCGGCCGTGGACCGATCGCGGACCGGCTGCGCGTGGGTCAGGAAATCCTCGTCCAGGTGACCAAGGAGCCGCGGGGGACCAAGGGCGCCCGCGCCACGACCTACGTCGCGCTGCCCGGGCATTACGTGGTGCTGATGCCGACCGTGACCGGGGTCGGGGTCAGCCGCCGCATCGACGGCGACGCGGAGCGTAAACGCCTGCGCGCCGCCGCGGAGCGGTTGCGCCCGGACGGCATGGGCCTGATCGTGCGGACGGCGGCGGAAGGCGTCGCGGAACAGGACCTCGGCGACGACGTGCGCTTCCTCGTGCAGGTGTGGGCCAAGATCACCGACGCCGCGGCGACGAGCCGCGCGCCCGCCGTGCTCTACCAGGATCTCGGGTTGATCCAGCGGGTGGTGCGGGACCTGTTTACCGGCGACGTGGACCGCTTCATCCTGGACTCCGCGGAGGAGTACGGGCGGGTTCAGGACCTCGTCGGTACGTTCGGGCGGGACCTGCGCGATCGGGTGCAGCTCCACCGCGGACCGGACCCCATCTTCGACACGTACGGGGTCGAGCGGGAGATCGAGCGGGCGCTGCACCGCAAGGTGTGGCTGCGGAGCGGCGGGTACCTCGTGTTCGACCGGACGGAAGCCGCGACCGTCATCGACGTCAACACCGGCAAGTACGTGGGCAAGACGGACCTCGCGAGCACGATCTTGCGCACGAACCTCGAGGCGGCGGACGAGATCGCGCGGCAGATTCGCCTGCGCGACATCGGGGGCATCATCCTCGTCGATTTCATCGACATGGAGGCGGAGAAGCACCGGCGCCGGGTGCTGGGCGCGCTCAACGACGCCGTCCGCGCGGACCGCACCAAGGTGCACGTCATCGATCTCACGCAGCTGGGGCTCGTCGAGATCACGCGCAAGCGCGTCCACCAGGATCTGGAAGAGGTGCTGCGGATGCCGTGCCCGTACTGCGAGGGGCGCGGCCGCGTCCTGTCGCCGGAGAGCGCGGCGGTGCGCGCCGGGCGCGAGTTGCGGCGCGCGGCGGCGACCGCCCGCGGCCGGGCGCTCATCGGATACGTGCACCCCGAGGTGGCCCGCGTTATGGAGGAGCACGCGGGCTGGCTCGAGGCCTTGGGCCAGGAGCGCGGCAAGACGATCGCCGTGCGCCCGCGACCGGGCATGCACCTCGACCGGATCGTCGTGGCGCAGGGCGACGACCTGGCGGCCGCGGAGCGGGCCGCCACCAACGGGCAGGCGGCGAAGGCCGCGCAGGTCCTCTGGCTGGACCCGATCCACGGCGAGGGGTTGGACCTGCCCGAGGACGAGCTGCGGGAACACGCGATCGCGGGCGCGGGAGGCTCCGAGGCTGCGCCGTCCGGCTGGCTCGGCCGTCTGTGGCGCCTCATCATGCCCGGGCCGGCGCGCCGCGTCCCGCGAGGCGACGGCCCGCCTGCGCCGGCAAACCCGGCCGGCGCCGGGCGCACACCGGATCGTTGACACCCCTGGGGTCGCATGCTACGATTTCCGGGTCGTAAGAGGGTGGGGGCGCGGTATGTACGCGGTCATCGATGTCGGCGGCAAACACCTACGGGTGGAGACCGGGCAGGTCGTGGAGTTGGACCGCGTCGCGGGGGATCCGGGCGCGGAGGTGACGCTGGGCCGCGTCTTGATGCTCGTGGACGGCGACACCGTGACCTGCGGCGCGCCCGAGGTCTCCGGCGCCGGTGTGGTCGCGACCGTGCTCGGCCATTTCCGAACCCGGAAGCTGCTCGTCGGGAAGTTCAGGCCGAAGAAGCATTACCGGCGGCGGGTCGGACACCGGCAGCCCCGAAGCCGGCTGCGGATCGAGCGTATCACGGCCGGGCAGGAGGGCTAGCGTGGCGCACAAGAAAGGCGGCAGCAGCTCCAGGAACGGGCGCGACAGCAACGCGCAGCGCCTGGGCATCAAGCGGTTTGCCGGTGAAGTCGTGTCCGCGGGGTCGGTGCTGGTCCGGCAGCGCGGTACCCGGTATCATCCCGGGCGGAACGTCGGGCTCGGCAGGGACGACACGCTGTTTGCGCTGGCCGCGGGCGTGGTTCGTTTTGAGCGGCGCGGCCGCGACGACCGGCAGGTGTCGGTGGATCCCGCGGGGGCGTAGGGACGCGGTCCCGCGCGCAGCCTCGGGCTCGTCGGGCCCGGGGCCTTTTTGTCTCGGCGTGTGATGTTTATTGACCGTGCGCGCATCTACGTGAAGGCCGGGGACGGCGGCAACGGCTGCGTCGCCTTTCGCCGGGAAAAGTTCGTGCCCAAGGGCGGTCCATCCGGCGGCGATGGCGGCCGCGGGGGGAACGTGACGCTGCGGGCGGACGTCGAGCTCAACACGCTCCTGCCGTTCCGGTACCGGCGGCTGTTCAAGGCCGGACGGGGGGCCCACGGTGAAGGGAGCGCGCGGTCTGGCCGGTCCGGCCGGGATCTCGCGATCGCCGTCCCGCCGGGAACCGTCGTGCTGGACGAGGCGACGGGTGACCGTCTCGCCGACCTCGTGGCCGCGGGGCAGGAAGTCGTCGTCGCGCGCGGCGGGCGGGGCGGGCGCGGCAACGCGCGCTTCGCGACGTCGACGCGCCGCGCTCCGCGTATCGCCGAGCCGGGCACGCCGGGCGAGGAGCGGTGGCTGCGGTTGGAGTTGCGCCTGCTCGCCGACGTGGGGCTCGTGGGCTTGCCCAACGCCGGCAAGTCCTCGCTGCTGGCGCGTATCTCCGCGGCGCGGCCCAAGGTGGCGGACTATCCGTTTACGACGACGGAGCCGGTCCTCGGCACGGTCCCGATGCCCGGAGCGCCCGGGATCGTCGTCGCCGACATCCCCGGATTGATCGAGGGGGCGCACCGCGGCGCCGGGCTGGGGCACGAATTCCTCCGGCACATCGAGCGCACGCGCGCGCTCGTTCACGTTGTCGATCTGAGCGCGGCGGATCCAGAAGCGGCCGTCGCGACCGTGGAGCGCGAGCTCGAGCTGCACGCGCCCGAGCTGGTGACGCGCCCCGTCGTCGTGGCGGCCAACAAGATCGACCTGCCGGACGCACGCGCGCGGCAGGAGCGGTTCGCGGCGGCGATGGCGGCCCGGGGCCGCGCCGTGGTGCCGATCTCGGCCGCCACCGGGGAAGGCGTCGACGCGCTGCTTCGAGCGATGCTCGCGCAGCTGCAGGCGGCGCCGGCCCGGCCGGGGCGCCCGGAGGAGGCGCACCCGGCGGCGCAGGACACCGCGGGCCACGCCGGCGCCGACGGGCGCGGCGCCGCGTATGTCTAGTAAGGACCGTGGCGAGACCGACGTGAAGCGGATCGGGGTGATGGGCGGCACGTTCGACCCGGTACACTACGGGCACCTGGTGACGGCCGGGGAGGCGCACTGGCAGTTCGGGCTCGACGTGGTCGTATTTGTTCCCAACCGCCATCCGCCGCACAAGGATCCCCACGATGTGTCCGGCCCCGAACACCGCTACCTCATGACGTTTCTCGCCACGGCGACCCACCCGCGCTTCATGGTGTCGCGGATCGAGATCGACCGCCCCGGACCCTCCTACACGATCGACACGATCCGGGAGCTGGGACGCGCGCATCCCGGCGGCGAGCTCTTCTACATCACCGGCGCCGACGCGCTCGGCCAGATCCTGCGCGGCGAATGGCGTGATGCGGAGGAGCTGTTGCGGCTCTGCCATTTCATCGGCGCCAGCCGGCCGGGCTACTACCTCGACCTCGCGCAGTGGTCGGCGTCGCACCACCACACGGGGCCGCGCCTGCGCAACATTCACACGATGGAGATTCCGGCCATGGCGATCAGCAGCACCGACATCCGGAACCGCGTGCGCGAGGGCCGGCCGATCACCTATCTCGTCCCGGAGGCCGTGGAGCAGTACATCGTCAAGCACAACCTCTACACGGAGGCGCGGGCGCCGCTTCGCGGGAGGACGGGCTAGTGGAGGCACGGCGAAAGGCGCTGCTGGCGGCGGCCGCCGCGGAGTCCAAGCAGGCGGGCGACGTCGTCGTCCTGGACCTGCAGGAGCACAGTCCCGTCACCGACTTTTTCGTGATCGGGAGCGGCAGCAACCGCGTGCAGATCAAGGCGATCATGGAAGCCGTCGAGGAGGCGCTGGAAGCGTCGGGGGAGCGCGCGCACCGCGCGGAGGGGCGGCGCGACGGCCGGTGGGTGCTGCTCGACTTCGGCGACGTCGTCGTCCACATCTTCGATCCGCGGGAGCGGGCATTTTACAACCTCGAGCGGCTGTGGGGCGACGCGCCCATCGTGGAGCGCTAGATCGCGGACGCGGTCCCTGCGCGCCGGGTTGCTGCGGGTTCCACCGATGTTGCCAGCGCGCACGGCCGGCCGGGATGCGCCCGTGAGCGCCGTGAGCGCGACGCCTATGGACCTCCGTGTCCCTTGTCGCTATAATACGAGCGTTCCGCGTCGTGTGATGTACGTGGGGCTGTAGCTCAGCGGGAGAGCGCCTCTTTGGCGTAGAGGAGGTCGAGGGTTCAATTCCCTCCAGCTCCACCAACGCAATGAAGCCGAACCAATGTGCTCCACTGTGTCTTCTTCGATCGAGTCGAGCACACTGAGGGTAGTGGCCCCGGATTCCAGGAGCGTCACGAGATAGGGGCGGGACACGTTGAGCACGTCCGCCGCCTCCTGGGTGGCCAGCAGTTTATCTGGGGACGAGAGTCACCCGTCACCTTCGTGCGGTCTCGCGGGGCTCCGGGGCGTGCCTCTGGCGTGGGCTGGAGGGGTGAAAGCATCGTGCTGGCGGAGGCAAGTCCCCAGATCCGGACCGATGAGGCCCCAAACCGGCTTCGCTTCTCTGCGCAAGCAGGCGTACACTAGCAGTGGTGCCTTTCCTTAACGAACGCCCGCGGCCATGTCCCGGGCTCTCGGCCGGCTCCTCGGAGGAGAAGCCAATCGCAGCCTGGGGGGACGAGAGCAGTTGGTGAGGAGGACGATCATGGCGATCGACGACGAACGGAACCGGGTACTGGCTTCGTTACGGGATCAGGCAGAAGGCGCGAATAGTGCCGCGCTGGCCGAGCGTCTCGGTCTCGTGCGGGAGGTCGTGGAACGCCATCTGCTCTACTGCGCCGACTACGGACTGGTGACGTGGAAGCGGGCGCGGAATGGATTGGGGACCGCGGTGATCACGGAGCGCGGTCAGGATTACTTGGTGCGCCAGGGTCGGTAGCCTGCTCGGCGATTCACGGAAAGTTTCTCGTAACAGCAGCGGCTCGTTGCCGCCTCGAACACATAGACGCGATTGACGGTTCTGTCCCGCGCAGCGCACAATGCACTCTACAACTGAATAAGCCCAGCACAGCGGAGCATTGTCGCGGCACAGGGTCCGCCCGGCGATACTGGGCCGCGCTCGCCTTTGTACACGGGCGCTGGCACACGGGCTGTTTCCGCAGGCGCGGTGCGGCAGTGGCCGCTTGGGGGATGCTGAGCAATGGCCAACATCCAAGTCACGCACGACTCCAACCCGAACAACGCGCGCAGCGAATCAAGCATCGCCATCAACCCCAACAACCCGCTGCAGATCGTGTCCGCCTCGAAAAAGTTCGTCGACATTGAAACGTACAACTTTACGCTGGCAACCGAGTATTCGACGGACGGCGGGCAGACCTGGCACGACTCCGGGCCGCTGGCCATGCCCGGCTTCACGGTCATGACGGATCCCACGCTGGCGTGGGACGACATCGGGAACGTGTACCTGGTCGGCTTGGGCGGTACCCTCGGTACGACTCCGCCGGTGTTCCACACCACCGGCATCGTCATGTACAAGTCGGCGGACGGCGGCAAGACGTGGGGCGCGCCGTACCCCATCCCGGGAACCACCGGCGCCGACAAACAGTGGGCCGCGGGCGACAGCAACCCGGCGAGCCCGTATCACGGGAATGTGTACGCGGTGTGGGACAAGCTCGACGCGCCGGGCGGGATGGCGTTCGCGCGCACGCTGGATCACGGGGCGAGTTGGACCGGCGCAGGCGGCGCGGCCGCCGGGTCCCTCATCTCCACGGGCACGTCCTATCCTGAGATCGATGTGTCGGCGGACGGCACCATCTATATCGCCTCGCTCGGCTCCAACGAGATTCAGTTGCTGGTCTCGACGGACGGCGGCAACACGTTTCAGCAGTCGGCGACGCCGCCGGCCACTGGGATTACGACCATCCAGGACGTGCTGCCGCCCACGGACTCGGGCTTTCCGGCGTTTCCGGGCGGCACCTTCCGCGTGCTCACGGATCCAACCGCTTGTTCGTCCGGACCGATGGTCTTCGTGGCGTGGGCCGATTATCGCGAGGGCGTCTCGCGCATCTACTACGCACATTCGAACGACGCCGGGGCGACCTGGACCACGGGCGCGTCCGGACAGCCGCTGCTTACCCAGCCGATCCCGTCCAATGTTCAGCACTTCCATCCGCAAATCGTGATCGATCCGAGCGGTGTCGTCGCGTGCACGTTTTACGAGTTCGGTCCGAAGCCGTCGAAATACATGATCGATGTGATCATGTCCCAGTCGTTCGATCACGGCAGTTCGTTCAACTACCTCGTCGTGACCGACCAGCCGTGGGATCCGTCTGTTGACGCGCCCCTGGCCGAGGCGTACCCGGACACGACCTTCATCGGCGATTACTTCGGACTCGACGCCAGCACGCTCGGCTTCTACCCGCTCTGGACGGACACACGCACGGGCATTCAGGAATTGTGGACTGCGATTCTGCCCGAGAAGGGCTGCGAGTTCATCATCGATCAGAGCACCATCGGGCAGGATGAAGTGGATACGCTGCGCAAGACGCACGGGCCCAGCGCGGTCATTACGGACGCGTTCCGGGTCGTCGTGGATGGATTCACCGCGGCACAACTTGGGGTAACGAGTCCGGCGTCGACGCTCGCGGTCGCGTCGCCCACGACGGGCATGAACGTGGTCTGCACCGGGAACGCGTCCGCCACCGGCGCCTACGGCGCGCAAGTGCAGCGGTTCACGTTCTTCTACAACCTGGATTTCGGCACGGACGCCGGCGATCCCGCCTTCGGGTTCAGCGGGCCGACGGAGATGCTGACCCTTCACGTGACCGTCGGCGGCGTGTCGGCCAGCGGCCAGATCGAATTGATCAAACAACCCGATCCGTACATGCTGCACGGCGACCCCGCGTGGTTGAGCGTCGATCTCCGTGTCTTCCCAATCCGGCAGGGCGAAGCCAAATTCGGCCAACCCATGGGCGATGCCACCACCGCCAACACCTTCATCCAGCAAGTGGCGTGGTCGCTCACGAAGGGAAACGGAACCGCGGCCGGCCAGTCCTTCGACGACCCGAGCGTGCTCTCGCCCGACGAGGAGGGCTCGGCGCTGTACCTGACGCCGGCCGATGAGCACAACGTCCCCGTCTTCAACTTCGCGCTTGCCCGCGTGCGCTATATCGGCCTGATCGGCGCGGCCGACGTCCGCGTGTTCTTTCGGCTGTTCTCGGCGCAGCAGACCACCGGCATCTACGACTATCCGCCCGGCGAACAGTATCGACGCGCGACGAATCCCGCAGGCCAGCCCATCCCGCTGGCCGGCGTCATCGCCAACGAGTACGTGACCATTCCCTGTTTTGCGCTCCCCCGGGTCGACACGACCGCCTCCCCCATGAGTCAGCAGCTGGACTCGCGGGTCGACGGCAGCGGGAACACGCTCGGCAACGTGCAGACCATCACCGCCCATGCGGATGGCTCTGAGGTGGACACGTTCTTCGGCTGCTGGCTGGACATCAATCAGCCGTTCCGGCCCGACGGCGTAACGCCCAACAACGTCTTGCCGTTGAAAGCGGTCGGTCCGATCGACGGGCCGTTCACGGATCCGAGCAACCCGCCTAAACCCATCGGTCAGGCGATCCTGCGAAACCTGCATCAATGCTTGATCGCCGAAGTGGCGTTCGACCCGGCGACCATCCCGGTGGGCACCGATCCGTCGAACTGGGACAAGCTGGCGCAGCGCAATATCGCGTGGAGCCCTGCCGGCTCGGCGCAAGCCGCCACGACGTTTGAAATCCGTCCGACCAGCCCCGAGCTCCCCGCGGGAGAACGGCCGGACGAGCTCATGATCGACTGGGGAACGACACCGGTTGGCAGCAGTGCCTCCATCTATCTACCGGCGGTGAGCGCCGACCACGTGCTCGCGATGGCCTCCCGGATGTACACGTACCATGGCCTGACGCGCGTCGACGACCACACCGTGCAGTGCAAGACGGTCGGCGTGTCTTACGTGCCGATCCCGCCGAGCTCGGACCGCACGTACGCGGGGCTCCTCTCCATCACGCTCCCGCCTGCCCTGCGGCGCGGCCGGACGCATACGGTGGTGGTGCGCCAGGTCACGAACGCGTCCCGCGAGACGCGCCGGCCGGCGGACGGGCGCACCCGCGGAACGCGAGCGGCCGCCGAATCGACGACCCGCTTGGAGTGGCGACGGGTGGTCGGTGCGTTTCAGCTCACCATCCCGGTGCGCCAGAAGGGCGCGTTGCTGCCGGCGGAAGAACGAAATCTGTCCGTACTGCGCTGGATCGGCGAAGCGATTCCGACGACCGACCGGTGGCATCCGGTGTTCCACCGTTACCTCGAGGTCATGAGCGGTCGCGTGCGCTCCTTCGGCGGCAATCCCGAGGGGATCTTACCGTCGCCGTGGGGCACCGGCGTGCCCGGTCTCCCGGGGTACCCCGGGCACCCGGGCCACCCTGGACACCCCGGGCACCCGGGTCATCCCGGCATCGGCGAGCACGAGCATCGTCCGTCGTGTACCGGGAAGGTCGACGGTATCATCTACGACCGCTTCGGCGATTTCGAAGGGTTCATCCTGGAGACGATGGAGGGGGCGCGGCATCGATTCGAAAGCCGCGAACCGCGCGTGCGCGCGATTGTCCAGCGCGCCTGGATGTCACGCATCCTTACGACCATCGTAGTGCGGCACGATCATCCGCACAGTCCTCTGGAGATCGTGTTGCACGGCGCACCCCCGGATCAGGAGGAGAGCTCAGGCCGCCGGTTCAATACGTGAGCGTTCGGCCCGGCGGGGCACCGGGCGAGCTGCGGCCTGATTCGCGCGAACGCCGGCGCCACTCAAGCAGGAGCGGCCCCGGGTAGCGCCAAACGATACCGCAGGGCCGTGACCTCGGTCCAGGCCACGTCGTCTGTCGGATACGCCTCATGCGCGTCGGAGCGCCGCATGAATGACCACCACCCGGCCGATCACCATGCTGCGGGCGAGGAGGCGCGCCACCACGGCGGCCACGAGCACCAGGCGGTGCCGTCGGACCTCGCGCTCCGGGTGAAGGCCCTCGAGTCGCTGTTGGTCGACAAAGGACTCGTGGATCCGGCCGCGCTGGACGCGCTCGTGGACATGTACGAGCGCAAAGTCGGGCCGCGCAACGGCGCCCGGGTGGTCGCGCGGGCGTGGGTGGACCCCGCGTACAAGGAGCGCCTCCTCCGCGACGCGACGGCCGCGATCGCGGAACTCGGGTACGGCGGCGCCCAGGGCGAGCACATGCGCGTGGTGGAGAACACGCCGGCCGTCCACAATCTCATCGTGTGCACCTTGTGCTCCTGTTACCCGTGGTCGGTGCTCGGCCTGCCGCCGGTGTGGTACAAGTCGGCGGCCTACCGGTCGCGGGCGGTCATCGACCCTCGCGGTGTGCTCCGCGAGTTCGGCCTCGAGCTCCCCGACGACGTGGAAGTGCGCGTGTGGGACAGCACGGCCGAGCTGCGCTATCTCGTGCTGCCTGAGCGTCCCGCGCACAGCGAGCACCTTGGCGAGGAGGAGCTCGCGGCGCTCGTCACGCGCGATGCCATGGTCGGGGTCGCCAGGGTGACGATCCCCCCGGGGGCGCGGCGGCCATGAACGGCGTGCACGACATGGGCGGGATGCACGGCGTGGGCCGGATCCCCTATGAGCCGGACGAGCCGGTGTTTCACGAGCCCTGGGAGGGACGGGTGTTCGCGCTGAACCTCGCGATGCGGGCGTGGCGCAAGTGGAACATCGATGCGGGCCGCTACGAGATCGAGCTGATTCCACCGGCCGAATACCTGCGCATGAGCTACTATGAGCGGTGGTTCGCGCGGCTCGTCGCGCTCATGGTCAAGACCGGCCTGGTCACGCGCGAGGAGGTGGCCGCCGGGAGGCCGGCCCCGGGCACGACCAGGGCGGAGCCGCCGCTCAGGGCCGCACGCGTGTCTTCGATGACCCGAACGGGAGCGGCCGCGAGCCGCGATCTCCCCGTGGCCCCGCGCTTTCAGGTCCATCAACGCGTGCGTGCCCGCATGATGCATCCCCAGGGGCACACACGGCTGCCGCGCTACGTCCGCGGCAGAGTCGGTACGGTGGAGCGCGACCACGGGGTCTACGTGTTCCCCGATTCCAACGCGCTGTTCGCGGGGGAGCGTCCCCAACACGTGTACTCCGTCCGCTTTGCCGCGCGCGAGCTGTGGGGCGACCAAGCGTCCGCGCGCGACGCCGTCTACCTCGACCTGTGGGACGAGTACCTTGAAGCGGCCTGATCCGCCATCCGGGGCCGGGCATCCCGAGCCGCCGCGTCTTCCCCGGGACTCCGACGGGCCGACGTTCGCCGAGCCGTGGGAGGCTCAGGCGTTCGCGCTGGCCGTGACGCTCGCCGAGGGGGGCTACTTTTCATGGAAGGAGTGGTCGGCGGCGCTGGCCGACGAGCTCCGGGCGGCCAGCGGTCGCGGTGAGCCCGACGACGGATCGCACTACTACCGGCACTGGCTCGCGGTGCTGGAGCGGCTCGTCGCGGCGAAGGGGCTGGCGGATCCGCGGGCTTTGCGGGTGCGAAAGGAGGCGTGGGCCGAGGCCTATCGCCGGACGCCGCACGGGAAGCCGGTGGTGTTGCACCCGTCGGAGGCTGAGTAATCCCACCCGCGCTAACGCCGGTCTGTGAGGTGCTGACATGGCAGCGGTGCATATCGCCCGCGTTCGAGTGTACCAGGACAAGCGGCCGAACCGTCGCGCCTTCATCGGCGGCTTTCCCGAGCCGATCCGCTACGGCGTGAACACCGGGATCAAGGCCTTTTACGGGCTGGAGCCCGAGGAGGAGCTGCCGAGCACGCTCGACCATCTGGTCGGGGCAGCCGCGGGGTGACTGACCGGCACCCTCGCGGGCGCGCTGGAGGCGCGCGGGATCCCGAGCTATCCCGACAAGCTGTGGACCGAGGCGGAAGGGACGATTGAAGCGCCGGATCGCGTGATGCGCGTCACGGAGATCCGGGTCACGTACCACCTTGTGATCCCGCGCGGCAAGCGCGAGGAGGCGGAGCGGGCGCTGGCCGTGTTCGAGCGCGGGTGCCCCGTGGCGCAGACGCTCAAGGGATGCGTGCGGATCACGCATGCCTCGGAGATCGTCGAGGAAGGTGCGTCCTAGTTTCGTTCTCGGTTAGGACCGGCACCGCTGATTCTGAGACTCGTTCTTCAAGCAGCAGGCCAACGACATCGATCCGAAGCCGCAGAGGTTTTGGCAGAGGAACACGATTGAGTGTGGGAGCATCGGGTGCCGGTTTTCGGATCCGAAGCGTGGACAGCGCGCGAGCCGGCACAATGTGCGCGATCAGCGTGTCCCGGTCCAGCACCGCCAGTGTTTGACCATTGCGCGCGGCCCGCGGGCGGCTAAGCGCGCCGCGGGGACCGCTATCGGTGGGACCGGGCCGGCACGGGGGCCGGTACGGCGCCGTGCGTTTCCTCCCGCAGGAACTTGATCAGCTCGTCGCGCGAGAACTCCGCCGGCGCGCGTTTCGTGTGCGCCTCCTCGATCTTCCGCAGCGACGCAAACAACTCGAGCGCGGCGCTCCACAGGTGCGGATCCGCGTGCGTCTCGCGGTCGCGCACAAAAAATCCGCGCAGGATGCGTCCGTACCGGGCGGCGTCATAGCCGAGCGTGTGCCAGAGCATCTCGGCGTCGAGTTGTCCGCGCTGCAGCAAGAGGCCGAGCGACTCGAAGAAGTTCGGCACGTCGTATCCGACGCCGTTCGCGCCGTCCGCGGGCCCGTGCGCGGATGACAGCAACATGCCCGCAAAGCGCTTGCGTTGCTCGATCATGCGTGCCGAGCCCCACTGCGTGGCGTAGTACAGCAGCAACCGCGCCCGCAGGTCCTCGCGCATCATGTCGGCGTGGGCCTGCGCCATGCGCTCGGTGATGTCGCGCTGCTCGATGGCCGCCTGCTCCGCCGCCGCCACCTGCGCCGTGGCCGCGTCCCGAATCGTCTCGATCTGCGCGCGGGTCGTGCGCTGCACGCCGCGGGCCAGGGTCACCGTGACCGCGACCGTGATCGCCGCAAGGCACCAGGTCCCGATCGCGGTCCATGCGTCCCACGACAATGGCCCAAATCCAGCAGCGGTCGCCTGCCAATCCATGGAGGCCGCGCTCCTTTCCGGGATGGCGATTACTACTCCGCTATCCCGAGCGGCTCCTTGCCGTTGCGGGGATGTTTTCGAAATCCCGTGGTTTGACACCGCCGGGGCGCCCTCGTACCTTGGGAGTGGCCCCGGGTATCATCACAGAGGGCAGGCCGGCATCCTCCTTTTGAAGGTGGCGATGACCAGATCGTGGCGTCCGCGCGGGATCCGGGCGAGACGGCTGCTCCTGGCACTCGCGGCGGTCGCCGTGACGCACCTCGCGCTCCTCGGCGAGGTTGGCGGGGGCGGCCCGCGTCACTCGCCCGCCGCGTCCCCCTCCCGCGCCGCCGGCGCGCGGGCGCTGGTGCCCGTGTCCACTGAATCCCCGGGGCGGGTCGTGGCTGTCGGGGCGTCCGAGGGGCAGCACGTCCGCGCCGGCACCGTAGCGGCCGCGGCGCGGACGCGCCTGGCCGTCAGTGCATGGTTCGGCTCGCCAGCACGCGCCGGAGGATGCGCGCCCGCCGTTCCAGCTGCCGCTGAATTTTGCGCCATTCACGCAGCTTGGTGCGCACGATGCGTAACCGCACTTCGGTGAGAGCAAGTTCCGTCATCTCGTGCTGGCTCTTCACGGTTCGTGCCTCCTGTCTCCGGATCACGCGGTCCACGTCTCCGCCATCCGATACATGCGGCCCGCCCGGCCGGCGGCCGAGCCCCCACCCCGCCGCGGGCGCGTGCCGCCCTGATCACGGACTGGCCCCAGCATAGTCCGGCGGGCATGACGGCGGCATGACGTCTCGCCGCGCCCGTACCGTGCCGGGGACAGGGGGACCCAGGCCGCGGCACGAACACAAGCACCGGGGGCCGGCCGACACGCCCCTGTTACATAGGCTCGGGATCATGGGCCGGGAACGATTCGACAACCACGAGGGGAGGATCACGTGAGGACGATCGCGATCGGGGCAGTGGCGCTCGCGTGCCTGGGGGTGCTCGGCATGCCGCTCGCGGGCTCCGGACAGGCGATGGCCGGGTCCGTGGACCAAATCCAGATGCAGCTGAAGACCGCCATGTTCCATGCCGGAGAGCTCGCGCAGAAAGCAACGAATCTTCAAGGTGTCCAACTGCACACGCACCACGTGCTCAATTGTCTCGAGGGGCCGAAGGGCGCCGACTTTTTCGCGCAGGCGGGCAATCCGTGCCAGTCGCAAGGCAACGGGATCATTCCTGATCTCCAGGTCGCGGCGATGCACAACGTGGCCGGGGCGCAGGCGGCGCTACAGGAGGCCATGATCTGCCAGAACCTCGCAAAGCAGGCGCTGGCGTCGACCAACCTCAACGAGGCGCAGCCCTACGTGCTCGTGGTCTCCCGGCACCTGCAGGCGGCGTCCCAGGATCTCGCACAGGCGCAGTAAAGCGCCCCCTCGATGCGGCCCCGGCGCGATCCGCCGGGGCCGTTGCGTGTCCGGCCACCCACGGCGGCAGTATCCGCACCGATCCGCACCCCGGCCTGTCATCCACGCTGTGGCCAGGATTGAAGCCAGGGGAGATCCGGCCCGGGCGCCACGCATCGCCTCCCGACCAATGCCGCGCGTGCGGAACGGCGCCGCCCCCCCGGGCCGGCAGGGAACAGCCGGCGCATAGCGGAACAGACACGCTGCTGCGGGGCCAGGCGATGTGCCGGCGCCCGCCGAGCCGGTGTGGGGGGGATGAGGTGGCTCATGCGCGGGCGACGGCGTCCCGGCGCCGTGTCTGGGGTGGACCGCTGTGCTGATCCATCCCATGGTGGTGCATTTTCCCATCGCGCTCTGGTTGGCGAGCGCGTTGTTCGACCTCATGGGCTGGCGGTCTCAGGATCCGCTCTACCGGCGCATGGCCTACTGGCTGGTCGGCCTCGGCCTGCTCGGCGCCGGGGTCTCGATCGCCCTGGGCTGGACGGACCTGTTCGCCGTCGAGGCGCAGGGCGTCGGCACCGCGCTGGTGACGCGGCATCAGCTCCATAGCTGGATCGCGTACGGGGCCACGGCGGTCTACCTCGCAAACTTCCTCTGGCGGTGGCGGACCGGCAACGCCGCCGGGCGGGCGTTGCTGCCCCTCTCGCTTGCCGGCGCGGTCCTGATCGTGGCGGCCGGGTACCTCGGCGCCCAGGTGCGCGAGGTGATGTAGCCGCAGTATGATAAAGTATCGCAAGGTCGACATAGCGCGCAGGGACCCATGAGCGATCATTACGACGCGACCGCAATCGAGGCGAAGTGGCAGGCGAGGTGGGCGGCCGACGGCCTGTACCGGTTCGACGAGCGCGCGCCGCGCCCGAAGTATCTGTTCGTCACGATGTACCCGTATCCGAGCGGCGACCTGCACATCGGTCACTGGTACGCGATGACGCCGTCGGACGCCCGGGCGCGCTTCCTCGCCATGCGCGGCCACAACGTCATCTTCCCGATCGGGTTCGACGCCTTTGGGCTGCCGGCGGAAAACGCCGCGATCCAGCACGGCATCCACCCCTACAAGTGGACGATGGCGAACATCGAGCGGATGCGCGGCCAGCTGCGGTCGATGGGCACGATGTTCGACTGGTCCCGTGAAGTCGTGACCTGCCAGCCCGACTACTACGTCTGGAACCAGTGGTTTTTCCTCAAGTTTTTCGAGGCCGGGCTCGCGTACCGGGCGCTGGCGCCCGTCGACTGGTGCCCCAACTGCAATACGACCCTCGCGCGGGAGCAGGTCATCGGCGCGGACCGTGTCTGCGAGCGCTGCGGGACGCCCGTGATCAAAAAGGACCTCGAGCAGTGGTACTTCCGCATCACGAAGTATGCGGAGGAGCTCCTGGACTTCAGCAAGATGGAGTGGCCCGAGCGTGTGGAGACGCTGCAGCGCAACTGGATCGGACGCAGCGAAGGGGCGGAGATCATCTACCTGAGCGAGCACGGCGATCCGATCACGGTCTTTACCACGCGTCCCGACACGCTGTTTGGGGCCACGTTCCTCGTGCTCGCGCCGGAGCACCCGATCGTCGACAAGCTGACGGCGCCGGCCCGCCGGCCGGAGGTGGCGGCGTACGTCCACCGGACGCGCCGCCAATCGGAGATCGAACGGCTCGCGGAGGACCGGGAGAAAACCGGCGTGTTCATCGGCGCCTACGCCCGGCATCCGCTCACGAACGCGCGGATCCCGATCTACATCGGCGACTACGTCCTGCTGACCTACGGGACCGGGGCGATCCACGCGGTGCCGGCGCACGACAGCCGCGACTTCGAGTTCGCTCGCCGCCACGGGCTGGACACGCCGGTCGTGGTCGCGCCGCCCGACTGGGACGGCAAGCCGCTCGCCGGGGCCTACACGGGCGAAGGGACGCTCGTCAACTCCGGCCCGTTCGACGGGCTGTCCAGCGAGGAGGGCCGCCGGCGGATCACCGAGGCGCTCGCGCAGGCCGGCCGCGGGCGCGCCGCGGTGACCTACCGCCTGCGCGACTGGCTGATCAGCCGGCAGCGGTACTGGGGGACGCCCATCCCCATCATCTACTGTCCTCGGTGTGGGACGGTGCCGGTGCCGTACCGAGACCTGCCGGTGCTGCTGCCGGAGGACGCGGAGTTTGTGCCGACGGGCGAGTCGCCGCTCAAGCGCAACGACGCGTTTCGCACGACGACCTGCCCCGCGTGCGGCGGCCCGGCCGAGCGCGAGACGGACACGATGGACACGTTTGTGGACTCGTCGTGGTATCAGTTTCGCTACCTGGACCCGCACAACCGCGACGCGCCGTTCGACCCGGCGCGCGTTCGCCGGTGGGGGCCGGTGGATCAGTACACGGGCGGGATCGAGCACGCGGTGCTGCACCTCATGTACACGCGGTTTTTCACGAAGGCCATGCGCGACCTCGGACTGCTGCCCTTCGACGAGCCGATGCTGCGCCTGTTCAACCAGGGCATCATCCTCGGCCCGGACGGCAACCGGATGAGCAAGTCGCGCGGCAACGTCGTCAACCCCGACGACTACGTGGGGACGATGGGCGCGGACGTCGTGCGCGCCTACCTCATGTTCATCGGCCCGTGGGACGGCGGCGGCCCGTGGAACCCCAAGGGCATCGAGGGCGTGCACCGGTTCGCGCAGCGCATCTGGCACCTCGTGACCGCGGACGCGCCGGCGGACGGGCCGGCACCGTCACCGGAACTCGCGGTGCAGGTGCGGCGCACGATCCACCAGACGCTCCGGCGCGTGACCGGCGATCTCGAGGGGTTCCGGTTCAACACCGCCGTGGCGGCGTTGATGGAGTGCGCGAACGCGCTCGCGCGGCTGCGCGAGCAGGAGGGGGCGGCGACCGACGCCTGGCGGCCGGCGCTGCGCACGCTCGTGCTGATGCTCGCGCCGCTGATGCCGCACCTCGCGGAGGAGTTGTGGGAGCGGCTGGGGGAACGGTACAGCGTGCACCGCCAGCCGTGGCCGGCCTGGGATCCCGACGCCGTGCGGGAGGACACCATCACCGTCGTGCTGCAGGTCAACGGCCGCGTCCGCGATCGCGTGACCGTGCCGGCGGGATTCGACGCCGCGCGCCTACGGGAGGCGGCGTTCGGCAGCGACAAGGTGCGCAAGTTTCTCGACGGCAAGTCCGTCGAAGACGTCGTCGTGGTGCCCGGCAAACTGGTCAACGTCGTCGCGCGATAGCCCGCGCCCCACGAACTTTTTTCCGGTGCCGCCCGTTGTAGCTGGATAAATGGGCAGGCCGGCCGCGGTGGTGTCGATGGCGCGACCCAACGCCTCGCAGGCCGTCTCGTACACAACCGAGGAGCTCGCGCGGTACGAGGCGATCGTCCAGCGGTATGCCCGCCACGTCTACAACGTCGCATACCGGATGGCGGGGAACGAGGCGGATGCGCGCGACCTGGCGCAGGAGACGTTCCTGCGGGTATACCGGGCGCTGCGGCGCGTGGAGCCGGACGCCCCGCTGGAGAGTTGGCTGTACCGGATCGTCAGCAATCTCTATATCGACCTGCTCCGTAAGCGTCCCCGCGGCCGCGTCGAGTCGCTGGACGCTCCGGTGGACACCCCCCGCGGTGAGCTCCTCCGGGAGATGCCCGATCCGGGGTCGAGCCCCGAGGCCATCATCGAGCGCGAGCAGCTCGACGCGACGATCCAGCGGGCGCTCGGGACGCTGAGCCCGGATCTCCGCATGGTCGTGGTGCTGAGCGACGTCGAAGGCTATTCGTACGAGGAGATCGCGATGTTCTTGCGCGTGCCGCTGGGGACCGTGAAGTCCCGGCTCCACCGCGCCCGTCAGATCCTGCAACAGCGGCTGGGGCGCTACGTGGAGGCGCGGCGCCGGGGGTGGGAACCATGAGGCTCAATCATCATCGGGCGAGCCAATTGCTGTCCGCGTATCTGGACCGCGAGCTCGGGCCGGCCGAGACCGCGGCGGTGCAGGCGCACTTGCTCGACTGTGCGTCCTGCCGCGCCGCCTACGAGGGCCTGCGCACGACCAAGGAGCTCGTGGGGCAACTGCCGGTGGCGGAGCCGCCGGCGGGGTTTTGGGCCGCCGTTCGCGCGCCGTGGCTCCCGCGTCGCGCCGGAGCGGCGCGGATCCGCGGTGTCTTTGGGCGGCGGGTGGCGTGGGCGTCGGCCGCCGCGGTGCTCGCGCTGGCGCTCGCCGCGACCCCGCTCGTCAAGGGGACGATCGACCGCCTGCACGCGTCGGAGATCGGCGTCGATCTGTACGTGCGGCAGCACGCGCAGGCCATGGGCGCCGAGCCGTTCACGGACCGGGCCTATCTGGGATTGACGACGGGGGACGCGGACCTCGTGCTGAGCGGGGACGCGCAGCCGGCGGGGACGGCGCCGCGGTGAGGGGGATCCGGGCCGCCGCGGCCCTGGCGCCCGCGCTCGTGGCCGCCCTGGTCGCGGCGGGCGCGACGCTGGCCGCGCCAGCGCCGCCGGCGCCTCCGTCGGTGGACCGCGTGCTTCAGCTCGCGCTCGACGCGCCGCGCGTCATCGACTACGAGGGCACGAAGATCATCACGGCGCCGCGGAACGGACGGACGGAGACCGTGACCGCGGCCGAGTTCCACAAGCGGCCCAACATGACACGCCTGGAGTACCTGTCGCCGGAGGACGTCGCCGGGCGGCTGATCGTCGACGACGGCGCCACGTCGTGGCATTACGAGCCGCGCCTCAACACGGCGTTCGAAGGACCGACGATGACCACGGGGCTGCTGCGCGGTGACCTGAGCCTGCTGCACCGCAACTACCGGGTGACCGGGCTCGGCACCGAGGAAGTGATCGGCCGGCAGGCCTACGTCGTCCAGCTTGCGCCCAACGGGCCGGGGGTGAGCCGGGAGCTGTGGATCGATCAGGCGACCGGCACCGTGCTGCGCACCGAAGAGCGAGATCCGTCGCGCGGCGTCGTGCTCACCACGTACTTTTCGCGCATCAGCTTCAGCCTCAATCTCCCGACGGCGTACTTCCGATTCCGCCTGCCGGCCGGCGCGCGCGTGCTCCACTTGTTTCCCACGGTCGACGAGGCGGCCACCCCCGAGGCCCTGGGGCGCCAGGCCGGCTTCACGGTGCTGGTGCCCCCGGTGCTCCCCGAGGGCTACACGTTCAGCGGCGGCGGGATCAGCCGGTTCGGGAGCCTCACGTCGGTCAACCTCCAATACAGCGATGGGGACAGTCTCCTGTCGCTGTTCGAGGCGCCGGCCGGATCCATCGGCGCGCCGGCGTTCGGCCAGGACGTTCGGGTCGGCGGGCGGCCGGCGAGGCTCGTCGATCTCGGATACTTTCGTGTGCTGATCTGGGACCAGCGGGGCCTGCATCTCACGGCGGTGGGCACGATGCCGACCGAAACGCTGCTGGCCATCGCGGGGCAGCTCCTGTCGGGTCGGGAGCAAGCGCTGGCGCACTCGGTGTCGCGGCAGGTCGCGGTCGATCCCGGGGTGGTCGACCGACTGCGTCGCGAGGGGTTGACGTTCCCTGAGATCACGCGCGCGGTGGTCCTGTCGCAGCGGCTCGGGATCGACGTGCCCACGGCAGTGCGCTTCCTGCAGGGGCGTCTGTCCACCGCGCAGCTGGCCCAGCGGGCCGGCGTCACCCCGGCGACGCTGCAACGAGGGGTGCGCGAGGCGCTCGACCAGGCGTCCTCGGTCGGGCCGCACCTGCCGGCGCATTAGGCGCCGCGCTGCGCCCGGGTGCGCCGCCCGGGTCGAACGTTGCGACGTGAGGATGGGTGACCGTTGACACACGGGACGATGAGGGTGTGGCGGAGCGCGGGCCTGCTGGCCGGGGTCGTGGCCGTGGCCGCGTTGATCTGCGCGCCGGCACCGGGGAGTGGGGCTGCGGGGGGCGCGGCGCCGCTGGCGAAAGGCTGGGGCCGCGTCATCGCGTCCGGGACCATCATGGGCGTCGAGCCAAGCCGCGGCATGCTCACGCTCGCGATCGCGGGCGACGGGCACGTGGATTGGGCCCAGGGCGGCGCCGCGTGGCGTCGCGGGACGCTCACCGGGACGCGACGGGTCCGCCTCCTCGGGGCCAGCGTCATCGTCGACGCCGGCGGGCGGGTGGTGCCGATCGCCGGCATCCGGCCGGGCGCGCCCGCGATGCTATGGGCCGTGGCGCAGCCGGACGGCGAGGTGGTCGGCCTGACGGTGGAGATCGCGTCGCCCCGTGTCGCCATGGCGACCGCGCCGCCCGGGTCGGTGTCGCGCACCGGCGTGGTCCTCGGGCGCTCGGGATCGACCGTCGACCTGCTGACGAGCGCCGGCAGCCGGCGCAGCATCATCCTGACCGGCGCGACCGTGGTGCGCGTGAACGGCCAGGTCGTGCCGCCGGCGGCCGTCGCCCCGTACGACATCCTCCGGGTCGGCGGTCCCCTCAACTCTGATGGCAGCCTGGCCGCCACGCTGATCGATATCGGGTTCTCGGCGCCGGATGCCGCGCGGATCTCCGGCCCGGTGGAGGAGGTAGTCAGCGGCCTCGGCGGCCTCGTGGTCGCCCAGACCATGGTCGCGACCACGGCGGACACCTATGTGGTGCGCGGGAACGGGCGTGCCGAGTTTTCCCAGGTCGCGCCCGGAAGGACGACCGTCGTCTACGGCGTGCCCGTCCTCGACCGCGACACGCCGATCGGTCTCAGCGCGCGCGTCGTCGTGATTCGGTGAGCCCCGCTCCGCGGACGGGCCGGCGCGGGCTCGACCTCGGCACGCTCCAGCAGGCGATCGCCCGAACGTTTGGCGCGCGCGACCGGGCGCGCGGCATGGACGGCACGTTCCGCCGCCTCGTCGAAGAGATCGGCGAGGTGGCAAACGCCCTCCGGCGCGGCGACCGGCGCGCCCTGGCCCTCGAGCTGTCCGACGTGCTGGCGTGGACGGTGAGCGTGGCGGTGCTGGGCGGCGTGGATCTCGCGCGCGTCGCGCGCCGGTACGGCGCCGGCTGCCCGCGGTGCGGGACGTCGCCGTGCCGCTGCCCGCAGGACTGGACGTCCGCCGCCGCGCGCGGGGACCGGCGCGTGTCGGACTCCGTCGGACGCGCGGGCGCCGGGACGGCGCCGGGGGGCCGGGCCGGGCGGCCCGCTACGGGCCGAAGAGGAGCAGCATCTCGCGCACGAGCGACGCGGCGATGATCGCGGTCCGGCCGCTCGGGTCCAGGGCCGGCGCGACCTCGACGACGTCCATGCCCGCGATGCGGCATCCCGCGAGGCTCCGCAGGCTCTGCAACAGCTCGCCGTAGCCCGCCCCGTCCGGCTCCGGGTTGCCGGTGCCGGGCGCGATCGCCGGGTCGAGCACGTCGACGTCCACGCTGAGATACAGCGGCGTGTCCCGCAGGCGGTCCCCGAGCGCCGCCGGCAGCTGGAGGCCGCGGGCCGAATACACGCAGCGCGTCCGGGCGAGCGCAAACTCTTCGCGCGTGCCGGCGCGGATCCCGAGCTGCACGAGCGGCAGCCCGCCGTCGACGAGGCGCCGCATCACCGTCGCATGGGACGTGCGCTGCCCCGCGTATTCGTCGCGCAGGTCGGTGTGCGCGTCCCACTGTACCACCACGAGGTCGGGGACGCGCGGCGTGAGCCCCTGCACCGCGCCGAGCGTGATCGTGTGCTCGCCGCCGAGGAACAACGGGAGCCCGGGCGGCATCTGCCGGCGGATCGCCTTGACCATCTCCGCGGGGGCGAGACCCTCGAGCCGGAGGTCGCCGCCGTCGGTGAACGGGACGTCGGCGAGGTCGCGATCCAGCACCGGGCTGTAGGTCTCGATGCTCTCGGACGCCCGCCGGATCGCCCCGGGCGCAAACCGGCTGCCGCGTCGAAACGAGGCCGTGGCGTCATAGGGCGCGCCGAGCAACGTGATCCGCGCCGCCGCCGCGGCGCCCGGCGGGCGCGCTCCGAGGAACGTCATCGCGCCGCGATCGCGTCCCTGAGATACGGCGGCAGATCGAACGCGGCGTCGTGGCCGGCGGGCGTATAGTAGCGCAACCCGAAGCCCTCGGTCCGGCGCGCGATCTCGCTCGAGGGGACGTCGAGCGGGTCGCGCCCGAGCGAGCCGATCGTGAACGACCAGAGGACGCCGGGATACGCCAGCACGGTCGCCGCGTAGGTGCGCACGACCCGAAACGACGGCGCCATGTTGCGGCGGACCATCGCGATCAGTTCGTGCTGGTACACCGCCGAGCCGGACTGGACGACCAGCACGCCGTCGGGGGTGAGACGGTCGGCGAGCACGGCGTAAAACTCCCCGCTGAAGAGGCCGGCTGCGGGGCCGACCGGATCCGTGGAGTCGACCAGCGCGACGTCGACCCGCTCGCGCGCGTCCCCGACGTAGGCGATGCCGTCGCCGATGACGAGCCGGGCGCGGGGATCGTCAAACGCCCCGGCCGAGATCACGTCGAGGTACTGGCGGCTCCGGCGCACGACGGCGCCGTCGATCTCCACCATCGTGGCCCGCTCCAGCGGGTGCTTCAACGTCTCCTCCAGCAGCCCGCCGTCGCCGCCGCCGATGATGAGCGCCCGTCGCGGGGCCGGGTGCGTGAGGAGCCCCGGATGCGCGAGCATCTCATGGTAGATGAACTCGTCCGCTTCCGTGGTTTGCACGGCGCCGTCCAGCACGAGCATCCGGCCGAACCTGGGGCTCTCGTAGATCTCGAGATGCTGGTACGGGGTCTGCTCCTCGTGGAGCCGGCGCGTGACCAAAATGCTCGTCGTGAGATCGAGGCACCCCTGGTCCGTGAGCCAGGCGCCCCTCATCGGGGCAGGCCGGTCGGGGTCGGCCAGAACAGGGCGAGCGCGACCGCGCAGCCGGCGCGCTCCACGGCGTGCTCGGCGGCCGCCACCACGACCTCGTCGAGCCGCAGGCGCCGCATCTCGAACCCCTCGATCACCATGCGACGCGCCGCGGCCTCGGCCTCCGCGCGCGAGGTGTGGCCCGTGTATTCCATGATCACCCCGTGGCTCCTCCGGGACAGCCCGACGCCGATCGCCGCGCTGATGCGGTCGCCCGGCCGCGTGCTCACGATCCGCGCGTAGACGGCGGGCATCAGCACGCCCGGCGGATACGGAGGCAGCTCGATGACGCGCGCGCCCGGCGGCAGGATGCTGGTCACGCGCAGGAAATTGAGGTCCGCCGCGCCCGCGTCCATGAGCGCACGATCGAACGCATTGATCTCGGTGCCGCCCTCGCCGTGTCCCGCGACGAGGGAGATCGCTCGGGGGAGTTGCCACATAGGCGTCAACATTCCACCCGAGCGGGGGGCCTCCTCCGAAGGGCGGCGCGCCTGAGGGGGGACGCGCATCTACCGCGGAGGATACTATATCGGAGTTCGTAGCCGTCCGCCCACACGACGGATGATCATGGAGGAGACCGTTGCGCCCGTTACGGCCGATCATGCTCGCATCGCTGCTCATCGCGGCGGCGCCGTTTGCGTTCGCGTCCGCCCAGACGCCGCCGCGCTCCTCGTCGCCGGCCGCGCCGGGCGACACGTTCGGCATCGACCTGGCCTCGCCGCAACATCCGTCCGGCACCGCGGCCAGCCCGTCCACCGTGGCGCTCGGCGGCATCGGCTGGGTCCGCATCGTCGCCGATTGGGCCGTGCTCGCGCCAAGTCGCGGCGCGTACCTCTGGACGCCGCTCGACGCGGCGATCCGGCAGGCCGCGGCCGCCAAGACGCACGTCGTCCTGTTGCTCCAGGGCACGCCGCGCTGGGCGGCCATGACGCCCGACGCGCCGGCGTCGGTGTGGAGCCGGCAGCCGCCGCAGCGCGTCGCCGATTGGGCCGCGTTCGTGACCGCCATTACCCAGCGCTACGGGAGCCGGGTGGCGGCGTGGCAGGTGGAGCCGTCGTTGGATCTCGCCGATTTCCGCGGCACCACGCAAGACTACGTGGCCATGCTCCACGTCGTGCGGGCGGCCGTCACGCGCGCGGACCCCGGGGCTCTCGTGGTCGCCGCGTCTCCGGGCGGGTTTGACCTGCCGTACGTGCAGATGATGCTGACCAGGCACGGCAGCGATTTCGACGCGATCATGCTCTACCCGCGCGGGCGGCGGCCCGCGGAGGCCCTGCAGGCGCTCAGCACGATCCATACCCGCATCCTCACGGACGCGCGCCACCAGCTGTGGATGTACGGCCGGCAGGACTGGGGCGCGCCCGTGCAGCTCGCGGCGCTCGGCGTGGCCGAGGGCGTCACGCGCGAGTTCTGGCCGGCGCTCGACCCGCCGGTGCTCACGGCGATGCGCTACCTCGCGGGCGCCCGGTACGTGGGGCCGCTCGACCGGGGTCCGGGGATTGTGGCGCTGATGTTCGACAAAGGCGGCGCCCCCGCCGTCGTGGCCTGGACGGCGGGTGAGCCGCAGGCGGTCGCCATCCCCACGATCGGTCCCGCCGCCGTGGTCACCGCGTCGGGTCAGCCCGCGCTCGTCGCCCCGGGCGAGGCGGGCACGATCACGGTCGGCCCGGATCCGGTGTGGGTGACGAACCCCGACCGGGCGCTCGTGGACGAGGCGGCGCGCGCGGCGGCGCAGGGGCCGCTCGCCATGGCCGTCGATCCCGCCCACGACTTCTCCCGCGCGGACGCCGTCTCGGCACAGCTCGGCGCGACCGACGACGAGCACGGCTTGTACAACCAGCGGCTCCGCTCGCTGCCGTCCGGCGCGATCGTCCCCGTCACCGTGGACGGCAGCCCGGCGGTGCGCACCGACGCGAGCACGGAGGCCGTCTACGTCTATTTCGTCGTGGACGGCACGTTCGCGTACTTCGATAACGGCCGGGACGACTTTGTGGTGACCGTGGAGGCGCACCGGGCCAGCGCGGCCCAGCTCGTCGGGTTCAACCTGATGTACGACTCGATGACGGGCTACCGGTTTACGCCCTGGCAGTGGGTGGATGCGGGGAGCGGGTGGGCGACCTACACGTTTCGCATCACGGACGCCGACTTCTCGAAGACCTGGGGCTGGGACTTCGCGATCAACGGCGCCGGCGACCGCAAGGAAAATCTCGTGGTGCGGTCGGTGAGCGTGCAGCGGGTGGCGGCGGGGGCACCGGCGCATTGAGGCACAGGCCGGCGCGTTCGGGAGCCGCGCGGACCGCGCGGTCCGAGCAATCGGCCGCGCCGGGCCGGGGGCGCGGCGCAGGCGCGCGGCGATGCGGCGGACGCGAGACGTCGAGACGTTTCGAGACGTCGGGTTGGTTGATGGTCTCGCGCCCGGTCGTGTATAATGACCCCATTGTCGCGTGTCGCGCGCGTCGTGGAGGTGGGCCGGTTGACCGAGGTTCGAGTCGGCAAAGACGAGACGCTGGATAGCGCGCTCCGTCGATTCAAGCGGCAAGTCAAGCGGTCCGGAATCCTCACCGACGCCAAACGTCACGAGCACTACGAGAAACCGAGCCAGAAGCGCCGCCGCCGCGCCGTTCGCCGTAAACGCCACTAGCCGCGGGGTCGACGGATAGGGTCCGAGCGCGCCGGATCGGTCGGGGTACGCGCCCGGTGTCGGAACGGTCCGCCGGTGCCGGGACCGCAGGCGGCGGCCCGCCTCTCGGACGGCGCGTTTGCGCGCGCGCAGGAGGACGACGGTGCCGCAGCCGTGGCGCAAGGTCAAGCCGGCCCGCAGCGCGGGCGGCGTCGTGTTTCGACGGAGCGCCGCCGCCAGCCCCCAGGACGATGTGCGCATCCTGCTCCTGCAGCACGAGACCGGCAAGTGGATGCTCCCCAAGGGCACGATCGAAGCCGGTGAGACCCCCGAGGCCGTGGCCCGCCGCGAAGTCGCCGAGGAGACCGGGATCCGCAACGTGCGCGTCGTGTCCGATCTCGGCGAGGAGCGCTACACGTTCTTTTGGAAGGCGGAAGACACCTACTACGACAAGACCGTGCACTACTACCTCATGGAGTTCCTGGGCGGCGAGGAGGCCTCCCCGCAGCGCGAGGAAGGCTTCGTACGCTGCGAGTGGGTCACGCTCGACGAGGCGCTGGATCGCATCAAGTACAAGGAAACGCGTCAGGTCGTGCGGCGCGCGCAGGCGGCCTTGACGCGGCCGGTGCCGGACGCGGCGGGCCAGGCGGAGGTGCATGGTGATCCCGGACTCGCGTGAGCCCGCCCCGTCCGGCGGGTGCCCCGTGCCGCTGCTTCCCCCGGCGGAGCGTGAGCGTCTCGTGGCGGAGACGATCGATCGGTACCAGCGCTACGTGAACCCCGGGCTTGCGCGGCTGTTCAAATTCGGCGGGTCCGAGACCGTGGAGTGGGCCGCGCGGGACTGCCTGGTTTGGGACGCGCACGGGCGCGAGTACGTGGACTGCGCGTGCGGCCCGGCGATCTTCAACGTGGGCCACCGGCATCCGCGGGTGCTGGCCGCCGTGCGCGACCAGCTGGACCGGATGCCGATGTCGGTGCGGACGATGCCGAGCGCGGCGCTCGGGGAACTGGCGGAGCGCCTCG
Source organism: Bacillota bacterium (assembly GCA_021324255.1). Taxonomy (GTDB): domain Bacteria; phylum Sysuimicrobiota; class Sysuimicrobiia; order Sysuimicrobiales; family Segetimicrobiaceae; genus JAJPIA01. Next base: position 33,513 of record JAJPJL010000106.1, read on the forward strand.
CCGCGTTCACGCCGGGGGACCTGTGCTACACTTTTGTCTGCAACAGCGGCGCGGAGGCGGTGGAGGGCGCCCTCAAGCTCGCGCGCCTGGCGACCGGCCGCATCGGGTTCGTGGCGATGCGGGAGGCGTTTCACGGCAAGACGCTGGGGGCGCTCTCGGCGACCGGCCGGGAGTACTACCGGGCGCCGTTCGCGCCGCTCGTGCCGGGCTTTACGCACGTGCCCTTCGGTGACGCCGGCGCCGTGGACGGCGCGATCGGGCCCGACACCGCCGCGGTGATCCTGGAGCCGATCCAGGGCGAGGCGGGCGTCATCGTGCCGCCGGCGGGGTACCTGCGCCGGGTGCGGGAGATCTGTGATCGCCGCGGGGTGTTATTGATCGCCGACGAGATTCAATCGGGCCTCGGCCGCACCGGGCGCCGGTTCGGCGTCGATCACGAGGACGTCGTTCCGGACATCCTCACGGTCGCCAAGGCGCTCGGCGGCGGCGTCATCCCGATCGGCGCGTTTGTCGCCCGCCCGGCGCTCTGGGGCCCGTTCGGACGCCAGCCGTACATCCACTCGTCCACGTTCGGCGGCAACCCCCTGGCCTGCCGCGCCGCGATCGCGACCCTCGAGGTCTTAGAGGAGGAGCGCCTCCCCGAGCGCGCCGCGGCGATGGGCGAGCGGTTTCTCGCGCGGCTCCACGATCTCCGCCGGCGGTATCCGGGCGTGATCCGCGACGTGCGGGGGCGCGGCCTCCTGCTCGGCGTCGAGTTCGTGCACAGCGACTACGCGCTCATGGTCGCCGCCGAGGCCGGGCACCGCGGTGTGATCACGTTCTACACGCTGAACAAGCCGGAGGTCATCCGCATCGCGCCGCCGCTCACGATCACGCCGGATCTGATCGAGCGTGCCGCCGCGGGCATCGACGGGGCGGTCGCGGAGGCCGACCGCGTGCTGGCCTCGGTCCGCGAGGCGGCCGCGGAGCGCGCCTGAGACGCCGTGCGCCAGCCGATGACGGGCGCCGACATCCGGGAGGCCTTTCTCCGGTACTTCGAGGGGCAGGGGCACACGCGCGTCCCGAGCGGCTCCCTGGTGCCGGCGGGTGACCCGACCCTGCTGTTTGCCAACGCCGGCATGGTGCAATTCAAGGATGTGTTCCTCGGGCTCGAGCAGCGGCCGTACGTGCGCGCCACGACCGCGCAAAAGTGCATGCGCGTGAGCGGCAAGCACAACGACCTGGACAGCGTGGGGCCGTCGCCGTGGCATCACACGTTCTTCGAGATGCTCGGCAATTTCAGCTTCGGCGACTACTTCAAGCGCGACGCCGTGCGATTCGCCCTGGAGCTCGTCACGGGCACCCTCCGGATCCCCCGGGACCGGCTGGTCTTTACCGTGTTCGAGGCCGACGACGACGCGGCCGCGGCATGGGCGGCGCTCGGGGTGCCGGCGGACCGCGTGGTGCGCATGGGGGAGCGCACGAACTTCTGGATGATGGGCGACGTCGGGCCGTGCGGCCCGACCAGCGAGCTGCACTACGACCGGGGACCGGAGGCGTGCACGTGTCGCCGGCCCGACTGCGGCGTCGCGCTCGACAACGGCTGCGCCCGCTGGGTCGAGATCTGGAACCTCGTGTTCATGGAGTTCAACCAGGCCCCGGACGGCAGCCGCACGCGGCTGCCCAAACCCGGCGTCGATACCGGCATGGGACTGGAGCGCATCGCCTCGGTGCTGCAGGGGGCGCCGACCAACTACGACACCGATCTGTTTCTGCCGATCCTCGACGGGCTGCAGACCCGCATCCTCGGCCACACCGCGGCGCAACGGGCGGCGCACACCATCGCGTATCGCGTGCTCGCGGACCACGGGCGGGCCATGACGTTCCTCGTCGCCGACGGGGTGACGCCGGGGAACGAGGGCCGCAATTACGTGCTGCGGATGATCATCCGCCGCGCGATGCGCTTCGCCCGCCGCATGCTCACCGCCGATCCGGGGCGGCGCCGGCCCGGGACGCCGGAACCGCTGCTGCCGCAGATCGCCGACGAGGTGATCGCCCTGCTCGGCGGGGCGTACCCGGAGCTGGTGGCGCAGCGATCGTATATTCACCAGGTCCTGGCCGCCGAGGAGGCCCGGTTCGAGCGGACCCTGGACGACGGGCTCGCGCGGCTCGATGCCCTGATCGCCGCCACCCGCGCCGGGGGCGGCGCGGTGCTGGCCGGCGCCGACGTGTTTCGGTTGTACGACACCTACGGGTTTCCGATCGACCTCACGCGGGACGTCGCGCGCGAACATGGCATGGAGGTGGACGAGGGGGGCTTTCGCGCGGAGATGGACCGGCAACGCGAGCGGTCGCGCGGCGCGCTCGCGTTCAAGTTCGAGGCGCCCGACCGGACCGTGTACGCCGAGCTGCGGGACGCCGGGATCGAGACGGTCTTTACCGGCTACGGCCCGCTGGAGGCGGACGGCCGGGTCCTTGCCGTCATCGCCGGCGGCGCGCGCGTCCACGCCGCGGACGCCGGCCGTGATGTGGAGGTCGTCTGCGACCGCACGCCGTTCTACGCCGAGGCCGGGGGCCAGGTCGGCGATACCGGGACCATCCGCGGCCCCGCCGGGACGGTCACGGTGGACGACACGCAGCGCCCGGTGCCCGGGCTGTGGGTCCACCGCGGGCGCGTGACCGCGGGGCGGATCGAGACCGGCGACCTGGTGCGGCTGGCCGTCGACGGCGCGCGGCGCAGCGATGTGGCCCGGAACCACACGGCCACGCACCTGCTGCACAAGGCGCTGCGCGAGATCCTCGGCGAGCACGCGCGCCAGGCGGGATCGCTCGTGGCGCCGGACCGGCTGCGGTTCGACTTCACGCACGTGGCCGCGCTCACGCCGGACGATCTCACGCGCATCGAGGACCGCGTCAACGCGCAGATCCTGGCCGCGCTTCCGGTCGCGACCGCGGTGATGCCCTATCGGGATGCGGTCGAGTCCGGCGCGATGGCGCTCTTTGGCGAGAAGTACGGCGACGAGGTGCGGGTCGTCAGCATCGACGCGTATAGCCGCGAACTGTGCGGCGGCACGCACGTGGGCGATACCTCGGACATCGGCCTGTTTCTCGTGACCAGCGAGGGATCCGTCGGGGCCGGCACGCGGCGCCTGGAAGCGGTCACGGGCCGGGAGGCGCTCGATCGCCTGCGGGACGCACAGGCGAAGCTGCGGGACGCCGCGGCCGAACTGCGCGTGCCGCCCGAGTCGCTGCCCGAGCGCATCCGGCAACTCGATCAGCGGCGGCGCGCCGTGCAGCAGCGCGCGGAGCGCGCGCGTGCGCGAGAGGCGGCGCCGGATCTCGAGGAAGCGGTCCGGTCGGCCCGCGACGTCGACGGCATCGCCGTCGTGGGCGTGACGGTCCCGGGCGCCGATCAAGCGTCGCTCAGGGCGCTCGGGGACCGGGTCAAAGGGCGCCTGCCGGCCGGCGTCATCGTGGCGGCCGGCCGCGCGAACGGCCGCGTTGAGATCGTGGTGATGGCGACCCAGGGTGCGGTGGCGCGCGGCGCCGCGGCCTCGAAGATCATGCAGGCGCTCAACCGCCGGCTCGGCACCCGCGGCGGCGGACGGCCGGAGCTCGCGCAAGGGGGCGGCGGCGATCCGGAGCGCTTGGACGAGGCGATCGACGCGCTGCCGGAGATCGTGCGCGCGGTGCTCGCGGACACCGCCCGGGAGCGGCGGTGACGCGCTACCTCGGCGTGGACCTCGGCGCGAAACGCGTCGGCGTCGCGCTGAGCGACCCGACCGGCATCCTCGCGTCGCCGCTCGTCACGTTTGCGCACCGGTCGTTGCGCGAGGACGCCGCGCAGGTGGCGCGCCTCTGCGCGGCGCATGGCGTCGACCGGGTGGTGGTGGGGTGGCCGCGCAACATGGACGGCAGCGCCGGTCCCGCCGCGCGGCAGGCGGAGGCGTTCGCGGCGCGACTTCGCGCCGACACCGGCCTGCCGGTCGAATTGTGGGACGAGCGGTTGTCGACCGTGGCCGCGGACCGGGCCATGATCCGCGGCGGCGCTCGCCGCGGGACACGGCGCGAGGCGCGCGACCGCGTCGCCGCGGCGGTCGTGTTACAGTCGCGCCTCGACGCGCAAGCGGCGCGCGGGTCGCCCGACGGGTAGCATGACACGCATGTCCACTCCGAATCCTCACAGTTGATTTTCGGATGGTCGGTCCACTCGTAGTCACAACCTTTAGACAGTCTCTTGACAAGTTTCTATGAATATGCTTTTCTAATGGGGACAATTCCATAGCCACACCGCTTCTGTAGGGGCAAACCCAGAGAGATCTGGGGACGCAAAGCCACGGGACAGGCCAGCGCGAGCTGGCAAGTCAGCCGGGTTGCCGGAGCGACGACCGGAACCTCCCGTGAATGCGTTGCGGGAGGCTTTGTTTTTCTCGCCCACGAGCCGCCCGCGCGCCACGGCCCGCGCTTTTTCCGTCCCCTTTGCTCTGGCTCTGCATCTCTGCTGCCCCCAGGAGTGCCCTGCCACGATCGCGTTCGATCTGCCGCGGAGACGCGGAGGCGGTACAGGTTGCCGCGCACGCCCACATGGCGGGCGGCAGCGTGCGGGTGCACCGGAACGGGGGGGGAGCATGGGCAGCACTGCGTTAGCCGCGAGGCAGGATGTGGACTCGGATGGACCGGGGATTCACGACGCGTTCCGGCAATACCGGCGGACCAAGGACGTTCGGCTCTACCATCAACTGGTCTGCCAGTATCTGCCGCTCGTCCGCAAGATTGCCCGGCGCTACGTGCGGCAATCGGTCTCCCTCGACGACCTGATCCAGGTCGGCTCGATCGGCTTGATGACGGCCGTCAACACCTTCGACCCCGGGCGCAACGTCAAGTTCGAGACCTACGCCTACCACCACGTGGCCGGCGAGATCCGCCACTATCTCCGCGACGACGCGGACCTCATGCGCACGCCCCGGTGGGCCCGCAAGCGCTACGGGGAGATGAAGGCGGCCGCGGCCGAGCTGCAGCAGACACTCGGCCGGTCCGCCAGCCTCGCCGAGATCGCCGAGCACATGGAGCTCAGCGAGCCGGAGTTGCGCGACGTGCTCCGGGCCTACGGCGCGACGCGCGTCGAGCGGATCAACGATGAGGGCGCGGCGGGCGACGCGCCGCCGCAGCCCCGCCAGCGGTACGCGTCCTTTCAGCTACCGGTCGAAGATCGCGTCATGCTGCTGCAGGCGATCGAGCGGCTGGCCGAGGTGCAGCGCAAAGCCGTCTACTACCTGTTCTATCTCGATCTCACGCAGAGCGAGACCGCCAAGCTCATGGGCATCTCCCAGCGGCACGTCTCCCGGCTGCTGGCCGCCGCCCTCAAGCGTCTCGCGCCGCTCGTGCAGACCGTCGGCGCCGACGGCGCGTAATCGTCGATTCCGCTGAAAGGAGACCACGGGGTCATGGGACCAAGGCTCAGCACCCTGCCGATCTACCCCATCCGCACCGCCGCGGCGCTCACGGGCGTGGAGCCTCGGCGGCTGCGCATGTGGGAGGTGGAATATCGCCTGCTGCAGCCGGCGCGGACGCGAGGGCATCACCGGCTCTACTCGATGAAAGACCTGGAGCTCATCCGCCAGATCCGGCGTCTCATCGAGGAGCAGGGGATGAGCCTGCAAGGCGTCGGCGCGTGGCTCGCCGCCCAGCCGCCCGACCCGCAGGACGACGGCGACGAGGATGCCGCGGAGTCCCAGGACCCGTCGCAGACGCCCGTGACCGCCGGCGAGCGGCGGAACGGCTAGCCGCCTCCCCGGTGTCCTGGTGACCGTGCGGGTCGACCATCGGTCGCCCACGGACGACTATCCGGCGCCCCCGCCGCCGGCGTCGTTCCCCGCCGCGGCGTCCGCGGCCGAGGACGGCATCCTCGCGCTGTTTCGCGAGTACCGGCGGACGCGCAGCGCCGATCTCTTCGAGGATCTCGTCTGCCGGTTTCTCCCGCTCGTGCGCAAGGTGGCCCACCGGTACGTGCGCCCGTCCGTGGCGCTCGAGGACCTGACCCAGGTGGGGACGATCGGCCTGATGCACGCGGTCCGGAACTTCGACCCGGATCGCGGCGTCCGGTTCGAGGCCTACGCGTTCAGCCACGTCTCGGGGCACATCCGGCACTACCTCCGCGACGACGCGGATACCGTGCAGGTGCCGCGGTGGGCGCGGAAGCTCTACGGCGAGCTCACGGCGGCGGTGGCGGCCCTGCAACAGGAGCTGGGCCGGACGCCCACGCACGCGGAGATCGCGGTCCGCATGAACACCACGGAAAAGGGGGTCGACGAGATCATTCGGGCCTACGACTCCACGAGCGTGCGGTCCATCGACGACATCATTGCCGAAGCGGGCGTGCGGCGGGAGGCCATCACCCATCAGCGGTACGTGTCGTTTCAGCTGCCCGTGGAGGACCGCATCGTCCTGCTGCAGGCCATCGAACGGCTGGCCGACCTCCAGCGGAAGATCGTATACTACCTGTTCTACATGGACCTCAGTCACAGCGAGGTCGCGGCGCGCCTCGGCATCTCGCAGCGGCACGTCTCGCGGGTGCTCGCCGCCGCGCTCAAGCGCCTCGCCGCGATGACGCATGTTGCGGACCTGCACCGTCGCTAGCGCCGGGTCGCTCATGCCCGACAAGACGAGAAAGGGCCGAGCGGACCTGGCCGGCCGTCCTGGCTTGCGCCGCAGGGAGCGGGCGTTGGTCTCGGGCCTCATGACATCGGGTCCAGCGAGCGCCTCGACTCCTCCGGCGGCTGTGGCCGCCTCCGGCCGACGCTCACCGTGGGTGCATGTGGGCGGCCTCACCCGACATGCGCGGCGCGCGGACCGGATCGACGGGTGTGTGCGGCGCCGTGCGTGGCGCACAGGACCGGTCCGGCCGGCCCGGCCCCGCACCGAAGCCGCACACAGGCGCGCCGGCGCCCGAGGCTCGAGGAGCGATTCATGACGAGAACGCGAGAAATCCTGGACTCCATCGTCTCCGGCACCCCCGGCGTCCTGGGCGCGGGCGTGCTCGCCATGGACGGGACGCCGATCGACGTGGTGAAGGTCGACGCGCATTTTCCGCTGGAGGCCGTGAACCAGGAGATCGCCACGCTGGTCAAGCTCCTGGTCTACACCTGCCGCAAGCTGCACGACCCGGCGTTCCACGACTTCATGATGAGCTGCGAGCGGTTCACCGTGCTCGTGGCGCAGCCGGCCGTCGACCGGTGCGTGGTCGTCTTCCTCGGGGGCAAAGCCAACGTCGGCACCGCGCGCGTGCAGCTCCGGCGGCACCTGCCGGCCCTGGCATCGGCGACGGAGACACTTGCGGGGTAAGGCCAGCCAATCATGGGGGGTGGATCGTGGTCACAAACCTGACGGGGAGCCTCAAGGACATCCTGAACGACCTCACGCACAAGGGGTCGATCGTCGCCGCCGTCGCGGTGAGCCGGGACGGGTTCGTCATCGACGGGGCGAAGTCGGAGGAGGTCGACCTCGACGCCATCGGCGCGCTGGTGAGCAGCGCGATGCTGGCCTGGGAGGCCGTCGCCACGGAGATCTCGGCGAGCGACCCGCCGGACGTGGTGCTGGCCGAGTTTCCGGCCGGGCCGATCGCCGTGACCCAGGTCAACAAGGACGCGATGCTCGTGCTCATGGGGAGCCGCTTCTGCAACCTGGGCCGGATCCGGGTCGAGACCCAGCGCGCGCGCGCCGCGGTGGCCGAGTGCCTGTAGACCGCGTCGAAGGCGTGCGCGCCGCCGGCGACCGCGCCGGGGCGGACCAGGGCGTGCGGGACCGGCTCGCCGCCTACCGCGCCGCGCTGTCGCTCGCGGAGCACGACACCACGCTCGACGTCGCCGTATGGTTTCACGAGGGCGTGCTGCGCCAGCGCCTCGGGGATGCCGACGCGGCCGTCGCGTGCTTCAAAAAGGTCATCGAGCTGGCCCCGGACGACCCCTGGGCGTACTGGGAGCTCGCGGGGCTGTACGCCGCCCAGGCCGATGCGCGGCCGGCCGTGATGGTGCTCACGGCTCTCGGCGACCGCTGCCTCGAACGAGGCCGGTGGACCGAGGCGAACCGTGCGTTTGCCCGCGCCGCGGAGCTGGCGCCCGACGACGCGGACATCCTCAGGTCGCTCCGGCGCGCGGCGGAGTACGCGGGGCAGACGCGCCAGCTGGCGGCCATCGACGAGGCCATTCGCGCGGCACGCGCGCGGCGTTCGCCCGGGCCGCGCGCTCCGGAGGCGCCCGGCGGCGCGTCGCCGGCGACCGTCACGGACGGGGACGGCCCGTGGGCCGCGGCCGCCCCGGCGGACGCCGTGGAGATCATCGCCGGCCCGGCGGCGGGGATCGCGGACCCCGAGGTGGAGATCATCGCGGACTCCGCGCCCGTGCTCGCCGATCCCGCCGGGGACGCGATCGCGGCGCCCCCGGCGCCGGAGACCGCGCCGGCCGTGCCGGTCGACTCGCCCACACCCGACGGGCCGGCCACGCGGCAACGGTGGGGCGCGCTCCTCGGCGAGATCATCGTCCGCCAGGGCTGGGTCACGCCGGACCAGGTCAAGGAAGCGCTCAATTCCCAGCAGCGGAACGGTGCGCCGCTCGGCCGCATCCTCGTGAACATGCAGGCGCTGACCGAGGAGCAGCTGGCGATGGCGCTGGCGGTCCAGTGGAACCTGCCGTTCACCAACCTGCCCGAGCGGGAGGTCGATGGCGAGGCCGCGCGCCTCGTGCCGTCGTACATCGCCCGGCGCCACGGCGTCGTCCCCGTCCGTCGCGCCGGCAACCGCCTCGTCGTGGCGATCGCGGATCCCGCCAATGTGGTCGCGATCGACGACATCCGGCTGGTGACCGGCCTCGATGTGGACCTGGTCATTGCGAGCCCCGTCGACATCGCGCGGGTGCACGGGATGGTCTACGGCGGTCAGGCCGACATCGAGGAGATTCTCCGCGGCTCGGTCGAGGCCGAAACGGTCCGCGACGCCCCCGCGGAGGAGGCGAGCGTCGAGCACCTCCGCGCGATGGTCGAGGATGCGCCCATCGTCCGGGCGGTCAACCAGATCCTCGCGCAGGCCGTGCTCGCCGAGGCCAGCGACATCCACATCGAGCCGCACGCCCACGAGGTCAAGGTGCGGTTTCGGGTCGACGGGATCTTGCAGGACTTCATGGCGCCGCCCAAGGCCGCGCAGGCCGCGCTCATCTCGCGCATCAAGATCCTGGCCAACATGGACATCGCGGAGCGCCGGCTGCCCCAGGACGGGCACATTCACCTCCGGACCCAGAACAAGGACCTCGACCTGCGGGTCAGCACGCTGCCGACCGTGCTGGGGGAAAAGGTGGTGCTCCGCATCCTGGACCAGTCGCGCACGCGGCTCACCCTGCCGCAGCTCGGCTTTGCCGCCGACCTCCTCACGGCGTGGGAGAGCCTGATCACCAAGCCCTACGGCCTGATCCTGGTCACGGGGCCGACGGGGAGCGGCAAGACGACGACGCTGTACACGTCGCTGGCGCGGATCAACACCCCCGAGCGGAACATCGTGAGCGTGGAGGATCCGGTCGAGTACCAGATCCCGCGCGTCAACCAGGTCCAGGTCAACCCGAAGGTGGGGCTCACGTTTGCGAGCGGCCTGCGCACGATCCTCCGGCAGGACCCCGACGTGATCCTGATCGGCGAGATCCGGGACCGCGAGACCGCGGAGATCGCGATCCAGGCGTCCATGACCGGGCACCTCGTGCTGAGCACCGTGCACACCAACGACGCGCCGAGCGCGACCACGCGGCTCGTGGACATGGGGGTGGAGCCGTTCCTCATCGCGTCGTCGCTGATCGGCGTGCTGGCCCAGCGGCTCGTCCGCGTCGTCTGCGGCCGCTGCAAGGAGGCGTACCCGGCGCCCGGCGACGTGGTCCGCCACCTGGGGCTCCCGGAGTCCGGGGCCACGCCGGTGCAGCTGTACCGCGGGCGCGGCTGCGACGCCTGCCGCAAGACGGGGTATCGCGGCCGTCTCGGCGTGTTCGAGCTGATGACGATGAACGAAGGACTGCGCCAGCTCGTGCTCGGCGGGCAATCCGCGGACCGGCTGCGCGAGGCGGCGCAGGCCGCGGGGATGCGGACCCTGCGGCAGCACGGGATCGAGCGGGTGCTCGACGGCAGCACCACCGTGGACGAGATGCTGCGGGTCGTGTTCGTCAACGACTGAGGGAGGCGCGAGGGGGCGATGGAACCGCAGACGAGGAGCAGCACGACCGTGACACCGACGGACGAGTCCATCGAGGCAACGATCCTGCACGGGTTCATCCAGGACAAGCAGCTCATCATGCTCGCGCTGCGCGAGGGCTTCCAGCAGGAGATGCTGCGCACGCCCGGGGCCGTGCGGCTCTGCAAGGCGGTGCTCGAGCTGTACAACCGGCCGAACAGCGTCGTCGACCCCGCGTCCGTCCGGGCGCATCTGGAGCAGACCGGGGCGCTCACCACCGCGATGGAACGGTACCTCGCGACCGTGCGCGGCACCCCGCCCGTGGACGCCGGCAGCGTGATGGCGCTCGTCGAGGCGCTGCGCGGCCGGGCCCGCCGGGACCGGCTCGGCGCGCTCCATGGCCGGCTCGGGCGGTTTCTCCACACCCAGACGCCGTCGGACGGCGACATCGCCCAGCTCGCGGCGGAGATGATCCGCGAGCTCGTGGAGCTCGGGCGCCACCGCATCCACACGCACCTGCAGCCGGTGAGCGAGGTCATCGGCCGGCTCGCGGACGAGGCGGAGCGGCGCCAGGGGCAGCCCGGGGTCCTCGGGTATTCGCTCGCGCCGTTCGACCGGCTGACGACCCTGCTGTCGGGGTTGCGCCGGGGATTCTACTACGGCCTGGCCGGCGCGCCGCGGCGGGGCAAGACCAACCTGACGCTGCAGCTCGCCACGTACCTCGCGACGAACCACCACATCCCGGTGCTGTTCTATTCGTGGGAGCAGACGGCGCAGGTGCTCGGCGCGCGGCTCATCGCCAAGGAGAGCGGCATCAACCCCGTGGCCATCCTTAGCGGCCACGACGCGGATGGGCAACCGGTGGCCGCGCCGGTGCGGGCGGCCTATGAGCAGATGACCCGGTACGCCCCGTACATGTTCCTGATCGAGGGGGGGCGCCAGGACACGGTCGACCGCATCCGGGCGCACGCCTACAACGTCATGCAGGAGTTTGAAACGAGCGAGATCGCGCTGTTCTTCGACTACCTGCAAAAGATCCCGCTCGGGGAGTCGCTCGCGGACTGGAAGGCGCGGACCGACCGGATCTCCACGGAGCTGGCGGAGCTCAGCCTGGAGCTGAACGTGCCGATCTTCGCCATTTCCCCGCTGGACAAGGAAGGGTGCCGGCTCGACGAGCAGCCGCCGGACGACGAGGCCGACGCGTACTCGCTGTACCACCGGCCGACGATGCATCACAGCGTGGGCAGCGGCGACCTCGAGTACGACCTCGACGTGGCCATGGTGCTGGCCAAGGACTGGCGGGCCACCGCGGAGTTCGGGCAGTTCGTGGAAAACCGCGCCAAAGCGGCGAACGTCGATCCGGCGACGCTCCCGAAGCTCGACATCATCAACCTCCACATCGACAAGAACCGCGACGCGCCGGAGCATCCGGCCAGCATCATCCAGTACGCGTTCTTCGTCACGCTCAACAAGTTCGTCGAGCTCGACTACAAGCTGGAGGCGGAGTACCGTCCCGACTACCACGCGTTCATGAAGCTGCAGAACATCTACGCGCAGCTCACCGACACGGGTGCGCTGCCCGTGGCGGCGGGGCGCGCTCGAGAGGGGAGATAGCGATGGCCGCACGCGCGATGGACGACAAGCTGGTGCAGACGCCCGCGGCCGCGGAGCCGCGAGGGCGTCCCGCGGTCGGCCCGCGCCGGCGCCGGCTCGGGGAGATCCTCGTGCAGGCGGGGGTGATCTCGCTCGAGCAGCTCGCCGATGCGCTCGGCGAGCAGAAACGCGGGAGCCGGCACCGGGGCTTGGGCCAGGTGCTCGTGGAGATGGGGCTTGCCACGGAGCGCGGGATCGGTGAGGCGCTCGCGCTCCAGCTCGGATTGGAGTACGTCGATCTGCGCGAGGTGATCCCCGACGAGGCGGCGATGCTGCTCCTCCCGGAGCACCTCGCGCGGCGCTTCCAGGCCATTCCCATCCGGCAGGAGGGGGACACCGTCACGGTGGGCATGGTGGACCCGCTCGACGTGCTCTCGCTGGACGACATCCACCGGCGGATGGGGCGCCTGATCCGGCCCGCGGTGATCACGCGCGAGGACTTCCAGCGCGCGCTCACCCAATATCCCGCGCTCGACGAGAGCGTGGAGAACGTGATCACCGAGATCAAGGCCAAGGCGCGCCCGGAGGAGCTGGGCGTGGACCAGCTGCGCGCGCTGGTCGACGAGGCGCCGGTCGTGCGCCTCGTCAACATGATCATCCTGCAGGCGATCCGCCAGCGGGCCAGCGACATCCACATCGAACCCCAGGAGCACCGGATGCGGGTGCGCTACCGGATCGACGGCGCGCTGTACAACGTCATGACGCCCGCGCGCGAGATCCAGGCGGCCGTGGTGTCGCGCATCAAGATCATGGCCGAGGTCGACATCGCGGAACGGCGCGTGCCGCAGGACGGCCGCATCGCGTACCGGGCCGAGGGGCGGGAGTACGA
>JAJPJL010000011.1 GCA_021324255.1 Bacillota bacterium
TCGCTGATGAAGCCGCCGATCGACCACGCGCCGCCGCCCGTGTGGAGGTAGCGATAGTACGCGTCGTCCGGGTCGACCTTCGCGAAGAAGCCCGTGTTGACGAAGTCGTAGTCCCCCGCCACGAACCGCTGCGACCAGGTCGGGATATCGTACAGCTGCAGGTTCACCATGACGCCGATGCGCTGGACCTGCGCCTGGAATACCTGCGCGACGGGCGCGAGCCCGTAGCCGTTGCCGACGATCATCGTCGCCTTGAACCCGTTCGGCATCCCGGCCTCGGCGAGGAGCTGCTTGGCGCGGCCCAGGTCCTGCGCGCGGTCCTTGACCGGCAGATACCAGGGCGAGCTCGGCGGGAAGTTTTGGTTGACCGGACGGCCCCAGCCGCGGTAGGCGGCCTCCACCAACTCCTGCTTGTTGATGGCATAGGCGACGGCCTGACGCACCTTGATGTTGTCGAGGGGCTTGTGCCGCGTGTTGAGCGCGATCACGCCCTGGCCGGCGCCGCCGCGGTCCAGACGGATGACATAGTCCGGCGAGGGATGCTTGAAGAGCTCCTCGAGCCGTGCCTCGGGGACGTCGGTGGAGAGCATGATGTCGCCCGTCTGAAGCGCCGTGAGCCGCACCGTCTCGTCGGGAATAGGTTTGATGGTGACCCCGTCCAAGTAGGGCTTGCCCGGTTCCCAATAGCGGTCCCAGCGTTTCAGCCCGAGATGGTCATTGGTCTTCCACTCGTCGAAGCGAAACGGTCCGGTCCCGATCGGCTTGGTGATCTGGTTCGTCGCGGCGTCGACCGCCTCCGGGGGCACGATCGATTGATACGTCGTGGCGAGCTTGTTCGGGAAGAAGCCGAACGGGGACTTGAGCCTGAACTGGACCGTGTACCGGTCGGGGGTGGTGACGGCGTCGATGGAGCTCAAGTCGCCGCGCCCGCGGGCCCCGGTCTTCGGATCGAGAATGCGCGTGATGCTGTATTTCACGTCCGCCGACGTCAGCTCCCGCCCGTTATGGAACAGGACGCCGTGGCGCAGGGCAAAGGTCCACGTCAGGCCGTCGGGCGACACCTTCCAGGAGGTCGCCAGCTGCGGGCGCAGCGCCAGGTTGGCCGCGAGCTCGACGAGCGGCTGATAGACGGCGCTGAGCGACGTGTATGTGATCGTGAGCGTCGAGCGGTGCGGGTCGAGGTTGGGCAGCTCCGAGGGTACCCCGACGATGAGCGTGCCGCCCCGCGCGGGAGTTTGGGCCGCCAGGGTGACCGGGTACGCGAGCAGGGTGACCGCCAGCAACGTGCAGGCGGCATAGCACCAGCGTGGGACGGACCTCCGCATTCGGTGACCTCCCGGGGTGATGCCGGATCGACGTCTACTCTGAGCAGTGTTGGTTCGCGGGGGCGCGCGGAATCTCCCTCGGCGTGCGTCTCCTACGTGCGCCGGGGCAGCGCCGGGACAAACCGTCCGTCGCCGGGCCGGGCGACGACCGCGCCGTCTTCGTACGCCGCGCGGCCGCGGACGAATGCCTGCCGCACGCGGCCGCGTACGCGCATGCCCTCGTACGGCGTCCAACCGACCGCGCTATGCAGCTCGGCGCCCCGGATCGTCCACGCCTCGCCGGGGTCGAAGACGACCAGATCCGCGTCCGCGCCGGGGGCCAGGATTCCCTTGCGCGGGAACAAGTGGAACGTTCGTGCCGGGTGCTCGGCCAGCACGCGGACGAGATCGAGGATCGAGATCCGCCCGGGATGGACGCCCGCGTCGTGGAGCAACGGCAGGAGCGTCTCCACGCCGGGCGCGCCGGATCCGTTCCGGAAGATGTCCGTGCGATCGCTCTTGCGGTCCAGCGTCCACGGCGCGTGGTCCGACGTCACGTGGTCGATCCGGCCGGCCGCCAGCAGGTCCCACAATCCGGCCCGGTCCGCCGGAGCGCGCAGCGGCGGGTTGATCTTGCCCAGCGGTCCCAGGCGCTCCATCGCGTCCTCGTCCAGCACAAGATATTGCACGCATGTTTCGGCGGTGGCCCGAACGCCCTCGGCCCGGTAGCGCTCGACGAGCTCGAACGAGCGCGGGACGCTGGCGTGCACGATGTGCACGTGGGCTCCGGCGTCCCGCGCCAGCTCCAGCACCCGCGCCACCGCTTCCGTCTCGGATACCGCGGGTCGCGTCCGGCAGTGGGCGAGCGGTCCGGTGTCCCCGGCGGCTCGCGCCCGCGCGATCGCCCGGTCGACGATGTCCTGGTTTTCGCAATGGACCGCGACCGGAAGGCCGGTCGCCGCGATCCGCCGGAAGGCCTCCAGGAGCTCTCCGTCCGGGATCTGCGGGAACCGCACGGGGTCGGACTCGTACGTGGAGACCTTGAACGCGCACGCGCCGGCGGCGGCGATGCCCTCGATTTCGTCGAGGCCCCCGGTCTTGCGGATCGTCCCGTAGAGGGCCACGTCGCCGACCGCCTCGGCGTTCACGTCGCGGATCTTACGCCGCAGCGTCTCCGCGTCGGGGACGGCCGACGGCATGTCATAGGGCATATCCACGATCGTTGTCACGCCGCCCGCGACGGCGGCCGCGGTGCAGCGCGTGATGCCTTCCGCCGGCTCGCTGCGCGTGTGCACGTGCGTGTCGACGACGCCCGGGAGCACGTAGGCGCGTCCCGCCTGCAGCGTGCGCTCCGCGCGCGGCAACCCCCCGGCCGATCGGAGATCGCCGATCACCGCGATGCGGCCCGCGGCGGCCCCGACGAACCCGTCCTCCAGAACGCGGTCCGGCAGGACGACGCGCCCCTGCACGACGAGGTCGAGGCGCCCCCCGTCCGTCACGGATCCCCAACCGCCGGCGCCATGGGGCGTGCCGCGTCCGCCGGCTCGAGGTACCCACGGGCCGCAAGACGCTCGACGATGCGTTCCAGTTGCCGGAGCGTCGCCGGGTCGGCCGGGCCGCCGGGATGACGGACCGTGGCCGTCCGGATCACGCCCCGGCGCACGAGGAGCGCCTTGCGAAGCGCGATGCCGAGCACCGGTTGGAACTCGAAGCGGATGAGCGGCAGAATGGCGTCGAACAGCTCGGCGGCCTCGTTCGCCCGCCCCGCCGTGTGGAGGCGGTAGAGCCGGACGAGCAGCTCGGGATAGGCGAACCCCGTCATGATCCCGCATGCTCCGCGCTCCAGCTCCTCCAGGGCGTACAGACCGCCGAGCGCGCCGAAGATCCCGAATTGCTCGCCCGCGAGCGCTCGCACCTGATCGATCTTGGGGCCCGTCGGCGGGTCCTCCAATTTGACGTAGCGGACCCACTCCACCTCCGCGTAGAGGCGAGCGAGGAGCGCCGGAGACAGGAGCACGCCCGTCGAGATCGGGTAGTCGTGCACGATCATCGGCGCGGGCACCGCGGCGGAAATGCGCTCGTAATAGCCGAGCAGCGCCGCGTCGTTCTGCACCCGCGGCGGCGCGACCAAGAGCGCGTCCGCGCCGCACTCGACGGCGCGCCGGGACGCGTGGATCGCGACGTCCGTGCCGGCGCCGCCCGCCCCCGCGATCAGCGCGCGATCCCGCGGCAGCGCCTCGCGAAACGCCGACACGACGCGGTCCCGTTCCGCCTCCGTGAGCCGTTCCGCCTCGCCCATCACGCCGAGGACTGCGAGCCCGTCGACGCCGAGCTCGCAGAACCGCTGGGCGAGCGACCGGATGCTCCCCGGATCGAGCGCTCCCTGTTCGTCGAAGGGTGTGGGCACGATCGGATAGATCCCCGCGAGCATCACGTTTCGGCCTCCTGTTCCCGAGCGGGCAAATCCGCCCGGCGACGGTCCAGCGTCGCTGCCCGAGGAAGGGCCGCGCGTCCCGGCGAAACGGGCACGGCATGTCCCGTCCGCGCACGTGGAAACGCCTCGCGGCGCTGGTCGCGCTCGCGCTGATGGTCTGTCCCGGAACCGCGCTTGCCGCGCCTCAGGCGCAGATCGAGCTCTGGACCATTTCGCTGCGACCGCTCCTCACATCCTATGTGCAGGGCATGCTCGGGCGGTATGAGCGCGCCCATCCGGGCCTGCGGGTGCGCTGGGTCGATCTCGAGCTCGAGGCCTTCGACCAAAAGCTCCTCGCCGCCATCGCGGGCGGCGTGGCCCCCGACGTCGTCAACCTCACCACCGAGATGACGATCCGGATGGCCCAGGCCGGCGCCCTCGTCGACATGGACGCGGCCGTGCCGGCAGCCGTGCGCGCCCGCTACTTCCCGAACATCTGGGCCTCGCTGCGCGTCGGCGGGCGGGCCTACGGGATTCCCTGGTACGTGGAGCCGGACGTCCTCGCGTACAACCGGGCGCTCTTCCGCCGCGCCGGTCTCGACCCCGCGCAGCCGCCCGCTACCATGGACCAGTACATTCAGGATGCGGTGACGATCAAGCAACGCACCGGCGTATACGGGTTCATGCCGAACGTGGACACCACGCGGCTGCTGACCCTGTTCCAGGAAGAGGGCCTCGAGGTGCTCAGCCCGGATCGACGGCACGCGGTGTTCGACAGCCCTGCGCACGTCGCGCTGCTGGCCCGGTACGTGGACCTCTTCAAGCGGGACATGTTTCCCGCGGATACCTTGCGGCACGGGTATCTCGGAGCGACCGAGCGGTACGGCGCCGGCCAGCTGGCGATGCTCGTGACCGGCCCGGAGTTCCTGCTGCGCGTGCGCGCGGACGGCCCCGACGTCTACCGGGAGACGATCGTCGCGCCGATGCCCGCCGGGCGCGGGCGCGTCCTCGACCTTCCCACGATGGATCTCGCGGTGCCGCTCGCCAGTCACCATCGCCGGGAAGCCGTGGAGCTGGCGCAGTTCGTGGCGGACGACGAGAATCAGCTCGGCCTCTGCCATGTCGTCGTGGCGTTTCCGTCCACGCGGGCCGCCGCCGCCGATCCCTACTTCACACAACCCGGCGCCACGCCCGTGGACCGCAGCCGGTCGATCGCGGCGCGCGAGCTCGCGATGGCGCGCGATCTCACGGTCGTGACGCCCCACAGCGACGAGCTCTTCCGCGTGTTCCGGGAAGCGGTGGAGGACGCGTTTTTTGGACGCATGACCCCGCAAGCGGCGCTGTCGTGGGCGGCTCGGGAATGGGACCAGCGCCTGTGGCGACGCGCGCGAGGCAAGGCGTGACGCTCGCCGGCCGTCGCGCCGACGCGGTGCCACACCGCGACGTGATCGCGCCGTCATCGCGACGGTGAACGTGGGATTCGCCGCGGTTGTACGTGTTGACAGGGTAGGGGCCCGGCCGTAGACTGCATGATGGCGGGAGTGCCGCCGTACGTGGGGGCGTGGTGTAGCCTGGTTTAACACACCTGCCTGTCACGCAGGAGA
>JAJPJL010000113.1 GCA_021324255.1 Bacillota bacterium
ATCAGGCCGGCCAGCGCCATCGTGACGTAAGACGCCCCGAGCAAGTACAGCGCCATGCGGCGGCCATAGTACCGGCGGTAGATGTCCAGGATCGGCAGCACGATCAGATCGGCGAAGATAAACGCGATCACGCCGCCGAAGCTGACGCCGCCGTTCCAGAGGACCGCGGCGAGCGGGACGTTCCCCACGGAGCAGACGAACGACACGATTGCGACGAGCGGGGCCACGAGCGGGCTCCAGAGCAGGTTGCCGAGCGGGTAGCGCACGAGGAAGAAGCCCCGCCAGAACGCGTCCGGGACCCACGCCGCGATGGCCCCGGCGATGAGCAGCCCGCCCGCGACATCGATCCACACCGCGGCCCAGTCCATGACAAAGTAGTGGCTGATCGCGGTGAACCCCTCGGGGGATCGCAGGCGAGCCCATAGCGGCCGGCCGGCCGGCACCGACATGTCCATCTCCGCATGCCCTTCCATGCGCCCCCGCCGTCCCGCGTCCGCCCGGCGGCGGGCTTCGTCGACGAGCCGAGGGGGGAGCGTGGCGCGAAACACGAGCCACAACATTGCGATCATGAGCGGGCCGCCCAGGAACTCGGCGAGGGTGAACTGCCAGCCCAGGAAGACCGCCAGGACGATGCCCAACTCGATCACCAGGTTCGTGGAGGCGAACTGAAAGACGATCGAGGCGGTGAAGTCGGCGCCCTTCCGAAAGAGCGACCGGGCCAGCGCCACGGCCGCATACGAACACGACGAGGACGCAAAGCCGAAGAGGCTTGCCAGTGAAATGCAGCGCAGCGAGTCGTTGCCGAGGAGCTCGCTCATGCGGCGCTTGGAGACGAACGCCTGCACCCCCGCGGAGAGCGCAAAGCCGAGGATGAGGGGCCAGAGGATCTCCCACAACATCGCAAAGGCGAGGGCGAGAGCGCGCCCGACCGCGGTCATCCCGGGAGCCTCCCCCCGTCATCGGTGAACGGAGTGTTCCAGGTGTTCCAAGGCGTCACTCGCAAACGGCGCGCTCACCGGTCTCCGGCATTCCCGTGAGGCGGGGGCCCCACGCGCGGCGCCGCGCCGCGTGGGCGTGCCTGGGGCCGTCAGCGGCGGCGGTAGGGGCGGCTGTCCGGCCCTTGTTCGATCCACATCGGCAGCCTGACGAGGCCGCCCTGCCACACATCGTCGTACCGCTGCGGCAGTCTCTTGAACCGCGCGATGGCAAGCTCATTGGTCATGGGTGCATCCGTTCGTCGGACGTCCCGGGGACACCTATGCCGGAGCCTTGGGCGGGATGTGAATGGGCGGCGCGCGCCGGCGGAACAGTGCCACTCGAGATGTCGCGCGTCAACCCGGCGGCACACGGGGCTTGGTCGCGCGCACGAACGCGCTCATGAATTTGCCGTCGACGAGAGGCGCGATCGCGTCGACGTCCAGCCCGTGGCCGCTGAGAAACGCGCGCGCGTCGTTGACATCGTACACGCGGGTCGGCTCAATGCTGACGCCTTCGAACCCGGCCTGCCGGAGCTTGGCGGCGTAGTCCGCCTCCTCGAGCGCCCCGGCGATGCAGCCGATCCACAACTCCATGCTGTGCCGGATCTCGGACGGCACCGGTCCGCGGACGACGACGTCCGACACGGCAAACCGGCCGCCGGGTTTGAGGACCCGGAACGCCTCGGCCAGCACCCGGTCCTTGTCGGCCGACAGGTTGATCACGCAGTTGGAGACGACGACGTCGACCGAGCCGGCCGGGAGCGGGATGTGTTCGATTTCGCCCCGGAGAAACTCGGCGTTTACCACCCCGGCCTTGCGCTGATTTTCCCGCGCAAGCTCAAGCATCTCGTCCGTCATGTCCAGCCCGTAGACTCTCCCCCGCGGCCCCACGCGCCGTGCGGCCAGCAAGACGTCGATACCGCCGCCCGAGCCGAGGTCCAGCACGATCTCCCCGGGTTGCAGTTGCGCCAGCGCGGTCGGATTGCCGCAACCGAGGGACGCCCGCACCGCCTCCCGGGGGAGGACGGCAAGCTCCGCGGCCTCGTACAGGCGCGACGTGACGGGGTCCTCGGAGCAGCCGCCGGGCGCGGCTGGACCGCACACGCTATCGCAACAGGCGCGGTTGCCCGTTCCGGCGCGTCGAGCGGCTTCGGCGTACTTCTCGCGCACCGTATCCTTGAGCTCCATCGCGGGTCGCCTCCCGTCTGGTTACGGATGCGTTCGAGGGCGCTTGCCGATCCACCTCACCGCTTGCGGCCGCACCGCCCGGTTGCGGGTGCAGCATTCCGCGTACAGGAAGCCCAACAGGTCGCGAAGCGTCTCCGTATTCGCGGCGTAGCGCAGGTACGTGCCCTCGCGCGTCACGGTGACGAGGTCGTCGTGCCGCAGTTTGTCGAGGTGGTGTGACAGCGTGGACGCGGGCATCCCCAACTCGGCCTGGATGTGGCCGGCCACCATGCCGTCCGGGTGAGTCCTGAGCAAGAGGCGCATGATGCGTAACCGGGGTTCGGTGCCGATCGCCGAGAACATGTCCGCGTAGCGCGCGACGTCCTCGCCTGCCTCGATGCGCCGCGCATCACCCGCCGCCGTACGCACGGACGATCGCGCGGCCCCTTTCATCGTCCGGGTGGGAATCATGATTCGATAATACTCGAACCATGGAATCGTTGTCAAGGCGAACCCGTGTGCCGCCGTGTGCCGGCCCGGCGATCACGTGTTCGTTTGACATGTGATTTCGCATATACTAAACTTAGTTTTGCCCCATCAGAACCTGCTGGACGGCGGAAGTCGGGCACGGTTGGCGGGCCGGCTGCATCGCGGGCGGCGTGGGAGGGAACGATGGTACGAACGTATTCCCCGGTCGACACCGTCGCACATCCACACCCGGAACTCCAGCGGGCGGCCCGTGATGCGATCCTGGGCAGGGTGCGCGGCCTCCGCGCGATCCTGCCGTTCGTCGGGCCCGCCTTTATCGCGTGCATCGCGTACATCGATCCCGGCAACTTCGCCACGAACATCCAGGGCGGCGCCGAGTTCGGCTACGCGCTCCTGTGGGTCATTCTCCTGGCGAACCTCATGGCGATGCTCATCCAGGGGTTGTCGGCGAAGCTGGGCATTGCGACGGGGATGAATCTCGCCGAACTGTGCCGGGCCCACTTCGCGCCGTGGGTGAACTATGGCCTCTGGATCTCGCAGGAGGTCACGGCGATGGCGACGGATCTCGCCGAGGTGCTCGGGGCGGCGATCGGGATCAGCCTGCTCACCGGGCTGCCGATGTTCGTGTCCGCCCTCATCACCGGGATCCTGGTCTTTGTCATCCTCGCGATCCAGGGCAACGGGTTCCGGCAGCTGGAAGTGTTTATCGGGGGGTGCGCCGGGGTGATCGCGG
This sequence comes from Bacillota bacterium, assembly GCA_021324255.1. Classification (GTDB taxonomy): domain Bacteria; phylum Sysuimicrobiota; class Sysuimicrobiia; order Sysuimicrobiales; family Segetimicrobiaceae; genus JAJPIA01. The sequence goes on from JAJPJL010000113.1 coordinate 3,367, forward strand.
CCTGCTATCTGGTGGAGACGTTCCTGGCGAAGCCGAACTGGGGCCAGGTGGCGTTTCACTCGGTCGTCCCCAGCCTTCCCGGACGCGACGCCCTTCTCTTGGCCGTGGGCATCATCGGGGCCACCGTGATGCCGCACGTGATCTACCTGCACTCGAGCCTGACGCAGCGGCGCGTCGTCCCGGCCACGGATGAGGAAGCGCGGCGGATCTCCGCTTTCAACAAGGTCGACGTCGTCCTGGCCATGGGGCTGGCCGGCCTGGTCAACATGGCGATGCTCTTCATGGCCGCCAAGGTCTTCCACTATACGGGCCACGCCGACGTGGCCGACATCAACACGGCGTACAAGACGCTCACCCCGCTGCTCGGGGGGCTCTCGGCGCTCGTCTTCGGGATTTCGCTCGTGGCCTCGGGCATCTCCAGCTCGCACGTCGGGACCATGGCCGGCCAGGTCGTGATGCAGGGCTTCGTGAACTTCCGCATCCCGGTCTGGTTCCGGCGGTTCGCGACGCTCCTCCCGGCGCTCGCGGCGATCTACGTCGGTCTCGACCCGACCCGGACGCTCGTCATCAGCCAGGTCGTGCTCAGCTTCACGCTGCCGATGCCGGTGATCACGCTCATTCTCTTCACGCGCAACCGGGCGATCATGGGGAAGCTCGTGAATCACCCCGTGGTGACGGCGCTCGCGATCACGTGTGCCGTGCTCATCCTCGCGCTGAACGTGCTGTTGCTTTACCAAACGTTTGGCGGGCCGCTTCCGAAGTTTGGGTAAGGTACCGGTAACGCACCGCGGAGGAGCATGATCATGGCTTCCCAGGGACGTGCACGTCAACCGGCAACGCCGCTCGTGCCCGCCGCGCCGGCACCCGCGATCACGGTGCAGCGTTTCATCGTGTCGTTGGACGGATCCCGCCTGGCCGAGGCGGTCCTGCCCATCGCGGTGCGCTTGGCCGAGGTCTTCGATGCGACGATCGCCCTGCTGCACGTGATCGAACGGGGTGCGCCGCCCCGCGTGCACGGGCAACCCCATCTCGGCAACCGGGTGGACGCGGAGGCGTATCTGGCGAGGCTGGCGCGCGACTTGGAGGCCGGCGGCCGTCGCGTCGAGTACCACGTGCACGAGGTGCCGATCGGCAACGTCGCGCAGGCCATCGCGGCCCATGCCGCCGAGCAGGAGAGCGACCTGGTGCTCCTCAGCACGCACGGCGCCGGGGGCATCCGCGAGGCGCTCTGGGGCTCGATCGCGCAGCGTGTGCTGCAGTTGAGCCGGCGCCCGACGTTGCTGGTTCGCGCGCGCAGCGACGCCCAATCGACCGAGCGGTTCGCCCCAAAGACCATCATGGTCTCGCTCGATGGGACGGCGGCGGCGGAAGGGGCGCTGCCCATGGCCACCGTGCTGGCCCGGGCCCTCGACGCGCAGCTTCGTCTCGTGATGGTGGTGCCGACGCTGGAGACGGTCGGCGGCGAGCAGGTACCCCAGGCGACGTTTTTGCCCAGCACGACGCGATCCATCCTGGACGTCCAGGGCGAGCAGGCGATGGCGTACTTGGAGCGTCTCGCGGCGTCGATGCGCTCGACGGGCGTGCCTGCGTCCGCCGAGGTTCGTCGCGGGGGACCCGTGGCGCAGCTCGCGACCGACGCCGCCGAGCACGCCGATGGGCTCGTCGTGGTCGCGACGCACGGGCGCGCGGGGCTCCAGGCGATCTGGTCCTCGAGCGTGGCGGCGCGGCTCCTGCGGCGCACGCGGGCGCCAGTGCTGCTCGTCCCGATCGTGGAGCCCGAATACCGGCCGTGAGCTTACGGACGCGAGCGTCATCGGCGCGAACGACAGCGGCGTTCCCGCGGATCGAGGCCACGAGCCAGCTCCGGTGGCGGCGGTAACATGAACATTCGAGCCGGCGACGCGAGTGCGCTCCGCGCCGGCATCACGATCGAATGGCTCAGCGTGGCATGGATGACGCTCGAAGCCGCGGTCGGCATCGCCGCCGGCGTAGCGGCGGGCAGCGTCGCGCTCGTCGCCTTCGGCATCGATAGCGTCATCGAGTTGTTGTCCGGCGGCGTCGTGCTGTGGCGCCTGGTGTCCGAGCAGCGGGCCCTGGACCGGGAGGGCGTCGAGCGGGCGGAGGGCCGCGCGTCACGGGTTGTGGGTTGGAGCCTGCTCGCGCTCGCCGCGTACGTCGTCGCGCACGCCGGCTACGCCCTCGTGGTTCGTGCCGCGCCCGAGGTCTCGCCCGTGGGGATGGCGCTGGCCGCCGCGGCCCTCGTCGTGATGCCGTGGCTCGTTCAAGCCAAGCGCCGGATCGCCAGAGCGATCGACAGCCCCGCGCTCAAGGGGGATGCCGCGTGCGGGGTGGTGTGCGCGTACATGGCCGGGACCTTGCTCGCGGGGCTCGGCCTCCGTGCCGCGCTGGGGTGGTGGTGGGCAGACCCGGTAGCCGCGCTTGGGCTCGTGTACTTCATTGTGAAGGAAGGGCGGGAGGCCTTACGTTCAAACGGAGGGTGCGCCTGCGAGCGCTGAGTTGTGCTCAAATGTAACTCGAGGCGGTGCTACGCGGCAGTGCGCGGGACTCGGTGACCGATCAGCGATCGGTCGATGTTGACTTAGGATCGGCGCCGTGTCTTCGGCGCCACCGACGCTCTCGAGGATCTCGCACGCTTGCGAGCGTCGGGACGATCCTAAGATTGCGGCCTATCTTCTCGCTCTAGCTGTCTCCAGGGGGGCCGATCAAACCTGGCAGTAAGCGCGTTGGCCGGAACCCTTTGTTCTTCGGAGCGTTTGACGCAGCGCGGGGTCCCGTGATAGGGCGTGTAGATGACGCGGCATCGCTCGATGAGCGGCGGCGTCGCCCATCGTGCTGCCCGCGGATAAAGCCAAGCCGGGGGAAGGGCCGAGCCTACCGCTACCGCGGCGAGAAACAGCAAGGAGAGCACCAACCGCTTAACCACATGCGCAGTGTAGTCAACCATAACACCCTGGGTGTACCCTTCATCAGGATCGACTTGCGATTCCGGCTATCCTCCAACCGGCGAGTTTCAGAGACATTTGCGGCGCATACGAGGATGCCCTGCGGCTGCCCTGGTTCCAACGAGGGAGCGACCGGGGTCGCCTTCCTGACCTCTCGTTGGCACCTGTAGCGCGGATCCATCGCCGTACGCGGTCAACCTTCGGGCCTCGACCAGCGCGCGCTTGGGAACCGGTTCGAGCGCATGTTCGTGCAAGGATGCGAGCTTAGATCGTTCCTTCGATACCGTATACAGCGGACGTTTGCGCGGCCGAATGATTCTGCGACCGAGTAGACGGGGCCGCGCTACCTCGCTCGCCCGTCCGTCAACCCGGAGATCCCATCAGGAGCGATCACAAGCGGTGAGGCTTTGACATCTCCGCCGCGGTAGCCCTCTGGTCGATGGCCCGGGGTGCTACAGGATCGAACGAGGTGTCCCGGTCCGGCCGCTTTATGGGTAGAGACACTTTTCGGAAGAACCTCGTCGGCCCATTTCGCTTTGAAGACGGACCGGCAGCGTCTCGTAGGGAGGAGGAGTATGCACATACCAGCACGGGTCCGTGATCGTAGCAAGCGCGACGCGGGATTCACGCTGATCGAGCTTGTTGTCGTGCTGGCGATCATCGGCATCCTCGTCGCGGCTGCCATTCCCCTGTACCTCGGATCACGCATGAAAGCCTACAAATCTGAGGCAGATCACGTGCTTGAGGAAGTCAAGTCGCTAGAGTGGGGCTACTATGAAGAGCACAACGCGTTCGCTACGGCGCTGAGCACCCTGGGTTTTGTAGCGCCGGCCAGCGTGAACTGGTCGTTTAGTGATCCTACGGCGACAGGGACCGACGTGACCATGCTCGCAGTCGGGCAAACGACATCACCGGTGAGTGGTCAGACTGTCAGTTTGATCCTTCACAGCGACGGCAGCGGGTACACGGGAGCGACCTTCTGATAGCCGCTTCGATCGAAAGCGCGGCCCTGCACGCCGTCTCAAAATACGCTGGCAAGGCACTTAGTGTGTGGGAAGGCCAAATTTGAATGGCCAGGCACCGAAAACCCAGAAGGAGGGGAGAGTCAGGGATGTTCAGGTGGTTTCGTGAGAGGCTGAGTAAGAGGGACGCGGGTTTCACCCTGATCGAGCTCGTCGTCGTGCTGGCGATCATTGGCATCTTGATCGCGGCGGCCGTACCGCTCTACCTCGGCGCACGGAAGAAGGCGTACAAGGC
>JAJPJL010000091.1 GCA_021324255.1 Bacillota bacterium
GTGAAAGTTGCGAAGAACTGATGGACGCCGGACATTGCGCCGCCGCCGTCACGACGCCGCTCCGGCGGCAAATTGAAGACAAGGGAGGAACAACGCCCCGCGCGGGGAAAATGCGCGGTGTCAATTCGCCGGCTGCTTCGAGAGAACGGTCAACGCGAGTGACCGCGAATCGCGGGGAGACCGATTAACGTGAGCAGCGTACTCGACCGGTCATTGGTCGCGCTCGTCGTCGCTCTCGCGGTGGTGGTCACTGGAATCATGGCCATCGCGCCGCCGCCGTCAGATCGATCGAAGCCGTGGATCGTGCGCACTTTGTTGTTCCCAGGCCGCGCGCTCATGGTGCAGCCCCGGCCATCGGGGACAGGTACGGCGCCGGCGACTCCGCCTGCGGCGGCGCCGCCCGTGCTGCCGGCGTCTTCAACGGCTTCCCAACCGGCTACTGGAGCGCCGACCTCTTCTACGTCGCCCGCGACGTCGGGCGTCTCGCCAGCGGCTTCGGGAGCGGGAGGCGGCGCTGCGGGATCGGCGGCGCAGCTACCACCACAGAGTCCAGCCGGCACCACGAGCGTCACGAGTGCTCCGCCGGCGGCCGACGGGCGTCCGAAGGGGGGCCCGCTGGTGCTTGTCTCGCCTCCGACACCGGTGAATTCGCAAGGCGCGGCCGGGCCCGACGCCGCGAAGTCCGCAACAACCGGGTCCGAGGCGACAACATCTGAAGGCGCCCCTGTGGCGCCGGCCACGGTGCAGGCAACGCCACACGCATCAGGGCAGAGTAGTCGGCGGCCCGGGACCGCGAGATCAACCGCGCCGTCGTCCGCGCGATACACGGTCCAGGTCGGCGCGCTCCGGGACCGCGCCAACGTCGATCTCCTGGTCGCGCAACTGCGACAGCATGGGTTTGAGCCGGTGGTTACCCAGGACCGTGTCTACCGCGTGCGCGTGGGTGAAGATCTAGACCGCGCCGCTGCGGACACGCTCGCGGCGACGCTCCGGGCGGCTGGATTCGACACGTTCGTCAGAACGTACTGACTCCTTGTCGATCCACACGCCGCGATACAACGGCCGGGTCGCCTCGTTGCGGCGACACCCTATGGGCACACCGGGGTGAGCGCGACGCGACTCATCCCGTACCCGATGGTGTGATCTGACGGGTCGGTCCACGACAAGATCCCGACCGCTTCGTCGACGTCGTTCAACACCGGGGCGCCGCTGTCGCCCGGCTCCACGCCCCGGCCAAACTTGATCGCCAGAAGCGGTGTTCCGTCGGTGGCGGACATCAGGCGGCTCACGACGCCCTGCGCCGACCACGCGTAGGGAAGCAGCGAGTTGATGCGCCCGTACCCGAGCACGCGCACCGCGTCGCCGACCGTGGGGTTGGAGCCGAGTTGCAATGCCGGAAACCGCGGAAGCGGCCCCATGTGCGCGGTCGCGAAGCGGGCACCGTTCCAGGTGAACTGACTGAAGGGGAATTGCGGGCGGGTCAAACGGATTTCGGCGATGTCCCGGCTGGGCTCGACCCCGCGCGGGTGCGCCGTCATCGGGTCCTCGGGCAGCGTGCTCGCGCACACCAAGCTCGCTCCGTAGAATTCGCCGTTCACGAGCGCCAGCAACTGGTACGCGGTCGAATTCACGCGAACGGGATAAACCACATGGCTCGCCGTCAGCGCGGTACCGTCAGACGAAATGAAGAACGCGGTTCCTTGAGTCACGGAGTAAAACGCGGGCTGCATGCCCTGGAACCCGTCCTTGATAACGAACACCTGAAACACGCTCGCCGACGGAGTTGCCTGCGCGCGCAGCGGACGCTGTTCCAGGCCCGCGAGCAGCATGCATCCGAAGAGCACTGCGACCGCAACGGCTCGCATTCCGTCCGGTTCCCCCCGTCGTCTACTAGCGCCGGGCTGAGAGTCGCGCTCCACCGAGGTGGGGTGAATCGAGAAAACCACCACTTATGTACCCCGATCTGTGTTCGACCGGCCATCATTTTTGTCCCGCCACCACGGCAGGATTGTACCAACGAATAATGCGGACTCCATCAGATCTAGTGAAGGATGCGGTCCGACCTACCGATCCGGGCACGCTTGCTCGCCGACTCGAGATCGTAGGAATCTCCTCTCTCGTGCCTCCTTTGACACCCCAAGTGGTGCCTGGGATAATGTATGATATCTCGGGCGGGCGGTTAGCTCAGGGGTAGAGCGCATCCCTCACACGGATGAGGCCGCAGGTTCAAAACCTGCACCGCCCACCAGCCTTATTTTGCACGGCATTCCGCGCGACGGCCGCTTGCGTCCGGCCCGGTCATTTCCGCGCTGATTCCAGTCTTCCTTGCCACCGCGGGATTGCGGTTGGGGGTTCAGTCACGTGGCGCCGGCAACACTCATCGGGTCCGTCGTCTACGTGCCCGGGAGTCGCGCTGATCAACGGCTTCGTTGACATTATCACGCATCACGAATCGACCGGCGGCGGATCTCATGAATGGGACGCCCAGATGCCAACCCCGAGCGCGGTCAACATCGGCGTGACCTGGGAGCCGAGAGGCATGGGACAGCTGCCGGGCACCCTGCACCGTGGGCGTGAGGCTCATGTGGTCCCGGGTCGGGTCACAGATGGTTGACACGCACCTCCACGCTCGAGGCGTCCGATTGCGTCCCGTTGAAGATCTGCACCGCCGAGATCACGTACGGGAACGAAACCACGGGAAGGGCGCTCACGTTGAGCGCTGCCCGCCATTTGCCTGCTGCGTCTGCGGTCGTGGTCACCTGCACGACCTGACCGAGAAGGCGAGGCTCCGCCCGCACGATGATCGTGGCCCCCGGTTGCCCCGTGCCCGCCACCGTCAAGGTGCCTCCCACACTCGCGCCACTTGTGGGATATATGATGCGCGGCGCGCTCACGCTCGCGGGCGCCGGCCGCGTGGCCGGGGTCGTGACGTTCACCTCGTACGCCTGATTCGTTCCCTGCGCGACAAAAAACCGAGCGACGCGATCCGGTTGGATCGCATCGAACCCGGCACTTTGGCCGTCCAAACTGATCCGGGCGTCGGGCAAGACGACGTAGGACTGGCCGTTGACCAGCGTCACCAGGCGATCGCGGCGGTCAACATTGGCGATCCGGCCGCTCGGGACGACCCGGTACGTCGCCGTGATCTTGATCGCCTGACCGTTTGGGCCCACTTGCACCGCCACGTTGTCGCCGTCGCGCAGCGCTCCCAGTGCTGCCGACCCACCGGCATTCGTGTCCATGTTGTAGCGGTAAATCGCGGTGTCGGACGTCACAGGGATCGTTCGATCCTGCCCGCTTTGCCTCACGACGATCGCGGGAGCCTGCCCGGTCGTGATCCCGATGATCCGTCCACGAACCAGGCCACCGGCCGGCGGCCCTGGCGGAGGGCCTGGCGGCCCGGCGGCCCCGTTGCTGCGGATAAAGATGGCCGCGTTCGCCGCATCCCAGCGCACGCGCGCCCCCAGCGCCTCGCTGACGAACCGCAGCGGCACCATCGTGCGACCGTTGATGGTGAACGCCGGCACGTCCAGCAAGGTCGGGATCCCATTCACGTGAGCCTGCCGTGAGCCGACCGTCAACTCAACGGTTTGCGGCCCCCGAATCGCCACGATATGCTGCGACTGCGCATCGTAGTCCACGGTGGCCCCAAGACGCTCAAAGATGCCCCGCAATGGCACCAAGACACGTCCTTGGATCACACTCGGCGGCACGTCGAACGTGAGGGGTTGTTGGTCGACGTAGACGGTGATGGGTGGCGCTTGCGCGAACACCCCCGATGGCGCGAGTACCGCAACCAAGCTACTCACTGCCGCTGACACCAAAACGCGCCGCATACGGCTGCGCCTCCCTTACCGTGTCCAGTGCGCGGCCCAGGGTACACGGACCACGTGCACTCGGTCCACGGCGACTCGACCCGGTACAAGAAGTACCCTGGTCCGATCGCTTCATAACGGCTCAAACGAGACCGCCTCTCCGCTCGAAACACCCGGTCGGAGCAGCCGGGGCAAAACGCTTGAATATGCCGCGCCGGCGTATAATGCGGAGCAGAAGAAAAACTGCGGAGCAGAAGAAAACGTCGGTCTGGGTTGTTGCAACGCGGCTCCGGGCGAGGGAACCGATGTGAGACACTCCGATGTCGTGATCGTCGGTGGCGGGATCATCGGATCATCCATTGCCTACCATCTCGCGCTGAGAGCGGTGGCCGTCGTTGTCGTTGATATCGGCGAGCCTGCGGCGCCGCCGAGCGCATCGTGGGCGAGCGCGGGCGGTGTGCGACAGCAGGCTCGCGACCCCCGCGAGTGGCCGCTGACCCTCGAAGCCTCGCGCCGGTGGCCGGCGCTCGAGCGCGAGCTCGGCGCGACGTTCGATTTTCGCCAGGGCGGCCATCTGCACGTGGTCGAGCGCGACGACGACGTTCCCGCGCTCGAGGCGCGGGTTGCGCGGGAACGCCTGGCCGGATTGGATGTCCGCCTCGTCGATGCGGCGGAGATCCGCACGCTCGCACCCGGCATCACGCCGGAAGCGAGGCTCGGGGCCTACAGTCAGAGTGACGGCCAGGCGAATCCTCCGAAGGCGACACGCGCGTTTGCCGCGGCGGCGATGGCGCGCGGCGTGCGCTACTGCACGGGGGCGAGACCCGTCCGGCTGCGGCGAACCGGCCATGTCGTCCGGACGGTCGTGGTCAATGGCGAGCCGTTCGGCGGGCGGTGGGTCGTGCTCGCGGCCGGCGCATGGAGTGCCGGAATCGCCGGCGCAGTCGGGATCGAGCTTCCGGTCGCGCCCCGCGCGCCCCAGATGCTGCTCACCGATCCCGGCCCCCCCGCGCTGGCGCCCACGATTAGCGGGACGGGACGGCGGCTCTCGCTGAAGCAGCTTCCGACCGGCGAGTTCCTCGTTGGCGGCGGCTGGCCGTCCGTGATCGACGGGCTCGGGACCCCTACCATGAGCTGCCGCGTCCTGCCGCAGAACGTGGAGGGCAGCTGGCGCGTCGCATCCACGGTGTTCCCTCCCCTCACGGCGCGTCGCATCGTCCGGTCGTGGTGCGGTCTGGAAGGCGAGGCCATCGACGGAGTCCCACTGATCGGCCCCGCCGTCGGTGTCGAAGGGCTGTATCTCGCGACGGGGTTCTCGGGGCACGGCTTTCAACTGTCGCCGGCCGTGGGGCGGGCGGTGGCCGATGCCCTTGTCGGTGAGGAGGACGACGCGCTCGCGCCGCTGCAACCGTCGCGGCTGGCGGATCTTGACGCGGCGCGGTTGCGCGCGTTCAGAGCAGAGACGAAGAACCGCGCGCTGGGCACACTCGGCTGACCGTCGTCTGGGGACGCGCGGTCCGCCGGAGTACGGCCCCTCGTGCAAGAATGTCGGCCAGTTCATCGAGCAGATGCTGTAGCGCGGTTTCGTCGAGCGCCTGTCCCATCGTGATCAGCTCCCGGAATTGCATCGTGGGCCCGGGCGTTCCAGAGATCATACAGCAATGCGCCGAAGGAGACGCTGATGCAGGTAGTGTCGGTGAACGTTGGCCTGCCGCGCCAGATTGCATGGAAGGGTCGAGTTGCGACCACGGGGATCTTCAAGGAGCCGATCGAGGGCAGGGTGAGGGTTCGCGCGTTGAACCTCGACGGCGACCGGCAGGCGGATCTCCGGGTGCATGGTGGTCCGGACAAGGCGGTATACGTGTACCCGTCGGAGCATTACGCGTACTGGCGCCGGGTTCTCCCCGAGATGGATCTGCCGTGGGGCATGTTCGGCGAAAATCTCACCACGGTGGGACTGGCGGAAGACGAGGTGCGCATCGGCGATCGATTCCGGATCGGGTCCGCGGAGGTCATGGTTACACAGCCGCGGATGCCGTGCTACAAGCTCGGCATGAAATTCCGCCGGAACGACATCATCCGAAAGTTCCTGGCGAGCCGTCGGACCGGGTTCTATCTTGCCGTCCTGCGAGAGGGCGAAGTCGCGGCCGGTGACACCGTCGAGCGCCTTAGCCGGGACCCGCATGCGGTGCGGGTCCTGGACATTGCCAACCTGTACGCGGACACGATGCCGGATATGGAGTTGCTGCGGCGCGCCGTTGCCCTGGACGCGCTCCCGGAGAGTTGGCGGACGCATTTTCGAGAACGCGCGGAGAGCGTCCTGAGCGGCCGATGAGCCATGATACCGCGACGCCCGCGGTTCGGTTGATCCCGATCACGCCGGCGGTTTGAGGGAGATGGGAGGCCTGACGGTGGCGCCCGGTTCGTCCGATCTGACGCCGTCCATCGACGATATCCGAGCCGCGCAGCGGCGCATCGCCGGCGTCGCGATCCGCTCCCCGCTCGTTCCGTTCAACGTTCAGGATGCTCCGGCGACGATCTACCTGAAGCTGGAGACCCTGCAGCCGGTTGGCTCCTTCAAGGCGCGCGGCGCCGGAAACGCGCTCGCGCTCGCGGACGAGCGGCTCGTCCGGCAGGGCATTTGGACCGCCAGCGCCGGAAACATGGCCCAGGCGGTCGCGTGGCATGCGCGCCGTCGCGGTGTGCCCTGCACCGTCATCGTGCCCGAGCACGCCCCGGCGATCAAGATCGACGCGATCGCGCGTCTCGGTGCGGCCGTCGTGAAGGTGCCCGTCGCGCAATGGCTGGAGGTCTTTCGCACGCGCCATTTTGAAGGGATGACCGGCGTCTTTCTCCATCCCTTCAGCGACGCCGGCGTGATGGCCGGCAACGGCACGATCGGTCTCGAGATTGCCGAGGACCTGCCGGAGGTTGACGCCGTGGTGATCCCATACGGCGGGGGCGGGTTGGCGTGCGGCATCGCCGCGGCGCTGCGCGCCCTGAGACCCCGGGTCAAGATCTACGCCGCGGAGGTCGACACGGCCGCGCCGCTGGCCGCGTCGTTTGCGGCCGGCCGGCCCGCCGCCGTCGACTATGTCCCGAGCTTCGTCGACGGCATCGGGACGCCGTCCGTCTTTCCCGAGATGTGGGAGCTGGCACGCCGTCTGCTCGACGGGTCGATCGCCGTCCCCCTCGCCGGCATCGCGGCGGCCACGCGCTTGCTCGTCGAGCGCAACCACGTGGTGGCCGAAGGCGCGGGGGCCGCGCCGGTCGCCGCCGGGCTGACCGGCCGGGCCGGTTCCGGGACGATCGTCTGCGTCGTTTCTGGCGGCAACATCGATACGAGTACGCTCACCACGATTCTCCAGGGAGCGATACCCTGACACGGCCCGGACGTGCGCGATGAATGGGTGGCGGGACAAGCTCGCCACCTGGCGGCTGCCGGTTCCCGACGTTCCGGTGTCGCCGGACCGCACCGCGCTTGTCGTCGTGGACATGCAGTACATGGACGCGCACCCCGATTATGGTTTGGGACGGGTCTTTTGTGCCGCCGACCCGGTCAGGGCCGCGTACTATTTCGGGCGCCTCCGAGAGATCGTGATACCTAACATCCAGCGCCTGCTCGAGGCCTTTCGAAGCCGCGGCCTCCGCGTCATCTACCTGACGCTGGGGCCGGTGCTCCATGACGGCGGCGACCTGTCGCCCAACTTTCGGCGCCGCTATCGCATGGAGGAGCAGACGCTCGGCGTACGGGTGACCTACCCTCAGGGGACCCGGGAGCACGGCATCTTGGCGGAGATCGCGCCGCGAGCGGGCGAGCTCGTGGTCAACAAGACCGCCAACAGCGCGTTCAACGCGTCCGGCATCGACCGCCTTCTCAGGAACCTCGCGCTCGAGACCCTCGTCATCGCGGGCGTTGGCACCGACGTCTGCGTCGAGACGACGGCGCGCGATGCCGTGGATCGCGGTTACAACGGCATCATCGTCGAGGACGCCTGCGCCACGCTGGACGAGGAATCGCACGACGCCGCGCTGCTCGCCTTCGCGAAGTGGTTTGGCAAGGTCGCGCGTACCGATGACGTGATCGCCCTGCTCACGGCCGCGGACTCGCCGCCGGCGTGACATCGCGGCGCCCGGCGTGACCGGCGCGTCGCGCCCCCGCGGCGGCCGCGGCGCGCGGTTCCGCGCGCAGCGCACGGCAGGGCCGGCTCCCGCGTTCCCCGAATGGCACCCGTGCTCGCATTATGATGGGTCCGGAGGCGCTACGTGATCGCGTACGCAGCCCGCCGCCTCCTGCAGGTTGTGCCCGTGCTGCTCGGCGTCTCCGTGGTCGTGTTCCTGACCATGAAATTGGTGCCGGGCGACCAGGCCGAGGCCCTCCTTGGACCTCAGGCCACGCCCGAGGGCGTCGCGCAGATCCGCCGCACGCTCGGGCTCGACCAGCCGCTGTATGTGCAGTACGCCCGCTGGGCCTGGCGGGCGATGCACGGCGACTTTGGCTACTCGTGGAATCTGGGCCGGCCTGCGATCGAGGTCCTGCTCCCGAAGATCGTCAATACCGTCATCCTCGGTGTGGCAAGCTTCCTCCTCGCGGTGGCGCTTGGCGTTGCGGGCGGCGTGATCGCGGCCAGCCGATCGTACTCGTGGGTGGATCGCCTGAGCGTAGGCCTCGGCGTGCTGGTCGGCAATGCCCCGCCGTTCTGGCTGGGCCTCGTGCTGGTGTTCGTCTTTGCCGTGCTGCTGGGTGTGTTCCCGTCGGAGGGCATCCATGATCTGCGCAATCCGGGGGGCTTGGCCGATCTGCTGCGCCACCTGGCGTTGCCGGCGCTGACCACGGCCGCCGCTCCCGGGGCCATTATTCTCCGGCAGGTCCGCGCGAGCATCATCGATACGCGCCAGCAGGACTTCGTGAAGGTCGCGTACGCGAAGGGCCTGCTGGGCCGGGCCGTGTTTTGGCGCCACATCTTCAGGGTGGCGCTCCCGCCCGTGATCACCATCGCCGGGCTCCAGCTCGGCTATCTCATGGGCGGCGCGATCTTCAGCGAGGTCGTGTTTGCGTGGCCCGGTCTGGGACTGCAGCTGTACCTCGCCGTCACGGCCCGGGACCTGGCCGTGGTGCAGGGCGCGGTGCTGTTCATCGCCATCGCGTTCGTGATGATCAACATGATCGTCGACATTCTCGTGATCCTCGCGAACCCGCGGCTGCGCGCGACGTAAGCAGCGGCACGCGGCGGCCGGCCGTGCCGGTCGCCGCGTGCGGAGAGTCCGCGGGAGCGCGGCACCGATGCACCGCCTTGGGGGCGTGCCATGTTGCGGGGTCCGACCATCGAGGAGCTGCGCCGCATCGCAGCCGATCACCGGCTGCATCTCAGCGACGCGGACCTCGAATCCTTCCGGCGCCTGATCGGGCGCGCGCTCGAATCGTACCGCCGCGTTGAGCGCCTCGCCGCACCCGCCCCTGCCGTCGCCTACCCGCGCGGACCGGGGTATCGCCCGCGTCCGGAGGACAATCCCTATAACGCCTGGTACTGGCGCTGTTCCATCCGCGGGGCCGCGGACGGAGCGCTCGGCGGGAAGCGCGTGGCCGTCAAGGATAACGTGTGCGTGGCGGGCATCCCGATGATGAATGGCTCCTCGATCCTCGAAGGATACGTGCCGGAGTTCGACGCGACGATCGTCACCCGCATCCTGGATGCCGGCGGCGAGATTGTCGGTAAGTCGACGTGCGAGAACCTCTGCTTTTCCGGCAGCAGCTTTACCTCGGACACGGGCCCGGTGCGGAATCCGCACAATCCGGCGCGGTCCGTCGGCGGCTCGTCCACGGGCAGCGCGGTTCTGCTGTTGCTGGGCGAATGCGACATGGCCATCGGCGGCGACCAGGGCGGATCGATCGCTCACCCCTGCGCGTGGACGGGGGTGTATGGGCTGAAGCCGACGTATGGACTCGTCCCGTACACTGGCATTTTCCCGATCGAGCACACGCTCGACCACATCGGGCCCATGGCCAGGACCGTCGAGGATGTGGCCGTGCTGCTCGAGGTGCTGGCCGGGCCGGACGGCCTCGACCCGCGGCAGCGCGGTGTATACACGGACCGGTACACCGCGCGGCTCGCAGAGGGGGTGAGGACGCTGCGGATCGGCGTTCTGGAAGAAGGGTTCCACTGGCCGGACCGCTCGGAGGCCGACGTGGATGCGGCCGTGCGGGCTGCGGCCCAGGTGTTCGCCGATTTGGGGGCAACCGTGCGGAGCGTGTCCGTCCCGCTGCACCGGTGCGGCCACGACATCTGGAACTGCATCGCGGTGGAAGGGGCGGCCGCCCTGATGGTCGACGGCAACGCGATGGGCACGAATTGGAAGGGACAGTACAGCGTGTCCATGCTCGAAGCGTTCGCTCGGGGGCGGCTCTGCGAGGCGGACAGCCTGCCGGACACGGTTAAGTTTGTCATGCTGATGGCGCGCCACATGCGCGAGCAGTATCATGGGCGGTACTACGCGAAGGCGCAGAACCTCGGCCGCGTGTTGACCGAGGCGTACGAAGAGGCGTTTCGCGAGGTCGATATCCTGGCGTTTCCCACGCTCCCGATGAAGGCCATCCCGCTGCCCACGAGCGACGAGCTGACGCCGGAGGAGTGTCTCACGAGCGGCCTCGGCATCAACCACAACACCTGCCCCTTCAACGTGACGGGACATCCGGCGTTGACGCTGCCCTGCGCGACCTCCGAAGGGTTGCCGGTCGGGATGACCCTGGTCGGGCCCGCGTGGGGCGAGGCGGCTCTCCTTCGGGCCGGCCACGCCTTCGAACGGACCGGCGCGTACACGAGCTCGCGGGCTTCCTAACCGTGGGGCGAAGCCCGGCGGCACGCCGGGGAGCCGCTGCGGCGATCGGTGCGGCGTCGCGCCCCGGGGCGGGCCGGCTTGCCGCGCGATCCGCGTGGACGCTCGTGTGGCGGGCGATCGCCGCCGACCGGCCGGCGCTTGCGGGGTTGGTGTTCATTGCGGCGATCGTGCTCACGAGCGCCGCCGCTCCCGTGCTGTCGCCCTACGATCCCACGGTCCCGGTCGACGCCCCCCGGCTGGCGCCGCCGCTCACGCCGGGGCACCTGCTCGGCATCGATTCACAGCAACGGGACGTGCTCGCGCGCCTCCTGTGGGGCGGGCGTATTTCGCTCGTCGCCGGCGTCGTGCCGACCGCCGCGGCGACGCTGGTGAGCCTGGCGCTGGGCGCGGCCGCCGCATACGCCGGCGGCGCCGCCGAGACCGCGGTGATGCGGGCCATGGACATCCTCTTTGCGTTTCCGAGCGCCCTGCTCGCGATTGCGATTGCGGGCGCGCTCGGCCCGAACGAGCGAAATCAGATGCTGGCGATCGGGATCGTCTTGATCCCGTATATTACCCGCGTCGTCCACGGTTCGGTGCGCGGCGTGTCGGTGCTGCCGTACATCGAAGCCAGCCGGTCGCTCGGAGCATCAACGGTGAGCATCCTGACACGGCACGTGCTGCCGAACGCGTTCCCGCCGGTGCTGGCCTACAGCACGACGCTGGTCGGGATGATGATGGTGCTGTCCGCCGGGCTCAGCTTCCTCGGGCTCGGCGTGCAGCCTCCGACGGCTGATTGGGGCGCGATGGTGCGCGACGCCAAAGACGTGCTCAGCGTCGCCCCGTGGCTGTCGACCTTTCCGGGCGTGCTCATCCTCCTCACGGCGCTCGCCTTCAACTACCTGGGCGATGGCCTGTCAGACGCTCTCGATCCCCGGCGGCGGCGACTCAAGGCGGCCGGGATCCTCGGCGGCGGGCGGGACTTTGTGATCGGCACCGAGAAGTGACGCGCAACCGCTCGGGGTGGGAGGTGGACGATGGGCGATTCAGGCTCCGACCTGTCGGCGAAGCTCAAATCGGTGCACATCAATCGCCGTGCATTCCTCAAGGCCGCCGCGGCGACCGCGGCGGGCGCGGCGGTCGCCGTGCGGGCACGGCCGGCGGGCGCTCAGTCATCCTCCGGGGCCCCCTGGAATCCGGCCTCGGTGCTCCCCGCCGGCCGGTACGGATCGCGGACGGCCGGCGGCACGCCGCGCAAGGGCGGCACGCTGGTCTACGGGATGGAAGGGCCGTCCGACATCCTCGATCCCCAGGCGACCGGATGCTGGCTGACCTACCGCGTCACGTACCAGATGTTCGAGGGCGTGATCACGGAGGACCTGACCAGGATCGACCGGCCCGAGCCGCCTCTCGTTGGGCGGCTGGCCGGGAGCTGGCAACTGAGCGAGGACAAGCTGACCCGCACCTTCAAGCTGCGCCGCGGTGTCCGATTCCACGACGGCACCGATTTCGACGCCAAGGCCGCGCTCTGGAACTGGCAGCGCATGTGGGACAAGAAGGCGCCCCAGTACTACGCGCGGGCGAACAGTTACTGCTCCTACGTGGTCGACGTCATCAAGGACGTCCAGGTCGTGGACGACTACACGCTCCGGATGACGTTCACGACGCCGTTCGCGGAGTGGGAGCGCATGACGGTGCAGAGCTTCGGCGAGCCGCTGATGATCAGCCCCGCTCAGGCGCGCAAGCTGGGCAACCAGAACTTCAACCAGCAACCGGCGGGAACGGGGCCCTTTAAGGCCGTGGAGAACGTGCCGAACGACCACATTACCCTGCAGCGCTTCGACGGCTACTGGGGGCCGAAGCCCAACGTCGACCGAATCGTGTTTCGCCAGCTCGACGATCCGAGCACGCGGATCGCGACGCTGCGCAAGGGCGAGGTCGATTTCATCCTGGCGCCGCCGCCCGACAGCGTCGCCTCGCTGCAGAACGAGGGCTACGTCATCCTCGCGAGCCACGCGCCCCACATCTGGTACTTTGCGTTCAACCTCAAGGATCCGATCGTCGGCAAGGACAAGCGCATCCGGCAGGCGCTCATCATGGGGCTGGACCGGGAGCGCATGTGCCGGGAGCTGCTGAAGAACACGGCGGCGCCGGCCTATTCCATGCTCTCGCCGGCGACGCTGGCCTACGACCCCGGCTACAAGCCGTATCCGTATAATCCGAGCGCGGCAAAGAAGCTCCTGGCGGAAGCCGGGTACCCCAACGGATTCGAGACGACGCTCGAGACGTCGACCTCGGGCTCGGGCCAGATGATCCCGGTGTCGATGATCGAGTGGATTCAGCGGGACCTTAAAGGCATCGGCGTGACGGCGCACATCAAGACCTATGAGTGGGTCACGTACATCGGCATGCTGTTTAAGGGGCGGCCGGCCGGCACGGGCGCGGCCCAGCTGTCCTGGGGCATGACCTCCAACTACTGGAACGACATCGTCCTGCGCTCCACGCGGCAGCCTCCGAACGGGGTCAACTACGGATACTACGCGAACCCGGAGGTCGACAAGCTGCTCGACCAGGCGCGATCGGAGTTCAACGACGCGGCGCGCGCCGCGCTCTACCGCAGGGTCGACCGAATCGTCATGGGCGACGATGCCGCATTTTGGCCCATTTGCAACGACCTGAACATCGTCGTGCTGAACAAGAAGGTCCGCGGGTTCGTGAATCCGCCGGAGGAGTGGTTCCAGCTCTCCACGCCCTGGATCGCGGGCTGATCCGCGCCGTCATGGGGCCGGCCCGGCACCGTCCGGGCCGGCCCGCGCATCGCGCCGCACCCATCCCGTGCACGAGCTACCGATCATCGCCATCGAGTCGCCGCTGGCCAGCAATCTCCCCGCGGCGCGCAAGCTCTTCGAGGCTCCGGCGGAGCTCCTGCGATTGTGGCCCGGCGTCGATCGGGTGCTGCCGGCGGCAGGCATGTTCCACGTCCGCCAGCGTCTGGAGATGCCATTTTGGGATGCGTCCACGCTGGATTTTCACGTCCGGATCCAGGCCGCGCCCCGGGATCGCCGGCAGCGCTACGCGGTCTGGGCGACCGACGGGTGGTTCTGCGATCGCACGGTCTTATGGAAGCTCCGCGCGGGCCGCCACGGACTTGCGCTCATCTTCGCGAGCCAGCACGTTCTCGGCGCCGACCGCCTCGAGGAAGCGGTGAACACGTACCGATCCCGTACCGTGTGGCCGATGCGCCACGATGCGGACGCGATTCTCGCACGGCTCGTGACGTCGTTCATCCACGACCGCCTCGTTGCGCTCGATCGCGCATATGTCGAGCGAGTGCAGGCCTGGCTCGAGGCGCCCGGGCGCGCGGCCCCGGCGGACGAGCCCTCAGGCACCGCCTGACGGGCCGCGCCTCGGCGGTTGGGCCGGATCGCGGGGCGGGCGCGCGGCCGCACGGAGGGCGGACGTCGCTGCTTGGTCGACGACAAGATCGTCCGGCAGCACGACCACCTCGTCGCCGGGCGCGAGGCGCCGGATGACGACGCCGTAGTCCTCCCGCGCCGCCTCCACGCTGACGAGCCCGTTGAGCACGTCCCGCCGGACGGCCTCCGGATCGCGGGTGCGCGGATCCCCGAAGCCACCGCCGCCGGCGAGCGCTAACATGACGCGCTGTCCGGGCGGGACCTGCTGCGTCTGCTTGAAGTCGAGCACCTCTCCGGAGCCGAGGGCGGTCCGCGCCGGCGCCCCCGGCTTGCCGCCGTCGACGCCTTCCGCCGGGCAGCGCGTGCGGTCCGCGGTGGCGGCGATCCCGTAGCCGCGCCCCGTGCGGACCGCGAGCTCGATCGTTTGTCCCAACCCCCCGCGTCGGCACCCCGGCCCGCCGGAATCGCCTCGCAGCTCACGCCGGTGGATCAGGATGGGCGCGAGCGTTTCCGTGACCTCCGCGGGCGTGCCCGCGACGCCGCTCGGAAAGCCCGTCGTCGAGAGACCGTCTTTGCCCGCTCGCGCGCCCATGCCGCCGAGGCAGAAGAACGTGTAGGTGAACGGGCCCGCTGCGGTTCCGCCGTGCACGCTGATGAGGCACACGGAGTCCGCGCCGGCTGCCATGGCCCGGGGCCCGGCCGCGGCGCCGAGCGCGCGGAAGATCGTCCCCGGCAGGAAATGGCCCACGATCGCGCGGGCGGCCACCGGAGCCGGCGGTTGCGCGTTGAGGATGCAACCGGGAGGCGCGACCACACGCACGGGCCGGAAGCTGCCGTCGTTGTTGGGCACCTCCGGACCGATCGCCGCCTTGATGGCAAACGTCGTGTAGGCTTCCGTGTAGTTGAGCGGCACGTTGATGCCGCGGCGATCCTGATCGGAGCTGCCCGTGTAATCCACCGTCACCGCGTCGCCGGCGATGGTCACCTTGGTGCAGATGCGGATGGGGGCGTCCAGTCCGTCGGCGGTCGTCTCGGCCGTGTACTCGCCGTCGGGGATGGCCGCAATCGCACGCCGCAAGGCCTGCTCCGACCTGGCAATGATCGTCTCCGAGAGCGCGTCCAGCGAATCGAGGCCAAACTCGCGCATCAACGCAAGGAGGCTCCGCGCGCCGACCTCGTTGCAGGCGACCTGTGCGTGAATGTCGCCGAGGACGGGCGCCGGCGCGCGGGTGTTGGCCTCGATGATGCGAAACAACGACTCGTTGGGCCGGCCGCCCTCGTACAGCTTCATGATGGGGATGTAGAGGCCTTCCTCGTGGACGTCGTCGGCGTCCGCGGACATCGGCCGGCCGCCGATGTCGAGGGCGTGGCACGTATTGGCAAAGAACCCGACGAGGGTGTCCTCGGCGAACACCGGGGTCGCGATCGTCAGGTCGAGCAGGTGTCCGGACGTCTGCCACGGATCGTTCGTGATGAGCACGTCCCCGGGGTGGAGCCTGCCCGGGGGGTAGGCCGCAAGGAAGTGCTTCATGCCGGTCGCCATGGAGTTGATGTGTCCCGGCGTGCCCGTGACAGACTGCGCCATCATGCGGCCGCTGCGGTCGAACACCGCCGCGGAGAGGTCCTCCGCGTCCCGGACGATGGGGGTGAACGCGGTTCGGATCAGCGCGGCGGCCTGCTCATTGGCCACCGAGATGAGCCGCTGCCAGAGGACTTGCGCGACGACTGGATCACGTAGGTCGAGCATCGAGCTCCGCTCCCGCGGACGCCTCCGTGGGGTGCCGGGGCAGGTCGACCACGACGTTGAGCAGGTCGTCGACCCAGGCCCGTCCGCCGGGACCGACCACGATCGTGGATTCCCGCTCCTCGATGATCGCCGGTCCCTCCACCGCCGTACCGGCCGCGAGCCGGTACCGGTCGAAGACCGCCGTGTCGAGGAGGCCGTGGGCTTCGCCGAAATACGCCGGCCGCGCCCCCTTCCGGGCCATGGACGGCGGTCCGCCGCGCGTGGTTTCCGGCGACATGCGGAACGCCGGCTGCGGCCCGCGGACGGTCACGCGCCAGTTCACGACTTCCAGGCCGGCCGCCGGGACGGTGCGACCATAGAGCGCGCGGTACCGCTCCTCGAAGGCGCGCTGGATGTCCTCCAGCTGCGAGGCCGACAACGTCCCGAGCGGGATGGGGACCGTGACCTCCGACCCTTGCCCTTCGTACCGGATGTCGCAGGCGCGCTGCACGCCGATTGCCGCGCCCGCAACGCCGGCGCCCGCGAGCAAGTCCCGCCCCTGTGTTTCCATCTCGCTCAAGAACCCGTTGACGCGCGCCCAGTCCACGGTGCCGAGGCGCGCGTACCATCCGTGCACGAACTCGAACGCCGGCGACGCCGTGAGAAAGCCGACCGCGGAGGCCACCCCGGCGCCCGGCGGTACGATGATCGCAGGCGCCCCGAGGAGCGCCGCAACCCCGTACGCGTGCACCGGCCCGGCGCCGCCGAACGCGAACACGGCGTACTCGCGGGGGTCGGTGCCCCGTTCGACCAGGTGGACGCGCGCGGCGTTGGCCATGTTTTCGTTCACGATGCGGTGGATACCCCAGGCGGCGCGCGTCACGTCCATGCCGAGCGGCCGCGCGATGTGGTCTGTGACGGCGCGGCGCGCCGGCTCCGGGGCGAGCGGCATGTGCCCGCCGAGAAAGTACGCCGGATCGAGGTATCCGAGAAGCAGATCCGCGTCGGTGACGGTGGGAGCGGTACCCCCGCGGTCATAGCACGCCGGCCCGGGTTGCGCCCCCGCGCTCTCCGGGCCCACCCGGATCAGGCCGAGCCGGTCGACGCGGGCGATGCTTCCACCGCCCGCGCCGATCTCGATCATCTCGATGACCGGAATCCGCACCGGCATGCCGCTGCCCCGGGCGAAGCGATACACGCGCGCGACCTCGAAGCCGGGAGCGACCAGCGGCTCGCCGTCGTTGATGGCGGCCAGTTTGGCCGTCGTCCCGCCCATGTCGAAGGACAGCAGCCGTGTCCGGCCGGTGAGGCGGCCGGCATTGGCCGCCGCCAGCGCCCCGCCCGCGGGTCCGGATTCCAGGATGCGCACGGGGAATTGGCGCGCCGTCGCGGTCGTGACGAGCCCGCCGCTCGACTGCATCAGGTAGAACGCGCCCCGAAAGCCGGAGCGCACCAGCTCGTGCTCCAGCCGGGTCAGGTACTCGTCGACCTTGGCCTGGACGTAGGCGTTGCACAACGTCGTGGACGCGCGCTCGTACTCCTTGATCTCGGGAGCGACGCGCGACGACAGCGAGACGCGGAGGTCCGGGGCGGCATCTCGTGCGATGTCCGCGATGGCGAGCTCGTGCGCCGGGTTGCGGTAGCTGTGCAGCAGGCACACCGCGAGCGCCTGCACACCCCGCTGCTGGAGGCGCCGGAGCAGCCGGGCGACCTGCTCCCGATTGAGCGGCACCGCCACCTCGCCCTCCGCGGTCATCCGCTCCTCGATGTCGAAGCGCAGATACCGCGGGGCGAGCGGTTCCGGAGCCTCCAGGAGGACGTCGTACATGTCGTAGCGCTGCTCGCGGCGGATCTCGACCGCGTCCCGGTGCCCCCGCGTGGCGAACAAGGCGGTGGGGGCCCCGGTGCGCTCGATCAGGGTGTTGATCGCAAGCGTGGTCCCGTGCACCAGCACCTCGACGTCGCGCAACGGCACCTCGGCGCGCTCGGTCGCCCGGAGCACGACGCCCATGACGCCTTCGGTCGGGTCCGGATAGGTCGTGAGGCCCTTCTCGATGACCATGCGCTTGGCGCGATCGTCGACGAGCAGCAGATCCGTGAACGTGCCGCCGATATCGACGCCCATTCGCACGGCGCTCACCTAGTGCCGCTCCAACTTGATGGATCGGAATCGGTACAAAGGGCAGTTGATGCTGCCCGCCCGTCGATCGCGCCACGTGAGGTACCGGCTGATGCGGCGGCGCCGA
>JAJPJL010000028.1 GCA_021324255.1 Bacillota bacterium
CCCCCCCGCACCGATGTTCGTAAAGCCGAAATCTTCACATGTGCCGGAAACTGCCGCTCTTGATTCATCCCAGTCGGGCCGACACCGCCCATTCCGAAATTCCTGCGCGGCGAGGACTTCCCTGTACGGCCGGTACGGCTCCAGCACCGCTTGAAAGCGCATGACGCGAAAATCGCGCAGGAACTCCGCTTCGTCCACGCCGTCCATGCTGAGGCGCGCTCCGAGAATGCGGCGCGTCGCGCCGTCGAGGTCAAAGTCGATCAAGGTTCCGTAGCAATCGAACGTGATGAGGTTGCGGTGTCTCTCCTCACGCAAGATGTGTTTTCCAGAACCGTAGCAACTGCGAGGGGTGGAGACTAAATCCCGTGAACTTCGTCGACAATCCGGCGGTATCAATCTGCGTATCCACGTATACGTTTGGCATGTCGTTGTACACGATGTCTTGCAATCGATACATCAGCGCGGCTTGTTTGCTCTTGTCGATCGTCGCGAAGAACTGCTTCAGCAGGCCATCGACGCTCGGATTGCAATAGTAACCCGGATTGTATCCCTTCGGGGATACCGCCTCGCACGTGAGGTCGAGTTTCGCATCGTTCTGCGCGTCGCTCGTGAACCAGCTCATTTCCGCCATCCCGACGTCATCGGGCATGCCCTTGGAGTACTGGTTCAGGTAGGCGCCCCACTCGAAGACCTGGAGCTGGGCTCGAATGCCGACCTGCTGCAACATTGCCTGGATCGCCTCGCCCATGGGCTTTGGCGACTGCATCCCGGATCCCGACTCCGGCACCCAGAATTTGGTTGAGAACCCGTTCGGGTATCCGGCTTCCCGCAGGAGCTGCTTGGCTTTGTCCGGATTGTACTCGGAAGGTTCTTTCTTGTAGGCGTAGGCGATGACCGACGGCACCGGACCGGTCGCCGGCACACCCGTGCCCTTGAGAATGTCTTTAATGAGCGCGCCCTTGTCGATGGCGGTCGCGATCGCATGCCGTACCTTGACGTTCTTCGTTGGTCCCGCCTTGGTATTCAGCGCCACGAACCATACGTGCCCCAACGGCGTTTGAAGAAATTCGATCCGCGAATTCGCCTTGACCTGCGCGACGTTATCCGGCGGCAGATCGTACGCAAAATCGATGTTGCCGGCGAGCAATTCGGTCACGCGGGTTTGCTCTTCGATAATGGGGCGAAAAACCAGTTGATCCAGCGACGCGCTTCCCACACCCGGCACTTGCGCGCCCCAGTATCGATCGTTGCGCGTGAAGGTGACCTTTTGATTGTGCACCCACGACACGAATTTGAACGGCCCCGTGCCGACGGCGTGCTCGCGAAAAGCCCCTCGATACTTCTTCACGGCGGTCGGGCTTACGATCCCCGCGGCCGGCCACGCGAGGTAGCCCTCGAGCGGAGAGAACGGGTATTTGAGCCGCAGGGTCACCGTATACTTGTCATGGACAATCGTGCGCGTTGGATCGATCGCCCCGTACCAAAAATCGATCAGCGGGAAGGGTTGACCGAGCTTGTAGTATTCGTTGGAGGGATCCAGGATGCGCGAGTACGTGAAGCGCACGGCCTCGGCGTCCATCTCGGTCCCGTCATGAAACAGGACGCCCTTGCGCAGCTTGAACGTCCACGCCAGCCCGTCGTTCGACACTTCATAGCTTTCGGCGAGCCCGTTTTTGATTCCGAAGTCCTTGTCGTCCCAATACAGCAGGTTTTCGAACACGTTGCTCATGATCGCGTAGTTGTGCTGGCCGGCCCCGGACGCGATGTCCATCGAGGTCGGTTCCGCGACCACCATCGACACAAGCGTGCCGCCTCGGCGGCCGGCCGCCGGAGCCGCCGATGCCCGATTGGCTCCTGAGCGCGGCAGACCGGCAAGAGGGGCGAGGCCTATGGCGCCCGCGGCGCCGATGGTGTGACGAAGCAGGCGCCGCCTTCCGATTCGCACCCCAGCCCAGCCGTGACCGTGAGGATGACCCATTGCCTCCGCCTCCTTCCGCCTACCTGCCCCGTAATCGGGGGTCAAGGAGATCCCTGAGGGCGTCCCCCAGGATATTGAGGGCGAGCACCAACAGGAGAATTGCGACGCCGGGGATCAGGGTAACGTAGGGATCCACCGTGACAAACTGCCGCCCGTCGCCGAGCATGGATCCCCAGTCTGCCTGCGGCGGTTGCGCGCCGAGCCCTAGAAACGACAACCCGGCCGTCTCGGTGATCATCCATCCGATGTTCATGGAAACGAGCACCAGGAGCGGCGGGACGAGGTTCGGGAGGACATGCCGCAGGAGCAGGCGCCCCGTGCCGGCGCCAATGGCCCTGGAGGCTTCGACATACCCCTGCCCCAACAGGGTGAGGACGTTGCCGCGGATGTTGCGTGCAAAGTAGGAAACATTGGCCACCGCGATCGCGATCATGGCATTGAACAGCCCCGGCCCGAGCACCGCGACCAGCGCGATGGCGAGAATCACGTACGGGAACGACAGCATCAAGTCGATGAGCCGCATGAGCACGTTGTCGAGCTTGCCCCCGGCCAAACCGGCGATCATCCCCACCATGGAGCCGCAGGTCGACGCGATGAGCGACGCCGCGGCTCCGACCACCAACGAGACACGCGCGCCCCAGACCAGGCGCGAGAGTACGTCGCGGCCGAGCTGATCCGTGCCGAGCACAAATCCGCTGGCCAACGGGGCCAGTAGACGCTCACCAAAGTGCGGGGTATCCGGATTCGCGAGTGGCAAGAGGGGAGCGCTGACCGCCGCAGCCGTGATGCCGGCGAGGATCCCGATCGCGACGACCGCGACCGGGTCGCGCCGCAGCCATCTGCGCCACGCTCCGGTTGGAGCCGGCGCCCCGGGGCGGATCCGCTGGGCGACGTCCATCACGTTGCCTCCACCGCCGTCATGACAGGCGCACGCGCGGGTCGAAGTAGACATACGCGATGTCCGTGATCACGTTGATCACAACGTACGTGGTGGCGACGATCAAGACGCCGCCCTGCACCAGCGGAAAGTCTCTGGTCAAGATACCGTTCACGAGCATCTGGCCGATCCCCGGCCACGAAAACACATTCTCGATGTACACGGCGCCTGCCAGGAGGAAGCCGGTTTGAAGCCCGAGCATCGTGATCAACACGACCAGCGTGTTCTTGAACGCGTGGTGCACCGTGACCACTCGTTCCGGAAGCCCTTTGGCCCGAGCCGTCCGGACGTAGTCCTGGTTGCTTACTTCCAGCATGGCCGACCGCGTATACCGCGCAATCACCGCGAGTGGGATCACGGCCAGGGCGACGGCCGGGAGCACGAGATGGCGCAAGATATCCAACACGCCTCCGCCATTGACCGCCGACGCCATACCGGTACCGGGCAGCCATCGAAGCTTAAGCGAAAAGACGACGATCAGCACGAGCGCGAACCAAAAGGACGGCAAGCTCAGCCCGCCGGTAGCCAAGAGAATCGCGGTCCGATCGAAGAGCGACCCTCGCCGAATCGCGGAAACGACGCCGATCGCGATCCCGCCTGCGAACGACACGACAATCGCCGCCAGCGCCAACAACAGCGTGTGATCAAATCGCTGCATGACCTCCCCGAACACGGAGCGGCGCAACACGATGGACGTCCCGAGGTCCCCCCGCATGAGATTCCGCAGCCACCGAACGTACTGGACATACACGGGTTGATCCAGACCGAGCTCGTGGCGAAGCGCCTGCAACGCGTGCGCATCGGCTTCCGGACCGAGCATGATTTGCGCGGGATCACCCGGCACCGCGTGCAACATCCCAAACACCACGATGGAGACACCAAGGAGCGTCAGCACCATCGCCAGCATCCGGCGTACCAGAAAGGCGATCATCGGCGAAGATGCTCGCCGAGGGGAGGCAGCCGCAGCGGCGCGGCGCGGCGTTCTTCAAACGCGCGCGCGGCCGCGAGGACAACGTGGTCCGCATGCCACGGGCCCGCGAGCTGCAGGCCCACCGGCAGCCCGTCCGGCGCGCAGCCGCATGGGACCGATATTGCCGGGGTTCCCGTGAGGTTGAAGGGACCGGTGATCCGGATCAAGCCCCGAAAGATGTCGACCGGAGCCCCATTGATGGAGAGCGACGTCTCGTCCAGACGGATGGCGGTCGTCGGCGCGCTCGGCAACGCCACCAGGTCGACGTTGCGGAAGACATCCCGGAACGCTCCAACGATGGCCTCGCGCGCCCGTAACGCGTTGATGTAGTGAACAGCCGGAATGGCAATGCCCGCTTCGAGGCGATCACGGGTGAGCGGCGCGTAATCTTCCGCGCGCTCACGCAGCCACCGGATGTGAAACGCGGACGCCTCCGCAAAGAGGATCGTGAGTTCCGCCGCCAAGATGTCGTCCGCATCGCCCAGCGAAACGTCCTCTACTGCCATGCCGCACTCAGCCAAATCCGACAGAGCGTCCTCAACGACCCGGCGGACGGCATCGTCGACGCCGGTATCAAGGAGTTGTCGCGGCACACCGATGCGAAGATGAGGGACATCCACGTCATCGAGCGCGGCCGCCTGAAACCCGCGCCCTCGGTCACGTATGCCGTCCGGCCGCTCGGCCATCGCTTCGAGCATGAGCGCCGCGTCGTAGGCGGTTCGCGTCAGCGGGCCTACGTGATCAAGCGACCAAGACAACGGCACGACGCCGGCGCGGCTCACCAGATCGTACGTCGGCTTGAACCCGACGACGCCACACCAGGCGGCGGGCATCCGAATCGAGCCGCCGGTATCGCTCCCCAGGGCTGCCAGGCACAGGCCGGCCGCAACCGCCACGGCGGACCCGCTCGACGATCCGCCCGATGATCGCTCCAAGTTCCACGGGTTGCGGGCGGGGCCGTAGTCGGGATGGACGACGCCGTAGGCAAACTCGAGCATGTTCAATTTGCCCATCGGGACAACCCCGGCATTCGAGAGCGCGCGCACCACCTCGGCATCCCGATCCGGCACCCGGTGCGCGTAGATCCGTGAGGCAGCGGTGGTTCTCACCCCGGCTGTGTCAAAGAGGTCCTTGTACGCGACCGGGATTCCGTGGAGCGGCCCACGGTCGATGCCGCGCGCCAGTTCTTCCGCCGCACGCTCGGCTGCGGACAGCGCGGCGTCTGATGTCACCGTCAGGTAGCTGTTGAGCGCACCGTCGAGCTCGCGCACGCGCTTGAGGTACGTCTCGGCGAGGTCGCGCGGGGAAAAACGCCCCGCCCGGAATGCAGCCGCGGCCCGCGCCACGGTCATGGCCGACACATCGATCACGGGGATGACCCCGCGGCTCCGAGTTGACCGATCTGGGTGAACGGCTGCGCGTCGAGGTCGACGCGCGCTGTGAGGCGCTCGCCATCAGCCCGCAGGGCTGCCACGAGTACCTCGACGCGTGCGATATCGGGATCCGTGACCCTGATCCCGGTTGCCGCCAGCACGGCCGCGAGGGCTTGCCGGGTCATGCGACGGGATCCTCCTGAATCCCTATCGGAGAACGTTCACCTCGGGGTTCCTAGGTCGGAGTATTCGAGGATGTCAGGAGAAATCATGCCGATGCCCGCGTCTTGCCGCCGGTAGACCTCAAAGGGTCGTTCACAAGCCGAGACACGGGTTTGCCCATTGCAGCGTTTCCACTACAGGGTGTCCACAGCAAGAGCCCGAAACGTGCGCGGGGGGCTGAGATCTCAGGATGAAGATGAACCGCACAGTTCAGTCCGCCGGCTGCCCGGCCCGCGCTCCGCTTGCCGCGGTAGCGCGATGGTGAGGCGGCAACGATCTCGCTCCCGCGCGCGCGGCGGCGAGGCGCCGCCGATCCGGATCGCGCGCCGGGGGTTCCTGCGCGTTGCCGGCGGTATGGCGACGACGCTCGCGTTGCCCCCCGCGGCGTCGGCTCGCTCGTCCGAGTTGCGCCTGGTCACCACCACGGGCGTCATCCACGGCACGTTGGACGTTCCGTCGCGGACACCGGTGCCGGTCGTGTTGATCATCCCCGGCTCGGGGCCGACGGATCGCAACGGCAACAGCAGTCAGGTCCGCGCCAATGCGTACGAACTGCTGGCCGCGGCATTGGCGGCCAACTCCATCGCCTCGGTCCGCTACGACAAGCGCGGCGTCGGCGCGAGCGCCGCGGCCATGGCGGCGGAGCGCGATCTGCGCTTCGAGACGTATGTCAACGACGCCGCCGCGTGGTTGCGCCGATTGCGGTCCGACGGACGATTTTCCAGGATCGTCGTCGCCGGGCACAGCGAAGGATCACTGGTCGGCATGATCGCCGTGCAGCGAGGACCGGCCGACGGGTTCGTCAGCCTGGAGGGCGCCGGGCGCCCGGCGGCAGCGGTCTTGCGGGAGCAACTCAAACCCAAGCTGCCGCCGGCGTTGTATGCGCAGGCCGACGGCATCATCGCGCAGTTGGACCAGGGGCATGCCGTGGCTCACGTGCCGGCGGAACTCGTCCCCCTGTTTCGGCCGTCGGTCCAGCCGTATCTCATCTCGTGGTTCCGATTCGATCCGGCCGTGGAGATCGCGAAGGTCGGCCCGCCCGTAACCATCGTCCAAGGCACGGCAGACGTACAGGTCAGCGTCGCCGACGCGGAGGCGTTGGCGCGCGCCAGGCCGTCCGCCCGGCTCGTCATCGTCGGCGGGATGAACCACGTCTTGAAGTACGCGCCCGACACAACGTCGCAGGCCGCGATCCTACGGGGTTACGAGGATCCCTCGCTCCCCATCGATCCTCGCGCGGTGGACGCGGTTGTCTCGTTGGCCCGGCCGTAAATGCGATCAACTACCGGCGCGGCGTCGACTACCCGCGCAAGCGGCGGCGCACGCCCCGCGCCGAACCCGGCGGCAGAGGCGTCCGCCCCGGCGCCGGGAACGACAACGAGACGGCGGACTTCTCAGACGGGCGCAGCCACGACGTACACGAGGGCGGACCCTTCGACGGTGCAGATCTGCGGCCGCATCAGCATCATGGCTGTCCGCGCAAAGGGCGCGGTGAAGATCTGCAACTCGGCGAGCGTGTGAAGGTCGAGGATCTTTCCCATTTCCGCGCCCCCAGGCACAATCGTACCGACCGCATCCTCGCGAAGCGTGGGAACGAAAATCCCGCCGACCTTCGCACGCAGGGGCGTGGTCGGGCCCACGTCGACGGCCGTGTCGGCCGGCGCCGGTGGCGTGTCCAGCGCGAGGACGCCACAGTTGTGTAAGGCGCGTTTGAGCCCCGCCACGTTGCGCTCCGTCCAGTACATCTCCCGGCTGGACCGACCGCCTACCTCGACGTTCACGACCTTGATGCCGAGCGAGCGGGCGTAGGTTGTCAGGCCCCCGCGCTTGTCCGGGGCCTCCCGGATGAAGGGGGCGCCGAGGTCGGCGGCCAGCTGTTCCGAGCCGGCGAAGCGCTTGACGAACGCGTTGATGCACCACGTCCCGCCGCCGTGAAGATCGATCACGACATCGCTGTCGGCGATCAGCGGCGCAAGCGCGGCGGCGAGCCGCTCGGTATGCGACCCCTCCTGATTGCCGGGAAACACGCCGTCCAGGTCGATCGCGTTGGGCGAATCGATCCACGAGTTGCGGCGCTCGACCTCCGCGGCCAGCGCATTGGCCGTGAAGATCACGCGGAGGCGCCCGACGAGATCGTTGGCCGGCAGCAGGCACAGCATCTTGATCGCCAGCGCCGACCACGGGCCCTCGTCGCCGTGCGTGCCGGCCACGAGTGTTGCCCGCGGCCCGGCGGTCCCGGCTTCGCTGTACTTCAGCGGGATGTGTTGGGCCGCCGCGTGGCCGGTAATCCGCAACGCACGCCATTCCAACGCCCCGTAGATCGTGTCCACGTATCCTCCTGGCCGCTCGCGCAGGTTAGTCCAGGTAGCGGCGGTACCACTCCTGGCGCGCGCGAAAATCCTCCGGGTAGAGGGTGACCTTCTCGGGCCGGAACTCGAAGGTGTCGCCCTCACGCGCGATCGTCTCGACGATCCTTCCGGCGTCGAACCGGTATCCGCTGAAGCGGCGCGGAGGTTGCCCGGCGAGCCACACCCAGCCCCTGCCGAGCTCCACGGGATCCGCCCACTGCGCCCGCACATCCGCCGGCGCCCGGTCGTACTCCTCCCACGTCATGCGCGTCGGCTTAATGCGCGCACCCGGTCCCATCGTGTTCACGGCGATGTTGTGCTCGGCGGCCTCGAGCGAGAGCGCCTTGACGAAGCCTTCGACTCCGTGCTTGATCGCACAGTAGGCAACCTCCTTCTTGTAGCCGCGGATGCTCGAGCCGCTGGCAACGCCGATGATGTGGCCGCCGCCCTGCGCTTTCATCTGGCTCCACGCGGCGTGGGTACAGTTGAACAGTCCCCCGATGCCGACGTCGAGCTGCCGGGACCACTCGCCCGGCGTGGTCTCGTCGAAGGTGAGCAGCGGCATGTAGATCGCGTTGTGCACCACGACGTCGAGACGCCCCCAGCGGTCGACGATCTCCCGCACCACGCGCTCGCACTCGTGGAGATTCGCGACGTCCGAACGGCCCGTGTGGAACACCGCGCCGTCCGCGGCGAGGTCGCGTTCGCACCGTGCAAGGTCATCGCCGTTGATGTCCACGGCGCACACCGCGGCTCCGGCGAGCCCGAAGGCGCGCGCGATGCCCCACCCGAGGCCCCGCGCTGCGCCGGTCACCAGCACCACTCGATTCGGAAGCCGCATCACGATCGTGTCCTTTCACCCCAGCCGGGTGCGCGTCAGAGGGCGTGCCGGTTGTCCTGGCGACCTGCGGCCGGGTGCGGGATGCCGGCGCGCACGGCGCTTGCTTCCGAGTTCCCTCACGACAGGACCGGCATCCTGCTTGGGCCGCCGGGGTGCCGTTAAGGCGTGGCGGGCTGAATCGTTATCGACCCTTGACATATTCCCATATCGGTATATATAATCCGGTCATGCCGCGTGCCGCGACGACCTCGGATGTCTTCAATGCGATCGCGGAGCCGCGGCGGCGGGCGATCGTCGATGCGCTCGTAGACGGCAGGGCCCACACGGTCGGCGAGGTCGCCGAGCGGCTCCGCATTCCACAGCCGGCCGCGTCAAAGCATCTTCGGGTGCTCCGCAGCGTTGGGATCGTGACCGTGAGCCGGCGCGGGCGCCATCGCTTGTACCGGCTCAACGCGAAGGAACTGAAGCCGGTGCACGACTGGGTCAAGACCTTTGACCGCTTCTGGACGCATCACCTCAGTCGCGTCAAAGAACGGGCGGAACGCAAGATGACGGCACGATGAGCTCCACCGCACGAGGCAGAGACCAGCACAGGGAGGAGTCGCGATGGTGACAAGCACGCCTGACCAGACTGACCGCACGCTAGAGGTGGTGAAGGAGGAGAAGATTTCGGCCCCGATCGGGGTCGTATTCGAGGCGCTCCTGGAGCAACTGGGGCCGCACTTCGACACCCCCGAGGGGTCCGCGTTCCCGATGAAACTGGAACCGTGGCCGGGAGGCCGCTGGTACCGAGATCTCGGGGACAATGCGGGCCACCTGTGGGGGCATGTGCAGGTGATCAAACCTCCCGCGCTCCTGGAGATCTACGGGCCGATGTTCATGTCGTATCCGGTCGCCCAGCACGTGCAGTGGCGGTTGACGGCGGACGGCGGCGCGACGCGTCTCACCGTGACGCATCGGGCGTTTGGGCCGATCGCTCCGGAGCATCGCGACGGCGTGGGACGGGGATGGAGCCACATTCTCAGCAGGATCCGCGAGGCCACAGGGCGCCGCGCGGCGGCGCAGGAGCGGAAGGTCGAGCGATAACCCGCGCGTCGACGGACGCCAGCGTCCCGCACGAGTTCAGATCCGACGTCCGCTCGGAAACATCACGTCGCTGCGCGCGCTGCTCGGCACACTCCGACTCTTTGGATAGTCACGGGGAAGCCGCAGCCGTCGCCACGTTCTTACCCGGCCCCGACCGGCCAATCCGGCCGGCCGGGGCCGCGCTTTGCGGACCCCGGGACGGCGAGGCGGGCGAGTACTGACCGTACGCAGTTTTCGCCGCGGCACCGCGGCGCATCGTTGAATTGACAGCCTCGCGGCTGGGTTGGTACTATGCTACTCACCGATGATTAGCTATTCCGGCGTTTCGCTGACTTCCGCGTGCGGCGCCGGCGGCCAGACGGGCGCGGCCCCGGGCCCGCGGCGCGCCGCGGGGGAGGCGGTTCCTCGCGGCGGCCGATGAGACCGCAGGCGCCCGGCGCGCATGGCTCCACGAGTGTCTCCCCGTCTGACCCGATCGCGGCGCGCACCGATGTGGCGCGAAGCAAGCCCGCGCCGGTCGCCTGCCCTCATGGGCGACGCGCCACCGTGTCCTACCTCAGCGCCGGCGCACTTCGGCCCGGCTGCGACGAGCCGGGCCGTCCGGGCTTGTCCGCCCCCGAGATGAGCTGCACCTACCATTGGTACTGGTCGTACACGGGGGCCGTGCTGGAGCGGGGCATGGTCGTGAACGTCGAGGTACCCTACTATATGCTGTAACCTGAGACCACGATCGGACGGGGACCGGAGGGGCGGCGGCCGCGGCGCTCGAAACGCCGCGGCTCGTCAGCAGGACGGAAAGGGGGCGGGACGATGGAACGGGGACGGCGGCACGGCATGACCCGGAGAGAGCTCCTGCGGCGGGGAGGCGCGGCCGGCGCCGCGATCGGCCTGGGCGCGTGGGGAGGGGTCGCGCTCGGCGCCCCGGGCCGGGCCGCGGCGGCGCCGGTCGCGGGGGGGCGCAAGGTGCAGCTCACGGAGTTCATCTGGATCGGGGGCGGCCAGGGGGTGGTGCCGAGGGAGGTCAAGGCGTCCTACGAGAAGGCGAACCCCAACGTCAACATCGAGCTGTACGAAGGCACGAACGCGGTCACCTACCCGAAGATCGTGGCGCAACGGCAGGTGGATCCCAACAAACCGCTCATCAACTTCGGCTTCTTCAACGTCGACGCCCAGACGAAGGGCGAACTCGACGACATCTGGATGAGCCTCGACCCCGCGAAGATCCCCAACATGGCGAACGTCCACCCGAGCTACCACCGGCCGCACGACACCGGCATCGGATGGGGCTTCAGCGCCGTGGGGATCCTCTACAACAAGAAACTCGTCAAGGAACCCCCGACCAGCTGGAACGACCTGTTTGCGCCCCGCTTCAAGGGCAAGGTCATGCTCTTCGACTACGCCTGGGGGTTCAACGGACTGCTGGGGGTCGCCTACGCGAACGGCGGCGACGCCAAGCACATCGACGCGACGTTCGAGAAGTTCAGCAAGGCGGCGCAGGACGGGCAGTTCCTCGCCCTCTTCACCACCAACGAGCAGGTCAAGGACGCCCTGGCGCGCGGCGAGGCCCTGATCGCGCCGTACTTCACCAGTTTTGCGATCACCTGGAACCAGGAGACCCCGGGCGGCAACGGCCCCTTCGCCTACGCGATCCCCAAGGAGGGCGTCGTGGCTTTCACCTACTACTTCGATATCATCAAGGGCTCCACGCCCGACCAGGTGGCGGTCGCATCGGAGGTGATCAACACCTACCTCTCCAAGCCCACGATCGAGCGGTACTGCAACCTCACCGCGACGATCCCCGCGGTGAAAGGCGTCTCGCTGAAGCCCGAACTGCAGCAGGAGGCGGTCTTCCAGCCGAGCGTGGTGGAGAAGGCGATCCAGCCGGACTGGGTCACCACGAACACGCAGAACAACGCCTGGAAACAGCGGTGGGACCGCGAGGTCAAGGCCAAGATGTAGCGCCGGCTCCGGCGCGCCCCCGGGCCGTGGCATGACAGCCGCGTCCGCGCCGCCGGCGGTCGACCTGCAGCGCGTCCACAAGCGGTACGGACCGGTCCATGCCGTCCGCGACGTGTCGCTCTGCATCCGCGAGGGCGAATTTTTCTCGCTGCTCGGCCCGAGCGGCTGCGGCAAGACCACGGTGCTGCGCATGATCAGCGGCTTCGAGACGCCCACGGAGGGGCACGTGTATCTGCAGGGGCGGCTCGCGGACACGATCCCACCGTACCGCCGGGACACGAACCTCATCTTCCAGCACCTCGCGCTGTTTCCGCACCTCGACGTCTACGACAACATCGCGTTCGGGCTGCGGTTGCGGCGGCTGCCCCGCGACGAGATCGGCCGCAAGGTGCGCGGCGCCCTGGAGCTCGTGGATCTCGCCGGGTACGAGTCCCGCCGGATCCACCAGCTCAGCGGCGGACAGAAGCAGCGCATCGCGATCGCCCGCGCGCTCGTCAACGAACCCGGGGTGCTCCTGCTCGACGAGCCGCTGGGGGCGCTCGACCTCCGCCTGCGGATGCAAATGCAGGTGGAGCTGAAGCAGATCCAGCACCGGGTAGGGACCACGTTCGTCTACGTCACGCACGACCAGACCGAGGCCCTGACGATGTCCGACCGGATCGCGGTCATGAACCACGGCACGGTGGAGCAGATCGGGACCGGCCGCGAGGTCTACGAGCGGCCGCGCACGCGGTTCGTGGCGACGTTCCTCGGCGACAGCAACCTGTTCGAGGCGCGCGTCGAAGCGCGCGGCCCCGGCGAGACCCTGCTCCGCGCCGCCGGCCAGCGTCTGGTCGCGCCGCCCGCCGCGGCGGGCGCCGGGGACGCGGTGGTGCTGTGCGTGCGGCCGGAGCGCGTGCGGCTCCTGGCGCCCACCGGCCCGGCGCCCGCCGGCTACGAGAACCGGATCGACGCCCGGGTCCAGGACGTGATCTTCAAGGGAGCCTTCATCGAGTACCGGCTCGCGGCCGCCTGGGGCGCGCCCCTCATCGCGCAGGTCCACGCGGACGGGGCTGCGGCCATCGAGCGCGGCGCCGCGGTGATCGTCGCGTGGCGCCGGGACGACGGGGTGGTCCTCACCGAATGAACGCCGCGGCCGCGCCGGGGCGCACCGGCTGGGCGCGCGGCCGCGCGCTCGTCGTGCCCGGGCTCCTCGGCCCCGCGGTGGTGTTCATCGCGGGCCTCCTGCTGACCGCGCTCGGCATCCTGCTCGTCAACAGCGCCTACCACTTCACCGGCACCCGCATCGAGCCGCGGGCCACGTTCGAGGCTTACCGGCGGTTCTTCACCGACCCTTTCTACGCCGGGGTGGTCTGGGAAGAGATCCGTCTCGCCGTCACCACCACCGCGATCTGCCTGGCCATCGGCTACCCGACCGCGTACGCCATCGCCAAGATCCGGCGGCCCAACTGGGTGATCGCCGCCTACATCCTGGTCTTCTCCCCGCTGCTCACGAGCAGCATCGTCCGCGCGTACGGATGGCTGGTGATCCTCTCCCGCGGCGGGCTCGTGAACTGGCTGCTGACCGTGACGCACCTCGTCGCGGGGCCGGTGCGCCTGGTCTTCAACTTCACGGGGGTGGCGATCGCGCTCGTCCACGTGCTGCTGCCGTTCACCGTGTTTCCGATCCTCAGCATCCTGCTGCGCATGGATCCCGCGCTGCGGGAGGCGTCGGCCGACCTGGGCGCGACGCGAGCACAGACGTTCCTCCGGGTGACGTGGCCGCTGTCGTTCCCCGGGCTGTACGCGGCCGCGCAGCTCACGTTCGTGCTGGCGATGAACGCCTATGTCACCCCGCAACTGTTGGGCGGCGGGCGCGTCCAGGTCCTCCCGCTGCTCATCTACGAGAACATCTCGGACCTCAACTGGCCCCTCGCGGCCGTGGAGGCGATCGTCCTCATCACGCTGGTCTGGACCGCGATGTTCGCCTCCAACGTGCTCTTCCGCCGCCGCCTGGCCGCGGCCGGTGAGCGCGAATGACCGCCGCCAGGCGGGACCCCGTCACCCTGGCCCTGTGGGCCTTCCTGGGCGCGGTGGGGCTCTACATGCTCGCACCGCTGATTTTCGTGACGATCGACTCGTTCAACCCGTCCACCTACGGGACGTTCCCGCTGCCGGGCGTGACACTGCGCTGGTACGCCAACGTGCTGCAGGTGCCGGAGTTCCGGGCGGGACTCGTCAACTCGCTGGTCGTGGCCGTCGGCGCCACCGCGGTCGCCGTCACGCTGGGCACGCTCGCCGCCTACGGGCTGACGCGCTACCGCTTCCGCCACCGCGAGCTCGCGCGCTCCTTCCTCCTCCTCCCCATCATCGTGCCGGCGATCGTCTTCGGGGCCGCGCTCTTCCTGCTCTACATCCGCATCGGCCTCTACGGCACCCGCACCGGGCTCGTGCTGGGCCACGCGCTGCTCGGCCTGCCGTTCGTGATGTCCATCACGGCCGCCAACCTGCAGACCGCGGGCCGAGAGTACGAGGAGGCCGCGATGGATCTCGGGGCCAACCCGATCGTCACGTTCTTCCTGGTCACGCTCCCGACCATCCGGCCCGGCCTGATCGTGAGCGCGCTGTTCGCGTTCGTGACGTCGTGGGACCAGGTGGAGGTCTCGCTGTTCATCACGCGGCCCCGCAACAACACCCTGCCGATCGCGATGTTCAACTACGAGCAGAACTACCAGGACCCCACGCTGGCGGCGATCTCCGCGATCCTCATCGCGTTCGCCGTCGTCCTGGTCCTGGTGGCGGTCTCGATCCTCAAGACGCACGAGTACCGGCGG
Source organism: Bacillota bacterium (assembly GCA_021324255.1). GTDB lineage: Bacteria > Sysuimicrobiota > Sysuimicrobiia > Sysuimicrobiales > Segetimicrobiaceae > JAJPIA01. The sequence continues at coordinate 14,528 of JAJPJL010000028.1, forward strand.
CTCGTCGAGCGGGAGTAGCGCCCGGCGCGCCGCGAGGAGGCCACGGACGCATGAGCCAGCCGTTCGAGATCGGCACGGTCCGGGTCGGCCCGGGCAACCTCGGGACGGGGTACATCGACAGCGCCTACCTGCGCGACGGGACGCGCGTGCGCATCCCGCTCGTCGTCGCGCACGGCGCCGCCCCCGGGCCCATGCTGTGGGTGGGGTCCGCCGTGCACGGCGACGAGATCCCTGGGTGCGAGGTCATCCGCCGCCTGATGCGGGAACGGCTGGACCCGCGCGCGCTCCGCGGCACGGTCGTCGCGGCCCCGGTACAGCATCCGGTGGCGTTCCTCACCTGCGCCCGGCTCACGGTCCACGACGGCGTGAACATCAACCGCGTGTTCCCCGGGGACGCCGCGGGCACGCTGACGCAGCGCGTCGCCCACGACCTCTTCCACCAGGGGGTCGCGCGCTCGGACGCGGTGCTCGACATCCACTCCAACGCCATCGGCGCCGTCTGCTTCAACATCGTCCGCACCGGCGGGTCCGGGCCGGCGTGGGACGGGCAATGGACGCTGGCCAACGCCTTCGGCATCAGCGTCTCGGTCGGGCCCGTCGGGCAACTGGGTCTCGCCGGCACCCTGCAGGACGCGGCGATCCAGGCCGGCAAGCCCGCGCTGACGGTCGAGTTGTCGGGCGGATACGTGTGGGAGGAACCGTCGGTCCGCGCGGGGCTCCTCGGCGTCCTCAACGTGATGAAGGCGCTCGGGATGCTCGATGGGGCCCCGGAGCCGCAGACGGAGGTCCCGGTCATCCCAGGGCGGCTCACGAACCGCCGCTACCTCGTCTGCGACAAGGGTGGCCTGGTCCGGCCGCTCCGGCCGCTCGGCTCCAAAGTGGCCGCGGGCGAGCCCGTCGCGGTGCTCTACGACGTGTTCGGGGAGGCGGTGGAAACGATCGCCAGCCCGATCGACGGGTGGGTCATCACCTACCCGGTCGCCGGCAACCGCACCGCGGTGAGCGGCGACACCGTGGCGTTCGTGTTCGGGACGGCGTAGCCGCGGCCGGTCAGCCGGCCGGCCCCGCCCGGGTCACGCGCGTCGGGACGGCGTGGCCGCGGGCGCGATGCGGTCGCGGGACGCCCCGGCCATGCCCTCGGCGAGCCCCCGCACGACCGCCGCCAGCTCCTCCGGCGCGGGGACGCGGCCCGTCGCGGCGCGCCGGTCCACGTCTGCCATCGCCCGCTGTTTGAGGTAGTTGCGCAGCGGGAGCGGACGCTCCATGAGCGCCCGGTTGAGAGCCGTCTGCATCGCGTCCGTCCACACGGCCTCGAAGGCGTCCCGCTCCGGACCGAAGACGAACGGCGTCCGCCGGGGCGGCCGGCTACGGCGGAGGACCTCGGTCCCGGCCGGGTCGACGCGGCCGGCGGCGACCGCCACGCCGTAGTCGCGTCGTGCCGCCTCGGGGGACACGAGGCCGCGCCGCACGTCCGCGGCCACTGCCTCGGGGTCGCGCTCGTAGGGGTCGCCGTACCCGCCCCCGCCCTGCGAGAGGAACGTGACCGTGTCCCCGGGCTGCAGCAGCAGTTCATCGATGCGGCCGGTGGGCGCCGCCTCCGGCGTGCCCAGGTTCTTCACGGCGGTGCCGTTCTCGCCAGGCAGCCCGCCGAGCCGGCCCCACGGCCGGAACTGCATCCGCTCCATGCCGCGCGCGGTCATCACCGTGTCCGGCGCGAACACTCGCACCGTGAGCTCGATGCCGGTGCCCCCGCGGTACCGGCCAGCGCCGCCCGAGTCCGGGCGCAGCCCGTACCGCTCGATCAGGATCGGCATGTCGGTCTCCAGCGTTTCCGCGGGGACGTTCCGGAGGTAGCCCACGGAAAAGTCCATCCCGTCGATCCCGTCGCGCATCGGGCGCGCCCCCGAGCCCCCACAGATCGGCTGCACCACGCCGACCTGGCGCTTGCCGGTGCGCACGTCGTCCATCGCCAGCAGCACAATGCAGGCCTGGCCGGCGCCGACCGCCGGCAACCGGTCCGGCTGGGCCTGGCTCAGCGCGCCGATCACGACGTCCATGAGCCGGATGAACGTCGCGGCGCGCACGCCGCAGGCGGCCGGCGGCTCGGGGTTCAGGACGCTGCCGGCCGGCGCGCGGTTCCGGACCATCCGCACCATCCCGGTGTTCCACGGGCATGCCGGGTCGAGGGTCCGGAAGTACCGCACCAGCGACGGGACGAGCATGTAGTGGCCCTGCTTGTCGCAGGACGGCAGGTTGAAGGCGGCGCGCACCTGGGGGTCGGTGCCCTCGAAGTCCATGAGGATCTCGTCACCGCGCACGACCAGCCGGCAGCGCAGCCGGATCGGGTAGCCGCCGGGGCCGCCCTCCAGATAGTCCCAGAACGTGTACGCTCCGTCCGGGATCTCCCGGATCATCGCCCGCACCCGGCGCTCCGCGTAGGCCAGCAGGTCCTGGATTCCCTGCTCGACCTCGGCGGCGCCGTAGCGGGCCACGAGCTCGTGCAGGCGGCGCTCGCCGGTGTGGAGCGACGCCATGAGCGCCCGCAGGTCACCCCAGTTCTGCTCCGGGATGCGGCAGTTGTCGAGAAAGATGCGCAGGATCTGCTCGTTGAGCCGCCCGCGCTCGTAGAGCTTCACGGGGGCGATCCGGACGCCCTCCTGGAAGATGTCGTAGCAGGTCGGCGAGATGCTGCCCGGTACCTTCCCGCCGACGTCCGAGCTGTGCACGAAGCAACAGCCGAACGCGATGATCCGCCCGTCCGCGAAGATCGGCTTGACGAGGAACACGTCCGCGAGGTGCGTGGACATCCCGGCCGTCGCGTACGGGTCGTTGGTGATGACGATGTCGCCCTCGTGCCACTCCGGGACCGCGGCCACGACACCCTCCCCGGGGATGCCGAGCGACAGGTTGACGCCGGTCACGACCGGCGACCCGAACGTCTCGCCGGCGGGCGAGAGCAGAAACGTCCCGAAGTCCGCCGTCTCCTTCACGAAGACGGTGAACCCCGTGCGCAGCACGACGTTTGCCATCTCCTCCGCGATCGCCTGGATCCGGTTCTTGAAGATCTCGAGGAACACCGGGTCCGTGGTCATCGCGCGGCCTCCCCGACGAGGTTCCCGACGTCGTCCGCGCGTACCCGGAATCCCGGCGGCACGAACGTGGTGGTGTCGTACTGCTCCACGACGAGCGGGCCCGGCGTCCACCCGTCCGGCCGGAGCGCGGCGCGCGGGAGCACGGCCACGTCCCGCATGCGCCCGTCGACGAACACGGACCGTGTCTCGCGGGCGCCGGCGGGCGCTGCGCCCGCCGGCGCCCGGAGGCGCGACACTTTTGCCGTCACGCCGACGACGGTCGCGCGCAAGTTGACGAAGGCGACCGGCGCCTCGTCGTCGCTCACCCCGAAGATCGCGTGGTAGGCTTGGTGGAACCGCCGGGCGATCGCGGCGCGGCGGCTCCGCTCCTCGCCGGCGACGGCGACCTCGATCTCGAACGCCTGCCCCTCGTAGCGCATGTCGGCGCTGTAGAGGACGAACGAGGAGGCGAGCGGAATCCCCTGCGCGCTCTCCTCCTCCAGCCACCGCCGGCCCTGCCGCTCCAGCTCCGCGTAGGCCTCCTCCAGCGCGGCGTCGCTCGTCTCGTAGTCGACGCGGTAGAGGGTGCGCACGAAGTCGTTCCGCAGGTCGGCGACGACGCACCCCAGCGCGCACAGCGTGCCCGGCGACGGCGGGATCAGCACGCGTCCGATGCCCACCTCCCGGGCCAGCAAAAACGCGTGCGTGGGCCCGGCCCCGCCGTACGCCAGCAGCGTGAAGTCGCGCGGGTCCACGCCCTTGCGCGCCATGAGCGGCGTGAACTGCGCGTACATGTTGGCGGTGGCGACGTCCAGGATGGCCTGCGCGGCCGCGCGCGAGTCGCGCCCGATCGACCGGCCGAGCGCCGTGAGAGCGGCCGCCGCCCGCTCCGGCTCCAGCGGCATCCGCCCCCCCAGGAACCGGTCCGGGGCGATGATCCCGAGGTGCACGTATGCGTCCGTCACGGTGGGCTGCGTCCCGCCGCGGCCGTAGCAAGCGGGCCCGGGGTCCGCGCCCGCGCTGCGCGGCCCCACCTTCAAGACGCCCGCCGCGTCGAGCCACGCGATCGAGCCGCCGCCGGCGCCGATCGAGGACACGTCCACCGCCGGCATGATGACCGGGAAGTCCCCCACCTGGTTTTCGGTGGAGTAGGCGGCATGCCCGTCGACCACGATGGCCACGTCCGCGCTCGTCCCGCCCATGTCGACCGTGACGATCCTGGTCGCCCCCGCGAGCCGGGCCACGTGGGCCGCGCCGATCACCCCGGAGGCCGGCCCGGAGAGCAGCGTCTGCACCGGCTCGTCCGCCGCGCGGGACGCGGTCATCACCCCGCCGTTGGACTTCGTCGACAGCGCCTGCGCGCGCAGGCCCCGCGCGGCGGCGCCGGCCTCCAGGCGGTGGAAGTAGCCCGCCATGCGCGCGCCGATGTACGCGTTCATCACCGCCACCAGGCAGCGCTCGTACTCACGCTGCTGCGGCCACAGGTCCGCGCTGGCGCATACGAACAGCGAGGGGAACTCCGCGCGGACGAGGTCCCGAGCCTGCCGCTCGTGCGCGGGGTTCGTATAGGCGTGCATGAAGCAGACCGCCGCCGCGGTCACGCCTGCGCCGGCCAGGCGCCGCACGGCCTCCCGCACCTGGTCGAGGTCGAGCGGCCGGTGGACGCGGCCATCCGCGAGCAGCCGCTCGTCGATCTCCACCACGAGGTCCCGGGGCACCAGCGGAAGCGACTTGTCCCCGTAGAAGTCCGTGGTGTTGTCCAGCCGGAGCCGCCGGATCTCCAGCACGTCGCGGAAGCCGCGGGTTACAAGCAGCCCCGTCGTCGCGCCGGTCCGCTCGATGAGGGTGTTCACGGCCAGCGTGGTGCCGTGCACGAACAGCGCCACATCCTCCGGCGCGACGCCCGACCGGCGCAGCTCGTCGAGCGCCGTGAAGATCGCCTCCTCCGGCGCGCCCGGCACGGACGGCGTCTTCAGCGTGGCGACGACCGATCCGGCGTCGTCGGCCACCATCACGTCCGTGAACGTTCCGCCGATGTCCACCCCGAGCCGGTAGCGCCCCGCCGTCACGCCCGCCTTCCCCCCGCGGATCCCATCGGGCTACCGGCCGACCACGAGCATCTCGGTCGTGTCGATGTGGGTCGTCAGCCGCTCGCCGCCGCGGCCGGTCACGCGCACGAGGTCCTCGACGTGGAACCGGCCGAGGCCCGGAAAGGCGTGCGCGATCTCCACGCAGATCAGCATCTCGGGCGCGAGCGTCTCCGTCTCAAACCGGTTCAGAATCGGGTACTCGTGGAGCCGGAGGCCCAGGCTGTGGCCGATCGCGTCCATCTCGAAGTCCATGCCGAGCTCGCGGCCGATCTCCACCGACTCCTGGTAGAGGTCCCGCGCCCGCCGGCCCGGCGCCGCCCGCGTGATCATCTCGCGCTGCAGGGTGACGATCTTGCGGTAGGCGTCGCGCTGCGCCGGCGAAGGCTCGCCGATGATCGCCATCCGGCCGTAGTCGGTGTAGTAGCCGCAAAAGAAGCCCACCATGTCGAGCCGCATGATGCGGCCGGGCTCCACCGGGGTGTCGTCCGGGACGGAGTGCGCGATCAGCGTGCGCTCCGGGCCCGAGGCGAAGCTCACGAACGGCACCCAGTCCGCGCCGCGCTCTTGGAGCGTCCGCACCATCCGGCCGGCGATCGAGCGCTCGCTCTCGCCCGGTGCCGTCGCGGCGTAGGCATCCTGCACGGCCGTCTCCCACACGCGCGCGATCTCCGTCATGCGGCGGATCTCCTCCGGCGTCTTGACCATGCGCGACCGGTTCAACACGCGCTCCGCGTCGAGGATCTCGAGGTGCGGCAGCGCCCCGCGCAGGGCGTCGCCGTCCCGCGCCGGCAGGTAGCCCGTCTCCAGCCAGACGCGCCCCCGGTCGAGTCCGCGGTCCTGCAACGCCCCGACCAGACCGTCGACGGGCTGGACCGCGTGCTCGGTGTACGGCACGATCTCGTCGATCCACGACTGGGTGCGCGCCGTGTACTCGACCACCGTGCTCACCACGAAGAACGGCGCGCCCTCCCGCGGGTAGACCGCGAAGGCGAGCCGGTCGGGAATCATGCGCTGGCTGATGATGAACACCCCCGCGAGGTGCTGCACGTTCTCCGGGGAGACGCCGATCACCGCGTCCACGCCCGCCGCGGCCATCTCGCGCCGCAGCGTGGCCTCGAGGTGCTGGCGTTTCGTCATGCCTCGCCTCCTCGCGATGGGCCGGCCGGGACGCCCCGCCGCCGGCACTGCTGCCCGTGCTCGCGCGCGCCAGCGCGGACGCCGGTCACGGCCGCCCTCCGGAACCGAAGGCGGCGTCCACGCCGGCCACCGGGGTTACCGCGACCGCCTCCGCCTCAGCGGCCACCGAGGCCGCCCGTCACCCCGTCGCCCGCGGCGGCGCCGCCGCCGAGCCACCGCCTCCAGTACCGGTCCAGGTCCTCCGCGAGCTTCAGGAGGTGGTTCTCCATGGCCTTGCGCGCCGCCGCCGGGTCGTGCGCGCGGATCCCCGCCAGCACGGCGCGATGGTCGACGACGAGACGCCCGCCGACGGCGGCGCGCATCGACGTCATCAGCAGGTCGTACCGGCGATGCTGCCGGAGCAGCGACACGAGCGAGATCAGGACCTCGTTGCGCGAGGCGCGGGCGACCTCGAGGTGAAACGACACGTCCTCGTCGCGGCCGGACTCGCCCTTGCGGATGCTCTCGGACTGCCGCTCGATCAGCTCCTCCATCCGGCGGATCGCCTGCGGCGAGGCGTGCGCGGCCGCGAGCGCCGCCGTCTCTCCCTCGATCACCCGCCGGGCGGCGAGCAGTTCCAGCAGGTGCCTCCGGTCCCCGCGCCGCAGCGTGTCGAGCAACGCGTCGCCCGAGAGACGCAGGCGCGCCTCTTCGTCGTACCGCCGCAGGGCCGCGACACCCCGTTCGGTGAGCACCCGTCCCTCCACGCTCACCTTGCGCACGAGGCCTTCCGCGTCCAGTTCCTGGAGCCTCCGCCCCACGGTGGGCACGCTGACGACGATCCCCTGCTTGCGGAGTTGCAGGTTGATGGCGCCCTGCCCGACGGGACCGGGGCTCGAGGCGATGACTCCCAGGATGGCCGCGTCGATGCCCGAGAGGGTTGGGGCATAGCTAATCATCGCTGATTAGCATCATAGCAGTTTGCGCTTGCGGCTGTCAATTTGTCGCCGGCCGGACGTCGCTGCCGGCCGCGCGACCACGTCGAGCCGCCGTGCGGCGCAGCCGCATACGGGCCGTCGGGACCCGGCATGACGTTTGCGGCGGCGGCATGAAGGGAGGAACTCGAGCGTAGGATACCCGTCACGATCGATCGCGGAACGGCGGCGCGCTCGACCCCGCAGCCGACCGCTTCCTTGCCAGCGGCGTCCGCGGCTTGGTCCCCTCGGGCTCGGGATACAGGTTGAGAAAGGCCGCCGTAGCATCGCGCGCCCTTCGCGCGATCTCGCCGGCGCTCGGACGATCGATCACACGAAGCAGCAACCCCAAGGTCAGATCACCCCGGAGCAATCCGTCGAACTGTTCCGTCATCTGCACGGGATCGCCGCCAAGGAGTCCCGATGACCGAGCCTTGGTCATGATCTCTGTCAAGGCGGCGCGCGTGATCCTGCGGGCGGCAGAGTCCAGGATCTGTGCGACCTCGGGCGCGCGCACGGCCTCGGCAATCGCGAGCCGGAACACGGCAATGACGACCGGATCGCCTATCTCGCTCAAGAGGCGCACCCCGAAGGCGGCAAGTCCTTGCGCCAAACTTTCCCGGTCACGCGGCTCGGGCAGCCCCGCGGGCGCGGTGAGGCGCTGCGCCCGCTCGTCGATACATGCGGCGAGCATTCTCCGCTTGTTGCCGACCAGCGCATAGAGCTCTCGCTTCGAAACGTGTGCACGCGCGGCGATCTCGCGCGTGCTCGTTTCCGCGTAGCCGTGCTTCATAAAAGCTGCGAAGGCTGCGGCCAGAATCCGCTGCCGGACCGAGCGTTCGTCACCGCGTGCCCGGCGCCGCTCCGACGCCCGCCGTGCCGCCATCAAACTCCGCCTTGACGTGGTACCATCCGGCACCCTATTATCTGCATCGATGGTACCATCTGGTACCATTCGACGATCAGTGTAGAGGAGGGAATCGTCATGGTCAAGCCTATGCTCGTCGGCGAGTTTCCCGCCACCGGCTCGTCTGCCGAGCGGCAAGCGCCCCGCTTGCCCGCGACCGTCTGACTGCCGCGGGGCCATCGTGAGAGCAGGCGCAGCATCACGTCGTACGGCGCGTCGGAGGGGACCGGCGGCACCACATCTGCAGGAGCTGCCCGCGGTCCAGACGCTGGCACGAGATTCGCAGGGAGTTTCGTAAGCGACGCAATACGAGGGAGGAGATCGATGGTCGAGCTCATTGGGGCAATTGCGTATCCGGCACTGTATGTGGCGGTCGTCGGCGTTCTGTTGGTGTTTTCACGCGCACGCCGATTCGCGAAGATCGCGGCCGCCGCCGCCGCGGCGCTATGGAGTGTCATCGTCGTCGCGATCGCCCGCTCCGGCCTCGGGGCCGCCGGGCCGATCCCGGTTCCCGTGGTGGCGTTCGCAGTATTCTTCGCCCTGCTGTTCGGCGCGTGGGGTACACGCCCGCAATTTCGAGGCGCGTTGCTCTCCGTGCCGCTTCCGGTGCTCGTCGCTGTGAACGTCGGCCGGCTTGCGGGTATCTTGATGGCGATCTCGGCTGCGCAGGGGCGGATGTCTGCGCCGTTCGGACCGGCCGCAGGGTGGGGTGACGCGCTGACGGGTGCCCTGGCGATTCCGGTGGCGGTGATCGCTGCCAGGGGGCCGAAGAACCGGGGCTGGGTCTTTGCCTGGAATCTTCTCGGCGCCGCCGATCTCATCGACGCGGTGACGCTCGGCGCGCTCTCAGCGCCCGGCACACCGTTTCGGGTCTTCACAGAAGGACCGGGCACAGAGGCGATGGGCACTCTTCCGTGGATCATCATCCCGACGATGCTCGTGCCGCTCTATTTCCTGATCCACGTTACGATCGTCGCGAAACTCCGATCCGAGGACCGCGCGCCGCAGGCCGTGCTGCCGGCACGCTACGCGGCCTGAATGTCGCAGCACAGCCTGGCATCGCCCACGCATCTCAACACCGGCCGCCGCGCCGAGCTCCTCGCTCAGGGCCTCGGCGCGCCGGAATTGCCGCGCGGCTCGCGATCAGCCCCCACACCGTGGACACGCACGCGGAGCGCCCGATACCGAGCCTCGGGCTGCGCACGTTGCGCGAGATCCCGCAATGCGCGTTGGAATGACGCCGACCCGGTCCCTGGCGCCATACACGAGGTGTTTCACCAGGAGCCGCGAGATCATGAGGCCGGAGCCTCCATCCGGCGCTGGCCCGCTGGCAGCGCGCGCCGTAGCGCACGGTAGCGCGCGGGGGTCAGTCCGAACGCCGACCTGAACGCCCGCGTGAAGTGCGCCTGGTCGGCAAATCCCGCTTCGTACGCGACCTCGGCCAGCGGGTGGTCCCTGTGTATCCGCTCGCGGGCGAAGTCCAGCCGGCGCATGAGCAGATAACGGTAGGGGCTGGTCCCGAACATGATTCTGAACTGACGGGCCAGGTCATAGCGCGTCAATCCTGTGACCGACTCGAGTTCCATCGAACGCACGACGCGGGTCCTTTCCGTGTCCAGGAACTGCCGCGCCCGCTCCAGGGCTCGGACATCGACGCACCGAGACGTCCTCGGGCCGGCGCCTCCCTGCTCTCCGGCCAGCAGGCCTTCCGCCAGGTCGAGGACGACGCTGTCCATCGCCAGCGATTGCGTCCGGGCGCGAAAGGCTTCCTCGACCGCGCACCGGAGGCGCGGGTGTGCGGAGACGGCCTCGACAAACGGCAGCGGGCCGGGCTTTCCGCGGAGGACCCGGAGCGCCTCGGCCAGGAGCGATGGCTGGACATAGACGATCCGATACCCGAACCCCTCGCTGGTGCCGGCGCGTCCGTCGTGGACCTCGTCCGGATAGAGCGCGGTCACCTGCCCGGGAGTGCTCGCGTGGACCGAGCCGCGGTAGTTGAACACCTGCACGCCGCAGTCGGTCACGCAAACCGCGTACGCGTCGTGCCGGTGCCTTTGGTAGGCTTCACCCGCGAACCACGCGCTGAGGAGCTCGATGCCCTCGACCGGCCTCGTGCTGGTGATCCGGCCCGCGACCGTCCCCCGGCACGATCGTTCAAGACCCTCGCCGGCCCACCTGTTTTGCTGAAAGCGCATGGCTCGCCTCCAGAAGAGGCCTGTCGATTCGATGGAGGTCGGGTATAACGACGGAGCAGATCGTAGCATTTCTCCTGTTCGCCGTTGCCGCCGCCGGCACCCCCGGCCCGAGCAACACGATGCTGGCCGCGGTGGGCTCGCAGGCAGGTCTCCTACGAGGCCTGCCCAGCCTGCTCGGCCAGGTGACCGGCATGGGGCTGATCATGTTCCTGGTGCCACTTGGGCTTGGGAGTCTCGTTCTCCACTATCCGCTGTTGCATTGGATGCTCAAGGGCGTCGGCGGCGCGTTCTTGCTTTGGCTCGCGTGGAAAATCGCGACGGCGTCCGGCCGGGCTGATTCGCAGGCCGACGGGAACCCGGTGGGGTTTCTCGGCGCCGCCGTCTTCCAATGGGGCAACCCGAAGGCATGGGTCATCGTGAGCGCGGCCGCGGGCACCTTTCTCAATACACAGACCGGTAGTGCGGTCGCGCAGGCGACCTCGCTCGCGGGCCTGTTCGTCCTCGCGGCGCTGCCGAGTTGCTTCCCGTGGCTCGCATTCGGCGCCGGCGTCCGGCGTGTCCTGAATGATCCTCGCCGACAGAGAATCTTCAATATCACCATGGGCACCCTGCTCGCACTGTCGATCGTGCTTGTCGTCCGGTAGCCGCGATGCCGCGGGATGAAATCGTCCTCCTGCCGGCGAGGTGGCGGAGCGCCACCGGGGGCCGCATGACGAGCGATCCACCCGTCTTGGTTCAGCGGACTCGCATCGTGGCGGGACCAGGGAGGCAACGATGGACGCTACGGGAGTGGCCTCGCTCTTCCGGGGCCTGACGACGGCTCACGTCGCGGATGCTTGTCTGCGCACCAAAGTAGACGTCCGCTGTGCGCCGTGTGATCTTCGCGCGCTGCGCCCATCCGACGTGGTTGTCGGCAGAGTGCGGCCGGCCCGGCACTATGGGAGCGTCGATATCTTTCTCGAAGCCCTGGAGGAGGGCTCGCCGGGCGAGGTTCTGGTTGTCGACAACGCCGGCCGGCGAGACGAAGCCTGCGTGGGGGACTTGATCGTCCTGGAGGCAAAACTCGCCGGCCTGGCAGGAATGGTCGTCTGGGGACTGCACCGGGACACGCAGGAACTCTTTGAGATCGGGCTTCCGGTGTTCAGCCTCGGCGAGTATCCTACCGGACCGCTCCGCCTCGACCCGCGGGACGCCCACGCATTGGCCTCGGCTCGCGTCGGTTCCTGGACTGTGGGAGCCGATGATGTGGCGATGGGTGATGCAGACGGGGTGGTGTTTTTGCCGGCGGCTCGGGCGGAAGAGATCGCAGAAGCCGCGCGCGCAATTCGAGATACGGAGCGCGCGCAGGCGGAGAAGATGCGCCACGGCACGTCGCTGCGCCGGCAGGTGCGCTTCTCCGATTTCCTCGCGCGGCGCGCCGCCGATCCCGCGTTGACCCTGCGCGAGCACCTGCGCCGGATCGGCGGTGCCATCGAAGAATAGGAGCACCGACATGCTGACGTCGATTGCGGAGTTCGCGCGTTACTTCGAGGGAGTTCGCCGCCGGACGTGGGTGGCGGTGGACCATGTCACCCCGGAGATCCTGGAGTGGCGACCCTGGCCGCAAGCGCTCAGCTGCGGGGAGATCATTCGTCATCTTGCGGGCGCGGAGCGCTTCTTCGTCACCAAGGTCGCCGAGGATCGGTGGACCGACGCTCTCGATCCGGGACCGAGCCTCGATCTCGCGGCGACGCGCGCGTTGCTCGCGGCCGCGCACGAAGAACAGGCGGCGCGTCTTCTCAGCGTCCCTGCCCGGCGGTTGCGCGAGCGTACGAAAGATCTCGCGGGCGGCGACGTTAGTGTCTGGCGCCTGCTCATGGCTATGGCGGAGCACGAGATCCATCACCGCAGCCAGCTCAACAGCCGGCTGTCGGCCGCAGGCATCGGCAGCCCACAGATCTTCGGCTACCGAATGGAAGAGGTGATCGCACGCACCCGCAGGGAGCCACCGGTGACGTCCTGAGGGTCTCGGTGCGGATGAGCGTCGCCGCGGCGATTACTTCATCTGTCCTTGGCTTTCCCGGACGTGCGGGATCCGCCGGCCGCGATGGCGAGCCGCGCAACGGACGGCGCCACGCGCCGGCCGTTCAACGTCAATCTGTTCGCCGGCGGGTACGAGCGCCCCGGACGTGTTGACCGGCGCCCATGCTTGACCTGCTCGCCGGCATCCATGCTACGCTGGAGCTACCTCCCCCGGCGCTGCCCGCGAGCCCGTCCGACCCGTTTCCGGAGCAGGTCGAGGCCGTGATGGAGTCGCCGACCGCCCATTTTCAGCTTCACCTTCGGCATCCCAGCCCCGATGTCATGAAGCGCCTCCGGTCAAGCGGCTGGTCGACGAGATGAGTAACGCCCGTGGCTAACCTAAACCTAAACCTAGGGGCGTAGCGTTTCCTGAGATCGGTGGTATCGATATCATTCTGAGCGATGTCGCATGCGGTCTCGCCCTGTTGGTGCCCAGAAGCGCTTCCTGGCTCGTTGTCCACGCTGGCTGCGTGCGGTGAGTAGAAGAGCGTCATCACCGCGTGTCGTGACCCGCGAAGGCTGCGGTGGCGCCCAGCCCGACGTACACGGCGCCCCTCACATACCGTTCGCGCCGAGGAAATGCTGCGAGGCCCTGAAGCCAGTGTCCCGCCGCGCCGGCCAGCAGGACATAGGCGCCGTCAACGACCACCCCCAGCGCCACGAACATAGTGCCGAGCAACCAGACCTGTGAGCCGATGCTGCCGCGAGCAGGATCCACGAATTGAGGCAGGAACGCGAAAAAGAAAAGCGCCATCTTGGGATTTGTGAGGTTGACGAGAAACCCTTGAATAAACAGCCGGCGGAAGCTCGCCCGGCCCGGTCGGGTCGCGCGCTGATCATCCGCTGACAAAAGGGCACGCACCCCCAAATAGATCAAATATGCCGCCCCCAGGTACTTTACGACGGTGAATGCAAGGACCGACGTCATCACCAATGCCGACAGCCCGAGTGTAGCTGCCGTTACGTGGGTTAGATCCCCGAGCTCGATGCCGAGCATTGACGCAAAACCCGCCTGCTTCCCCTGGGTCAGGCTGCGCGTCACGATGTAAATGGTGACCGGCCCGGGAATGGCGAGCAACACCGCCACCGTGATGAGAAAAGGCGTCACCGTAGACACTGGTGGCACGGGCAAGCCTCCCTTCAACCAAGATGTGGATGTGATCGGCTCCGGGATCACGGAGTGGAAACATCTCAATGCCGCCTTCTCACGTTCGTGGTCTCAAGGAATTCTTACGTGCGTCGAGCAGCAGCAAACAGATCGATTGTGCAAGCGAACGGGTATGGTCGAGGTCCGGAACTTAGTTTACTCGCCTCGGCCGTGCTGGTGGCTAATTCGGTCACGGCGCATAAGACGCCCTCAACGCCGCGGTCGTCTTGCGACGTACGTCTACCAGCGGCTCAATATCAGGCTCTCACGCTCTGTGCACAGTTCTCCGTGCCAAGCTCTTAAAACGTCAGTGCGCCTTTCAAGAATTGTGTTTCAGAGCTCGCGGTACATGATATGTAGGCTCACACGTCCCAGCGCCGGATGCATGAACGCGCCAGGAACCGTTCCAACCACGGTGAAGCCGAGCCGTCTGTAGAGTTCCACGGCAGCTCGATTCGATTCAACCACCGCGTTGAACTGCATTCCTGCGTATCCGCGTTCCCGGGCCCAGTTCAACGCGAACTGACACAGTGCTGTGCCCACGCCTCGCCCCCGCGCATCGGACGCCACCATAAAACTCGCGGTCGACACATGTGAACCCGGCCCAGGCCGGTTTGGTCCCATCTGGGCCGTCCCCAGAACACGGTCACCCTCGACCGCCACAATCGTAAGCCCGGGTGGGACCTCAATCCAGATATCATGGGCCTGCGCGGCGCTCATCGATGGATCGTACGGAAATGTCTCCCCCGCGCGTACGATCTCTTGCACAATCGGCCATACGTTGGGCCAGTCAGTCTCAACAAACTCCCGGATCCGCATGGCGTTACCTTCGGTGAGCGGTGTCATGGCCCCCGAATCCTTGTCATTGAATAACGCTCATGCTGGATCCTTCTACTGAAAGCACGAACCACCAACAATCTGACGAGTCAGCTAGGTCGGCTCCTTAGCTTGGGCAGATTTCTAGCGTTCCCGACAGGTCCCATCTTCGGTTGGCACATGAGCCGCACCCAGCGGTCCGCCTAGTCTGGTCAAAGCCGCTCTCTCTTTCCAGTCGAAACCCGCGGAACCCGAGGTTCGGTCGCTCCGAAATGGCTTGACCTTGACCCTGGGTCAGGGTGCTAGCATTTGTGCCCTAGACGTCTGTGACCGCCGCGCTCGCTGCGGGCGAAGGTCGCCACGAGCACCGAAGAAATCGGTCGCGACGAACACCGAAAGGGGATATTAGAGTGTCCCATGACACGCTGACCGATGTCGCAGCGCGCATACGCGAGCAGGCCATTGCCTATTGCGAGCCGAGCAAGGTCCCGGGCTATCTCGCGGGCGTTTATCACGCTGGCGACCAGACCGTCGTGGTCCATGGGGTGGCGAATGTGGTCACGCGCGCGCCGATGTGCGAGGACACCGGATTCCTTTTCGGATCCGTCACGAAAGTCCTGACCGCGACTCTCGTTCTCCAACAGGTCGAGCGTGGTGTCGTTGATCTCGACGAACGCGTCATCACGTACTTGCCGGAGTTCACGCTCACGACGCCCGGGGCGGCGGAAGAGATCCGCGTCCGGCATCTTCTCACGCACACCAGTGGGATCGATGCGGACCTGTTCTTCCCGGATGCGGGGGGCCGTGCTGCTCTGCAGGTCTTCCTTGAGGAGCTCGGCAAGTTCTGTGGGGCACTTTTCAGGCCGAGTGAATACATTAGTTACTCGAATGCCGGAATGATCGTCGCCGGACGCCTCCTCGAGGTCGCAACCGGCACATCGTATCACGACCTTCTTGAGCGGGAAGTGTACGCCCCGGTGGGCATGCAGGACTCGTGCACCTCGGTCGAGGAGGCCATCCTGCGGAGCACCGCCGTGGGCCACTTCCTCGATCCCGCCACCCAAGGCGCCCGGCGGACCGACATGTTTAAGCTGCCCGACTCCTATGCGCCCGCCGGAAGCACGCCGATCGGCACCATCCGCGATCTCCTGACCTTCGGGCGGCTCCATCTCGCTGACGGCGTCTCGCCCTCGGGGAAACGCGTCCTCTCGCGCGAGTCCACCGCACGCATGAAGTCGGTGGCGCACGATATGGGGACCCCGAACGTCCCACCCATCGGGCTCGGCTGGCCGCTCATGCCAGTCGGGAAGACCACCGTGCTCGCCCATTCCGGGGCGTCGCCCGGCGGGGTGGCCCTGCTGGTGGTCGTGCCCGAGCACGACCTCGCGTTTGCCGCCTTTGGCAACGATCCGCGGGCGATGATGCTCCACGATCAGATCCTGCTGTCGCTCCTTCGGGAACACTTGAACGTCGAGGGTCCCGACTTCGTGGCGGACCCGACCCTCGTCACGGATCTCGCCCCCTACGTGGGCACGTACCGCTCGAATCAGCTGCGCGTCAACGTTCGGCTCGTGGACGGCCAGCTCGAGGAGACGGTGACCTACGAACCGCAAGACGAGGTGCAGGAGCGAATCATGACCGAGTTTGCCGGCGGTACGTGGCCATTCCCCCCGCGGCGCTTCGTGCCTGTCGGGAACAACCTGTTCGCCCCGACCGGGATGCCGGTCCAGACGTTCAGCGGCTATGGGCGCCAGTTTCTCGTCTCTTACCACGGTTTCATCGAAGGCCGCGCGACCTATCGCTGCGCGGGCGGTCGCATGACTCGACGGGAGCGTCTCGAATGAGCGGCCGGGCGTCCACGGGGGCGGCGGGGTGAAGCAGCTGCTCACGATCGGCCAGCTCGCCGCCTACGCAGGCGTGACGGTCAAGGCTGTCCGCCACTACCACCGGCGCGGCCTGCTCGCGGAGCCGCCGCGCGACACGTCGGGCTACCGACGGTACGGTGCCGAGCATGCCATTCAGCTGGTCAAGATCCGGACGCTCGCCGCGGCCGGCGTGCCGCTCGTCCGCGTCAAGGACCTGCTCGCCGCCAACCCCGATCGCTTCGCCGCGACGCTCGCGGAGATCGACCATCGCCTGCAGGAACGGGCCGAGGAGATCCGGCGCTCCCGCGAGCGGCTCGCCCAGCTTTGCGCCGGCGACCGGCTGTTTGTCTCCGCGGAGGTCGCCGACTTCCTCGACCGACTGTGCGAGCTCGGGGTGAGCCGGCGCACGGTGCAACTGGAGCGAAACATCTGGATCCTCGTGCAGGCGGTCTCGCCGCAGCAGGCAGCCAACTGGATCGCCGACAAGCGCGACGCGCTCGGCGATCCGGAGTTCCAGGCGCTCTATCTCGCGTTTGACGCGGCGTTCGATTGGTCCCCCGACGATCCGCGCCTCGCGGCTCTGGCCGAGCGCGCCCGGCGGTGGATGGTTGATCGGCCCGGCCGGTTGGAGGGCGGGGAACCGTCGGCCCCGGACCCGACGATCGCTCAGTTGGTCGCGGCGTGGGGCGGCGCGTCATCGCCGGCGTGGGACCGGCTCGCCCAGATCGCGAAGGAACGCATGGTGGGCCGCTAGCCGTAGGTTTGGCCGATCACCCGTGACACATGACCTGGCGCAGGTCAATCGCTCGGTAGTGGCAGGCTCCGCAGTGGCACGGGAGAGGACTGTACGATCGACGTTGTGGTCTGCCCAAAGGCCAAGAACCTGTCGAGGGCTGATTCTAGGTGCGCTATGTCCGGGACGCACACTCGCAACAGAAAGCAGTCCTCCCCGGTGATACGGTGACACTCCACAACCTCGGGGGTCCGCTCCGCAAGTTCGGCGACCTTTGCCAGTTGGCCGGGTGCGGGTCGAATGCGCACGTACGCAGTCACGAGCAGGCCAAGCGCCTTCGGGGCAACTTCCATCCGATATCCAGCGATGACGCCTGCGTCCTCTAGGCGTCGGACGCGCTCCGTGACGGCTGGTCCCGACATCCGGACCCGCCGTGCGAGCGTGGCCATCGGCACGCGCGGGTCACGCTGCAGTTCGCGCAGCAGCCTGATATTGATCTGGTCGAGCAACGAGTTCTTGAATCGTAAGGTTCTCGTTGCGATTTTCTTATGTTTTTGAGGTGTTTTGCCGGACATGCCACAATTATAGCATGGACTTGCCATCAAGTACATGTGATTATATCAGCATGGTTCACGACGCAACTGGTCTAGATCGGCTAGATTCAAGTCGTGCCTCAACAAGGCAGCCTGCAGCTGCTAGCGTCGCGCTCCTTTCGACAGGCGCGGGGCCGGTCGCTCGGCCGCGGCTGCTTGCCCTGCGGGCGGTTGGACAGCGGCTGCCGCCGCACACGTACTTCGTCGGTAGCGCGATCTTCCACTACCTCGGTCCGGCCTTCGCGGTGGAGCTCTTCGCCCGCGTCGATCCCCTGGGTGTTGCCTGGCTGCGCGTCGTCAGCGCCGCGGCCATCTTCGCAGTCTGGCGCAAGCCGTGGCGCCGGATCGCCGGGCTCGACCGGGAGACGCGGCGGCTGCTGCTCGGCCTCGGTGCCGTCTTCGCCGTTATGAACAGCTGCTTTTACATCGCGATCGCCCGGCTGCCGCTCGGCACCGTCGCCGCGATCGAGTTCCTGCCTGTGATCCTGCTCGCCGCGCTCGGCGTGCGCACGCTTCGCAACGGCGTCGCGCTCGCACTCGCCGTGCCCGGCGTCTATGTCCTCACCGACGTCCGGCTCGCCACTGAGCCGCTCGGGATCGTCTTCGCCTTCGCGAACGCTGCGCTGTTCGCACTCTACATCGTGCTCGCCCACCGCGTCTCGCGCAGCGCGGCCCTCAACCGGCTGGACGGGCTTGCCGGGGCGATGCTGATCGCCGCGGCGGCGATCACGCCGATCGGTGGCTTCGGCGCTGCCAAAGCGATGCTGGATCCGGTCGCGATCGGTGCCGGCGTCGGCGTCGGTATTACCTCCTCGGTCATCCCCTACGTGTGCGACCAGCTCGCGATGGCTCGACTCAAACGCGCCACCTACTCGCTGATGGTTTCGCTCTTACCCGCAACCGCCACCGTGATCGGCATCCTCGTGCTCGCCCAGTTCCCCTCCTGGACCGAGCTGCTTGGTGTCGGGCTGATTGTCGCCGCGGTCGCCGTGCACTGCGACCACGCTGAACAGGATCGCCCACCCTCGACGATGAGCGACGCTGACGTGCGTCCGCACGCACATACCGCGCGACGGCCGAGGCTGGTCGACTAGTTTAATGCCGGCGCGGTCTTCCGATCTCCGCGAGGCGGCCGAGGCGGCACTGGCTTGCCTGGGTGTGGGACCCCACGACAGCGTGCTGGTGCTCTGCAATCGCGCACAGCGCACAGTCGCGGCCGCGCTCGCGGGTGCGGCAGAGCATCGCGCGGAGACTGTCCGCGTGCTCGAGTACGCTGACGCGACCCGCCACGGACAAGAGCCGCCCGATTCGGTCAGGGACGCGATGCGGAAGGCGACGGTGATCTTTGCCGCGACCAGCTTCTCGATCAGCCACACGCAGGCGCGCCTGGACGCGACCGCGCGCGGTGCGCGAATCGCGACCCTGCCCGCGATCAGCGAGGAACTTTTTCGCCGCGGGCTTCCGGTCGACTATGCGGAATTGAAGCGCACCGGCGAGCGGATCGCCGCGGCACTGACCACCGCCGCGACCTGCCGCGTGACCTCGCCTTCGGGCACCGATCTCGTGCTCACCCTCAAGGGGCGCCGTGCGATCGTGGATGACGGCAACCTGTACACGCCCGGGGCGTTCGGGAACCTGCCGGCCGGCGAAGTCTACATCGCCCCGATCGAGGCACGTGCCGAAGGCTCAATCGTCTTCGACGGCTCGCTGGCCGGCTACGGACTGCTGCCCGAACCGCTCCACATCACTGTCGCCGAGGGGCGGGTGACCGCCGCCACCGGCCGTGCCGCGGGCTGGCTCCTCGAGACGCTCGATGCGGGCGGGCCCGGCGGCCGGCAGATCGCGGAGCTCGGGATCGGCACCAATCCGCTGGCGAAGTTGAGTGGCAACACCCTCGAGGACGAAAAGGTCGCCGGCACGGCGCATCTCGCCTTTGGGACCAACGCATCGTTCGGAGGCCATACCGTCTCGACCGTCCATATCGATGGGATACTGCTGCATCCGACCCTCGCGCTCGACACGCACTTGATCCTTCGCGACGGGAGCCTTGTTGTCTAATCAGGCCGATGCAGCCGGCGGCGTCGTGGGCCGGGACGACAAGCGACCCGCTCGATCTGTTCAATCGACGCCGTTAGTTGTCAAGAGGGGATCCGAGGCATATCTTCTCGGATGGAGTGTTGGATGGGCCTGACGGGAGAACTGCTTCACCGATCCTATGACTCGAGGAGCGCGAACGTTGAAGATCGGACTGATGGTCTTCCTGGCAAACGACCGAGAAACCTATCGCAAGCGTCCCTATGACACGATCCGTGCCGTCGCGCAGCAGGCGGAGACAGACGGTTTCGACAGCATCTGGCTCGCCGACCACCTCTTGTATCGCAACCCCGGCGAGCCGACCCGGGGCATTTGGGAATGCTGGACCATGCTGGCGGCGCTGGCCGAAGCGACCCGGCGCGTGGAGATCGGCACAATGGTATTGTGCAACTCCTTCCGCAACCCGGCGATCCTGGCGAAGATGGCGACGGCCGCCGACGAGGTGAGCCGCGGGCGCTTGATCCTGGGCATCGGCGCGGGATGGAACGAGCCGGAGTATCAGGCGTTCGGATTGCCCTTCGATCATCGGGTGGACCGCTTCGAGGAAGCCCTGCAGATCCTCACGCCGCTGTTGCGTGAAGGGTATGTCGACTTCGCCGGACGCTATTATCAAGCCCGCAACTGTGAGAACGTCCCGCGCGGTCCGCGGCCGGAGGGGCCGCCGATACTCGTGGGCACCCGAGGTCCGCGCATGCTCAGATTGACCGCACGGTATGCTGACCTCTGGAACGTCGGCTACATGGGCAAGCCCGACACCATGGCCGAACCGCTCGCCAAAATCACAGCCGCGTGCCGCGAGGTCGGACGCGACCCGGCGACGATCGGTATCACGGCGTTGATCGGCCTTTGGTTTCCCGATCTCCAGGCACAGAAGCCGAGCTTCTTCGACCATCCGCTCACCGGTACGGCGCAGGAGCTCGCGGCAGCCATGCGCGGCTATGCGCAACTCGGCGTGCAGCACATCATGTTTCAATGTGAACCGTACACTGCCGAAGCGCTGCTGCGGTTGACCGAGGCGCTCCAACTCTATCGCGGCACGGAGCCGCAATAACGAACGTCCAATTGGCGGTGTGTGGGTCACATTTCAAGGCGACGTTTACGTTCAGTGCGCTAGAATCATTGGCCTCTGAGAACAGCGGTCAGGGATCGCCAGATCAAGACCGGATCTTCGGGACAGGAGGTATTGTTGTGAAACTTCTTCGGATTGACTCCAGCCCTATGGGCGAAGCCGCCATATCACGTCAACTCACCATGGAATTCGTTCAGTGTTGGCTCAACGCAAATCCTCACAGCACGGTCATGAAACGGGACCTCACCACTACGACCATTCCGGTCATAGATGCAGCGTGGGTCGCCGCAAACTACACACCAAAGGAATCGCGCACACATCAACAAGATGAACTTCTCAAACTCTCGACAGAGTTCATTGCGGAATTGCTGGATGCTGACGAATACGTTATGGGAATGCCGATGCACAATTGGGGTCCGCCTTCCAGTTTCAAGCTATGGGTGGACCAAATCGTCACCGCATCGTCGAGCCCGGAACGCCCCCTCGCTGGAGGACGCGCCACACTCATTGGGAAGCGCGCTACCTTCATCATCGCGGCTGGCGCAGTCTACGCTCCCGGTTCGGCAAATGCGTCCAAGAATTATCTGGTACCCTGGCTCCGTACCCTGTTTGGATCTCTTGGCATCAAGGACATGCAATTCGTCCTCGCCGACAACACCAGAGAGACGAATAAGGGGAAGATTGACCGAGCGGCGTTCCTTGCGCCACATATTGAGGCGATTCACGCGCTATTCGAAAAAGAGCTGGCTGAGCAGACGCGTCATCGGGATGGTGCAAGTGCCTAGTGCCGCTCCAACTTGATGGATCGGAATCGGTACAAAGGGCAGTTGATGCTGCCCGCCCGTCGATCGCGCCACGTGAGGTACCGGCTGATGCGGCGGCGCCGA
>JAJPJL010000030.1 GCA_021324255.1 Bacillota bacterium
GCGCGCTGAGACACACCAGGGCCGGCCGGATCATCTTCCCGTGGCTCCGCAGCACGTGCGCGACGAGATCGCCGATGAAGGGGTCGTCGCTCACGAGCTCCGCGCGCAGGAGGCCGTCGAGCGCTTCGAGGTCCTGCTGCACGGGCGAGTAGATGCGCGTGAGGTCCATCGGGTGGTGTGTTCTCGTCACCGGCCGCGTTTCCCTCGGCTGCGCCGCGCCCGGACCGCCGTCTCGGGCTCGCGGCCGCCGCGCGCCGTGAGGGCGCGGCACCGCGCCGCGGCCGTCCACGCCGCACGCGAACGCCCCGGCGGGCGCAAACGACCCTTGGTCCCCGGACCGCGGTTAGACGTCGGCGACGGTACCGTAGAACGAGATGAAAAAGAGCAGCCCGAACAGGAGGACCCAGAACGCGAGGTATCGCCAGTACACGATGGCGGCCGTCGGCTCCGCCGGGGTGCCGGGTGCTCTGCGTTCGGCCATCACGTTCCCTCCCGTCCAGCGGGCGCGCCGGCCTGGCCGTCCTGGGCCGCGGGCCCCGTGCGTGGCGCCGCGGAGGCCGGGCCCGCGGCCGCGGGCGCCGGCTTCCGCGGCGGGAACGCGGGACCGGGCATACCCGCCACGCGGTCGCTGAACGCCCGGACCGCATCCACGAACGCCGCCCCCGCGTGCTTGCCGTAGAACAACGCGCCGATGCGCTCGGGATTGACCTTTTGCCGCTCGAGGCGCCGCCGGAGCTGCTCCACGCGATCGCCGATCAGGTTGTTGCCGTAGCGGTTGAAGCAGTCGCCGAGCGGGCACCCGCAGACAAACACCCCGTCGGCCCCGTTGCGCAGCGCAAACTCGAGCCACGCCGGCCGCGTAAAGCCGGAGCACGGGATCTTGATCAGCGTCACGTTCGGCAGATCGCGCATCGTCCCGTCGTCGCGGACCAACCCCTGGGACGCGACCGCCCAATCGCAGAGAAAGCCGACGATCTTGGGGCCGCGGCGGCCCGCCGCCGATGGCGGACGATCGGCTAGCTCTGGCATGCGCTCAGCACCTTCTCGTGGATGTCTTTTTGGAGCAGCCGCGGCAGCTCCAGCGCCTCGAACGGGCACGCGCCGACGCAGATGCCGCACTCCACGCACCGGGATTCCAGGATCACCGCCCGCAGCTTGCGCGCCTGCGCCGCCTTCGTCACACCGGGATTGGGGCTCGGCACCATGACGATCGCGTTGTACGGGCAATCATAATAGCACAACTCGCAGCCGGTGCAGTTCGCGTCGATGACCTGCGCCACGCCCGAGTCCTTGAGGCCGAGCTCGCTCCGCGTCTCGGGCAACTGGTAGGGAATGTACAGGCCGTAGCCGATGAGGACCACGGCCAGCGCGATCAACACGAGCGGCGGCAGGAACCGCATCGCCCAGTACGGCGTGAGGAACAGCCAGTCGATGGCCAGCGTCTGCGGGCGCTGCGAGACGACGGCCGGCGCCTGGCTGGTCACGGGGATGAGTCCCGTCAGCAGGACCACGAACCCGAGCGCGAACAGCGTCCACACGGCGGGCGGCCACACCTTGGGGTGGCGGATCCGCGTGTAGTGCCACCACAGAAACACGTAGAGGCCGACGGCGGGACCGATGTGCAGGAACAGGAGACGCGGCAGGAGCAGATCGGTCAGGCCGGTGCCGCCGAACAGCGCGTGGCGCAGCCACCCGCCGACCAGCGGGACCTGGGCGGCGGCGTTGGCCGTCATCGCCACGAGGGCCTCGCTCCGCTGGTCCCACACCAGCATGTACCCCGTGACCCCGATGAAGCCCGTGAGCGTGAGCAGCATCATCCCGCTGATCCACGGCTCGTCCCGGGAGAACCGGAAGCGCTCCGTGAACCAGTTGCGAAAGAGATGCAGCAGCACCACGATCATGAACCCGTCGGCGGAGTACCGGTGGATGCCCCGGATGATCTGCCCGTAGGGCACGTCGAGCGTGAGAAACTGGACGGACGTGTACGCCTGGTCGAACGACGGCGTGTAATAAAGGAAGAGGAAGATGCCGGACAGGACCAGGACGGTGAGAAAGAGGTTCGCCAGGCCGCCGGTGTAATACAGCGGGTTGAAGTCGTCCGGGTACACCCGCGCGACGAGGGTGTCCACCCGCAGCGTCGCGGCCAGCAACCCGGCCAGCAGCCGCTTATACACTCGTGAACCCTCCCTTGCGCAGGCACAGCAGGATGAACGAGTACGCCAACAGGATCACGCCGATGAGCGCCCCGCCCAGGCGATGATGGCCCGTCAGTTCGCCCCAGACGATCCCGGCGGTGCAGACGAGGCTCACCGCGGCCAGCACCACGATCCAGAGGACGTACGCGGACGCCCGGTCCGTCATCGCTACCTCCCGCTCCGCCCCGCCGGCGGTGTCAGGGGCCACGCTTGCCGTCCGGCCGGCCCGCCGCGCCGCGCGAGCAGCCACTCGTAGAGCGCCACCTTGCGGCGCACCTGGCCGGCGGCACGGTCGACCTCGTAGAGCAAGAACCCCAGCCACACCATCGCGAAGACGAGGGCGGCGCCGAGCACCACCGCCTCCGCCGCCGCGTCCAGGCTCCCGGATGCGCGCCACGCGCGCCACGCCGCCAGGAATCGGCTCAGGCCGAGCGTCGCCGCCGCGAGCAGCGCGCAGAACAACGCGTTCCGGCGCATCGGCTACCCCGCCCCCGGCATGCCGCCCGCCGCGCGGTCCCGATCCCGAACGCCCTGGCGCGTGCGGCCCGCCCGCATGACCCTACGACGCCGCGGGCCGAGGCGCCGGCCGCGACGCCCCCGCGGGCGCCGGGGCGGAGGCCGCGCCGCGCCGCGCCTGCCGCCGCCGGTACGCGAGCTCCCAGAGAAAGGCGGCAAACAGCACGACCACCGTGATGCCCCAGATGTACGGCGGGTCGCGCGAGATGACGGCGATGTTCAGCATGATGAGCGCGCTAAACCCGATCCAGTAGATGACCGCGAGCAGGCCCACCACGAAGAAGAACGGCCGCCGCGTCGGCAGCGTCTCCTTGGTACGGTCGAGAAAGGGCACCAGCATCCCGTACCCGATGAGCAGCGCCGGGGCGACCCCCGCCCACAGCGGCGGCATGTACTTCACCACCTGGTAGAGGGCGAGGAAATACCAGTCGGAGAGGACCGGCAGCGGCGTGCGGTTGTTGTTGGCCCACTGGCCCAAGTCCGGCAGGTTGATGAAACTCACGAACGCCAGAAAGACGAGCACGAGCACGATGGCAAACGCGGAGACGTTCAGGCGCCGCCGGCGCGTGCGGTAGAAGAACGTTTCGGCCACGATGGCCAGGACGATCGAGATCCCGAAGTGGATGGAGTAGAAGCGGGTGAGCGTCCCCTGGCCGAGCGCCGGCCCGCCGAGGAAGATGTAGGCGATGGCGTGGCCCAGCCCCAGGTTGCCGATCAACGGGATGTCGTCGTAGTAGGTCGGCACCGTGAGGATCACCTTGGCCGCCCAGAACGCGCGCTGGTTCCACTCCAGGGTGTACCCCGTCACGCCGGAGATCATGGCGAGCACCAGCGAGGCAAAGAGGATCATCCACGTGAGCTCACCCGGCTTCTTGTACTCCCCGGCAAAGTACATGCGGTAGATCCGGAGCGTGATGCACGTGATGAGCATGTCCCCGCCGTACTTGTGAAGCCCGCGCACGACCCACCCGAAGGGGATGTCGTACGTGATGTGCTCGATCGAGCGGTACGCCCCGGTCGTCGTCGGGATGTACCAGAGCATGAGCACGATCCCCGAGACGATGACGATCATCCAGGACAGCCAGACGAGGCCGCCCAGGATGTACAACGGATTGTCCTGGCGCGCCGTCTGCGTCTCGTCCCAGAGGTCCAGGCGCTGCTTGCGGTCCTGGAACCACTCCCTGAGGTTTGCGAGCACCGCCTCCACAGCCTACCTCCAGCCCCTCGCCGTGCGCGCCGAGCACGCCCGGGCGCGACGCGCGCGCATCACGCCTCCCGCGGCGACGCGGCGCCGCCGGGCGCGCACTGCGCGATCGCGCCGACCTCGGCGCCGGTGACGACGATGTCGTCGCCGTGGATCTCGAACCGGAAGTACCGTGCGCCCCGGGGCGCGGGTCCCGAGATGACGTTCCCGGGATTGTCCGGGTACTCTGGGTCATAGATGCTGAAGTGGCACGGGCAC
The DNA here is from genome assembly GCA_021324255.1 of Bacillota bacterium. Lineage (GTDB taxonomy): Bacteria > Sysuimicrobiota > Sysuimicrobiia > Sysuimicrobiales > Segetimicrobiaceae > JAJPIA01. Next base: position 4,174 of record JAJPJL010000030.1, read on the forward strand.
GCCATGAGCGCATGCTGCTCGAACCCCGGCGGCCGGAACCCGCCGTAGCCCGCCGATACTTCATGCCAGTCGGACACGTAGTTGTAAATGCAGCCCAGGTGCGGGCAGATCCGGGAGAACAGCACGATGTCGGTCTCCCCGTCGAAGCCCACGTACCCCTCGCTGTTCACGAACCTCACCTTCTTGGGCAGGCGGATCGCCACGCCCGGGACATTGCTCGCTTCCTGCCCCTCCGGCGTGTACTGGACGAACCGCTGCACGTACGTGAAATAAAACGAGTCCCACGGCTTGGCCAGCTGGGATACCTTGCCCACGACCTGGGCGCCGCCCTGCGGGAGGTCGGGGGTGATCGTGAAGATGCCCCACGGCTTGTCGTTCGGCTTGAGAAAGCGGAAGAACGGCGACAGCACGGCGATGAGCGCCCCCACCACGGGGATCGCCGTCAGCGCCTTGAGCACGCCGCGCCGGTCGAGCTTCATGCCGTGCGCCTCCCTCGCCCCTGCGCCCGCCCTACTTGATCGGCGGGTGTTTGTAGAAGAACGTGTAGATATAGTCCACGACGTCGTTCAGCTGCTCGGCGCTCATCTTGCCGCGAAAACTCGGCATCGGCCCGCCGCCGTCGAGGATCGCATTGGTCAGGTCCGCCCCGTTGCGTTGCACCATGTAGTTGATGTCGGTGAAGATGCCGGGCCCCTTCCCGTGCGACCACGACCAGAGCTGCGCCGCCATCTCGGGGCCGCGCGGCCCCTTGCCATCGCCGTTCGTGCCGTGGCACTGCGCGCACTGCGCCTCGTAGATGCGCTTCCCCTCGCTCAGCGCCTGCGGCGTCGTGCGGAACATCATCTCGTAGACGTTCGCGTCCCAGCGGTCCTGGTTGGAGAGCGTCTGGGCTTTGTTGGCGCCGAACGACGCTTCGGGCCCGAACGCCGGCATCGCCGTGTATGCGCGTCCGTTGGTCACCGTCTGGTACATGATCGCCGGGGTGATGACGCTCTCCAGGTCGCGGTTGTGAAAATCCGCGGGCTTGCTCGGCACCGTCGGCCGGTGAACGGTGATGCCGAACAATCCCGTGACCAGCGCCAGTACGTCGTGCTGGGGCTCCACGAGCGTCGGCGCCATCGGACCGTTGCCCCGGCCGTCCGTCCCGTGGCACACCGCGCAGTTTGCGTCGAACACCTGCTTCCCGTGCACGGCGTCGGGGACGATCGGCCGGTCGTTCTCGTCCGCGACGAGCGGGGTCTCGACTTCCTCCGTCGGCGGGAGCGCGAGATCGAGCCCGGGCCCCCGCAGGCTCGTCTGCGGCTGGCACCCGGCGGCCAGGACGGCCGCAGCGATCACCAGCAACATTGCGGCCGAACGCGTCCGGCCGGACCCTGTCGGCATGCCGGTCCTTTCTGTCGTCGCCCTCGGGGCGCGGGTTCTGGCGCAGCACAAAACCACCCCGATCGTGAGCCGTACACGATCGGCGTGGTTTAGGCGCGCGAGTTTGGGCTTCCACGACGCGCCCGCGCTCTCCTCCCTTCCGCGCCGCGCGGGCAAGCGGCCCTAGACCGCGCCGCGGGGCCGCCGCGCGAGCGCGAGGGTGAGGCCGCAGGTCAGGAGGATCCCGAGGAGGGCGGCGGCCGCTCCCGGCCACACGTCGCGGGACACCGGCACGCCCTCGAGGCTCACGGTGAGGTCCGCGCCCGGGAGGACGGGTCCGCCCGACCAGCGCGCCAGCCGGCGGCCCGCCGCCGACACGTCGGCAGCGCGGTGAAACCCGGCCGTCGCCACGCGCACCCGGGGATCCGTGACGAGAATCTCGACGTCCGCGGCGCCGTAGGGCAGCGCCCACGTGATGCCGAGCGCCGGCGCGCGCACGGTGACGCCAAAGGCATAGGCCACCTGCGTCGCGCCGGGCAGGACGGGGATCGCGTCCGCGATCGCCCCGTCGGCGATCCGCGGATCGCGCCAGCCGCCGATGTACTCCACCGCCTCCGCGCCGGATGGAATGGGAAAGACCAGCGGATCGGCCGGGGTGACCGCCACGGTCCGGTCCGTCGCATTTTCGAGACGCTCCACCACGCTGACCCGCAGGGCGCCGCGGGCGGTCTCCACGACCGCGAAGAGCGCCGCACCGTGGATGACCGCCCGGTCGCGCGTCGGCTCGTAGACGGAGATCAAAATGGCGCGGGCGGGCGCCGACGCCGTGAGCGCCACGCGGGATTCGTACGGCACCCCGCCGTATCGCACCCGCACCACAAAGACGCGGATGCCTCCCACGGCGAGGCCGGTGAACGCGAAGCGACCCGCCGCGTCGGTCACCGTGCGCCGCTGCGCCGTGGATCCCCGCTCGACGATCTCGAGCATGACCGGCTGGCGCGCCACGGGATGCACGGGACGTGTCCGGTCCACCACCACCCCGGCGATCCGCCCGGGCCCGCCCCGCGGCGTGGCAGCCCGCAGGACCCCCGGCCAGGCCGCGGTCCACAGGATCGCGCAGGCCAAGAGTACGACGTGAGCGCGGAGGTGCGACCCGCGGCGCGGCGCGGCACCGCCGTGCCTCCGCCTCAGCTCGCGCCCTCCGGTCCCGCGGCGGCGTCGCGCTCGAAGATCGCCAGCGCGTCGAGGCGGCGCAACACCGCGACCGCCTCGGCCTGATAGCCGGCGCGCAGCGCCGCGTAGTCGCCGTCGGCGAGCTTGCCGGTTTCGTGGTCGAGATCGAGGTCTCTCAGCGCGCGGTATGCCGCCTCGCGCGCCGCGAGCAACCGCTGCCGCTCCGCGTCCGGCGCCGGCGCCGGCACGGGACGCCACAGCGGCCAGAGGACAAACACCGCGGCCGCGCACGCGAGGACGACGAGGCCGGCCTCGGCCATCACTCCCCGGCGCTCCAGGCGCCGCGAAACGCCGGCGCCGCGCGGGGCATGAGGCGGCGCTCCGGGATCATCGCGATCACCGCGCCGAGCGTGAGCACCGCGCCGCCTGCCCACATCCACGAGACGAGCGGGTTCACGAGCAACCGCAGGGTGGCGCGGCCGCTCGGCGTCCACCCCGCGAGCGTCACGTAGAGGTCGTCGCGCGGCGTGCTCCGCAGCGCGACGTCGGTCGTGACGTCGCCCGTGAGATAGAGGTTGCGCCGGGCGGCGGCGGGCCCGAGATCGCGGGCGCCCTCGAACACGCGCAGCGCCGCGGTGATCGCGAGCGCGCCGCCGCGCGCCGACTGCGACAACCCGTCGAAGCGCACGCGGTACCGCTGGATCGCCGCGGCCTCGCCGGGCGCCAGCGTGACGACCCGCTGCGAGGCGAACACCGACGAGCCCGTGATCCCGCAGAACAGCAGCAGGATGCCGAGGTGCACGATGTATCCGCCGTAGCGCCGGCGGTTGTGCGCGACGAGCGCCAGGAGCGCGCGCAGCGGGGACTCGCCGCGGTGCGCGCGCCGCACGCGCACCCCGCCGGCAAACTCCATGGCGACGGTCGCGGCGACGAACGCGCACAGCGCAAAGGCGAGCAGCGGCCCGGGCGCGCGCATGCCGGCCGCGAGCAGCGCCAATCCCACCACCACCGCGGCCGCGGCGGGCGCCTGCAGGCTGCGGCGCAGGCCGCCGGGGGAGGCCCGCCGCCACGCGACCGCGGGGCCGATCCCCATGAGCAGCAGGATGCCGAACGCGAACGGCACGACGATATGGTCGAAGAACGGCGGCCCGACGTTGATCGCGCGGCCGGCCACCGCCGCCGACACGATGGGAAACACCGTCCCCAAAAACACCGAGAACGCCACCGCGAGAAACAGCACGTTGTTCAACACAAAGGCGCTCTCCCGCGACACCGCCGCGTCGAGCTCGTGGCGGCCGCGCAGCTCGTCCCACCGCCATGCGGCGAGGGCAAACGCCGCGACGAGGGCGAGCGCCAGGAAGCCGAGGAAGAACGCGCCGAGCGACGACTCCGTGAACGAGTGAATGCTGCTCAGCACGCCGCTCCGCGTCAGGAACGTCCCGAAGACGGCCAGCCCGAAGGCGAGAATCACGAGGACGACGTTCCACCGCGCCAGCATCTGGCGCCGTTCCTGGATCATGACGGAGTGGAGAAACGCGGTGGCCACGAGCCAGGGCATGAGCGCGGCGTTTTCCACCGGGTCCCAGGCCCAGTACCCGCCCCACCCCAGCACCACGTACGACCACTTGGCGCCGAACATGAGCCCCATGGTGAGGCAGTACCACGCCCACAGCATCCAGCGCCGGGCGAGAAGCACGCCGCCGCCGTCCACGGATCCCGCGGCGAGGCTCGCCGTCACGATCGCAAAGGGGACCGTCATCCCCACGAACCCGAGGTACAGCGTCGGCGGATGAATCGCCATCCAGGGGTTCAACAGCAGCGGGTTCATCCCGCGGCCGTCGGCGGGCGGGAACGGCGACGTGGCAAACGGCGAGGTGACGAACGCGAGCATGAAAAGAAAGAACGCCGAGATCCCGCCGAACACGGTCGTGAGCGCGGGCACGAGCGGCGGCCTCGTCCGCCCGATGCTCCGCAGCGCCGCGAGTGTGTACGCGGACAGGATGAGCGCCCACAGCAGCAGCGAGCCCTCCATCCCGCCCCAGAACGACGTCAGATCGTAGATGAGCGGCTGGGCGTCGCGAACGTGCGACACCACGTATCGAAACGAATAGTCGCGCCCGGCCAGCGCCGCCCACAACACCGCCGCGGCGACGGCCTCCAGCAACGCGACGGCGACGAGCCCGTGGACGGCGCTGCGCGCCAGCTCGGGCCGGCGGGTGCGGGCGCCGAGGATGGACGCCGCCATCGCGTACAGCGCGAGCACCAACGCGGCGAGGAGCGCAAACCGTCCGAGATCAGCCACCGAAGCGTTCCCTGGGTTGCCGGCCGGCGCGGAGCATCCCGCGCCCTACTGCGCCGTTGTGGGATCCGCGGGATTGTACCGGGTCGGGCACTTGGCGAGCAGCGTCGTCGCGTCGAACGTGCCGTGCCGGTCGAGCGCCCCTTCGACGACGACCTGGCGGCCCTCCGCGAAGATATCGGGCACCACGCCGCTGTAGACGACCGGCAGCGTACGGCGTCCGTCGGTGACCGCGAACCGCAGATGCCGGTGCGACGCGTCCCACCGCACCGTGCCGGCGGCCACCGTACCGCCGAGCCGCACCCGCTCCGGCCCGATCCCCGGGGCGCGTTGCTCGAGCTCGCTCACGGTGACCCAGTACGTCGCGCCCTGCTGGATCCCGCCGTAGACGAGATACGCCAGCGACAGCACGACGACGGCCGTCCCCGCGGCGAACACGAGCGCGCGGCGCGGGCGGCCGGCGCGCGCCGCCCGCGGGAGCGCGCGAGGCACCGCGATCCCGGCGGCGTCCCTCATGGCCCGGCGACCGGCGGGACGCCCGCGAGCCTCGTACCCGGCCGGGGGCGGGTCACCGCGGCGTCCCCACCGGCGGGGGCGTCACCGGTGCCCCCGTGGGATGACGCGCCTCCGCGCCGGCGCCAACGCGCGCCGCGAGCTCATCCACTTCCCGCTCCAGGCGCCGGCTGCGCCGTGAAAGGCCGTACACGTAGACGAAGAGCGCGATCCACACGACGGCGAAGGCCCAAAACAGATACGTCATGTCCTACGCCCGCTCGTCGATCAGGGCCTGGAGCCGGAGCTCCAGGACGCCCAGCCGGATCCGGGCGCGCACGAGCACGATGTAGAGCAGGCTCCATGCCACCAGCCCGGCCAAGAGCGCCCATGCCATGGACGGCGCGAGGCCGATCGAGCGCGTCGTAAAGATGACCGGGCTCAGGGCGCGCAGGTACCGCGCGGAGAGCCACACGAGCGGCACATCCACAAACCCGACGATGGCAAACACCGCCGCGAAGCGGGCCTGCCGCGGGTCGTCGCCCGCGGCCGCGCGGAGCACCAGGTACCCGGCGTAGATCAGCCACAAGATGAGGTAGGTCACGAGCTGCGGATCCCAGGTCCACCAAGTGCCCCACACCGGACGCGCCCACAGGGATCCCGTGATGATGACCAGTGTGGCAAACAGCAGGCCGATCTCCGCCGCGGACGCCCCGACTACGTCCCACTCCTGCCGCCCGGTCTGCAGGTACCGGATCCCGGCCCATGCCGCGTGGCCGAACGCGACAAAGCCGACCCACGCCAGCGGCAAGTGCACGTAGAAGATCCGTTGGATGTCCCCCATCACGACCTCGCGCCGGGCGTACACAAACGCCCCGTACAGCGCCGCCAGCATCACGGCCCCGCAGGCCCAGCCGAGCGCGGCGTCGGAGAATCGGGAGTCGCGCGCGTGTATCACCGCCACACCACGCAGACAGCATAACAGACGCCCGGAGGCCTTTCAAACAACGGCGGCGCGCCGCCTACTGCCGGACGCGGATCACCATATTCACCGGGTTGATGAACCGGAGGGCGGCGAGCAGCACCACGAGCCCCGTGACCATGTACACGACGGCCATGGCGTCGATAGCCTGCGCCGGCCGGTTCCCCGCCGCGAACGCCGTGTAGTACAGCGCGACGACGAGCGTCTGGCTCCGGGCGCCCGAGACGAGAAACGTGAGCTCGAACAGCGCGATCGCGCGCACGAGGATCAGCAGCCCGGCCGCGAGCACGCCGGGCAGCGCGATCGGCAGCAGCACGCGGCGGAACACCTGGACGGGTCCCGCCCCCAACGTCCGCGCGGCGCGCTCGAGGTTGGGATCGATCTGCTCGAAGAACGGCGTCATGATGAGGACCGCGAACGGCAACGCCGGCACGATGTTGACGACGATCACGCCGGCGAGCGAGCCGCCGAGGTGCGCGGCGTAGAGCATCGCCGCGAGCGGGATCCCGTAGGTGATGGGCGGCACCAGCATCGGCAGCACGAGGAGCAGCAACAACGGCGCCCGCCCCGGAAACGCGTGACGGGCCAGGACGTAGGCGGCCGGCACCCCGAGGATCAAGCTCAAGACCGTGACGCTCACGCCGACGACGACGGTCACCCACAGCACGTAGCCGAGGTTGAACTCGGCGAGGGCGAACCGATACCACCGCATCGTGTACCCGTCGGGTAGCCAGCCCCCGAACCAGCTGGAGGCGATCGAGTTCAGGAACGCCGAGAGAAAGATCCCCGCGACCAGCAGCGCAAACGCCGCGACGGCGGCGTAGACCCACCACGACGAGCCGCCGTCCGTCCGCGCGCGCGGCGCGCGGGCGACGGCGCTCACCCGCGGCCTCCGATCGTCGGCCCGCGGTACGCGCGGTTCCGCGCCGCGAGCACGAGCGCCACGAAGACGAGCTCGATCGCCGCCATCACCATCGCGATCGCCGAGGCGCGCGGGTAATCGAACTGTTCGTAGGCCGCCTGCCAGGCCGCGAGGGCGATCACGCGCGTCGAGCCGGCGGGCTCCCCCACGAGCACCGCGGATGGAAACACCGAAAACGTGGCGACAAACGACAGCGCCGCGGCCGCCGCGATCCCGGGCGCCAAGAGCGGGAGCGTGACGCGCCGCAGCCGCGCCCACCACCCGGCGCCGAGCGTGCGGGCGGCCTGCTCCAGCCGCGGGTCGACACCGGAGGCGTAGCCGAGGAGCACCAGAAAGACCGCCGGGAAGTCGGCGATGGCGAGCGAGATGAACACGCCCGTGTAGTTGTGGACGAACTGCACCGGCATCCGCACGAGGTGGAGCGCCAGCAGCGCCTTGTTGGCCCACCCGGCGGGCCCGAAGAACTCGATCATGCCTTCCGCCAGCAACACCGTGCCGAGCGTCATCGGAATGACGAGCAGCGCCGTGATCAGCCGCTGTCCCGGCAGCGGCCGGCGCAGCCGGTACGCGAGCGGCAGCGCCAGGGCGAGGTCGAGCGCGGAGACGGGCACCGCCAGCCGGAGCGTGTTCCAGATCGACGCGCGCTCCCACGGCGTGCCGAAGAACGCGGCGTAGTTCGCCAGCATGCCGCCCCGCGCCAGCGCGCCGATCGGGTGCAGCGAGAGCGCGAGCCCGTAGGCGAACGGGTACACGAAGAGCACGAGGACCACGAGCAGCGCCGGCGCGATCGGGACGAGCGGGCCCCAGCGCAGGCCGCCGCGCCGTGCCCTCGGGGCGGTCCCCGGTCCCACGCGTGCCCCGGCGGCGCGCTGCACGACCGGCTACTCCGGCGGAAACACGAGCAGCCGGCTCGGGTCGACTCTGAGCAGCACGCGCGCACCCTGCGCCCATCGATCCGGGGTCCGCACGACAAACACGACCCCGGCGTCGGCGGTCACGCTGCACTCGAACGCATCGCCCACAAACTCGGCGAACTCGACCGTCGCGGGAATCCCGTGGTCGACGCCGCCGGGCCCGCCGACCTCCACGTCCTCCGGGCGCACCGCCGCGACCGCGTCCGCTCCCTGGCGGACCCCGCTGCGGGGTGTCCCCTCGAGCCTGAGCCCGCCCGGGATGGTCACGGTCGCGCGGCCGTCGTGGACCGCGTCGGCGTGGACGCGGAACACATTGCGGTAGCCGAAGAAGTTCGCGACAAACGCGGTGTCGGGGTGCAGGTACACCTCCTCGGGCGTCCCGACCTGCCGCAGCACGCCGTCCTTCATGAGCCCGATGCGATCGGAGAGCGACAGCGCCTCCTCCTGATCGTGTGTCACGTAGAGCGTCGTGAGCCCGAGGCGCTGGTGCAGCCGCCGGATCTCCAGCCGCATTTCCAGCCGCAGCTTCGCGTCCAGGTTGCTGAGCGGCTCGTCCATCAAGAGGAGGCGGGGCTCGATGACGAGCGCTCGAGCCAGAGCCACCCGCTGCTGCTGGCCGCCGCTGAGTTGCGCAGGATACCGGTCCCCAAGGTCTTCCAGGTGCACGAGCGCGAGGGCCTGCCGCACGCGCTCCGCGACGGCCTCGGGCCGCACGCCCATCATCTCCAGCCCGAACGCCACGTTCCGCGCCACGGTCATGTGCGGGAACAGGGCGTAACTCTGAAAGACCACGCCGAACCCGCGCCGCTCCGGGGGCACGCGCGCGAGGTCCTCGCCGTCGAGGAGGATCCGCCCCGCGTCCGGCTCGACGAGGCCCGCGAGGCAGTTGAGCGCCGTGCTCTTGCCGCATCCCGAGGGTCCGAGCAGGCTGATAAACTCGCCGCTCTGCACGTCCAGGTCGAAGTTGGACAGCGCGACAACGTGCGCAAAGCGCTTGGAGAGCCCCCGGACCTCGAGGCGGCCGATCCGCCGCGCCGGTGCGGGCGCGGACGGCGCGGGCTCGGCGGCGGGCCGGGCGCTCACTTGAGCTTGTTGGCGCCGACCTTTTGGTCCCAAATCTGGAACGCCTGCACCAGCTTGATCGGATCGAGCGGGATCTCGACCGGCCGGCTCTTGATCAGGTCGTCGAACGACTGGCGCCGGACGGGACCCACCGCGTCCTGGCTGTCCTTCGGCGCCATGGCAAGCGTGACGCCCTTGACGGCAGGACCCGGATAGAAGTACCCGGTGTCGTATGTCTTGGCCTGCTCGTCCGGCCGCAGGACCCAGGCGATGAGGTCGAGCACCAGCCCGAGCATCTCCGGCGTGTTGCCCTTTGGCACGCAGATGTACTGCGTGTCCGCGATGAGGTGCTCGTTCGCGAACGCAAACGCGCCGAAGTTCTTCGGCACGACACCGAGCGCGCGCACGTTGAGGTCCCACCCCATGGTCGAGGCCGCGATCGTCCGCGCGCCCTGCCCGAGCTCCTGAAACGTGCCCGCGGTCCCGGTCGGGTAGTACTGGATGTACTGCCCGAGCTGCTGATAGTACGGCCAGACCTTCGTCCACGATTGCGGCTCGCGCGGCTGCGCTTCGCCGAGCAGGTACGGCAGCCCCATCAGCAGGCTGCGGCCCGGGCCGGAATTGGCGGGCCGGGCGTAGATCAGCTGCCCCGGATTCGCCTTCGCCCACGCCAGCAGGTCCTCGGGCGTCTTGGGCGGCGTGGGCAGCTTGGCCGGGTTGTACGTCATCGTGGGCCCGTAGTTTCCGAACACGTCGAGGATGCCGTACCCTTGGGCCAGGCCCTGGGCCTTTGGCTGCAGATAGTTGCCGATCAAATTCGGGAACTTCGCCTGGTAGTCCGGCAGCAGCCGCTGCCAGATGTCCTGAACGATCCCCGCGGACAGCGCGTCCGAGCCGGTGAGCACCATATTGATCTGCAGCTGGTTTGCCGCCTGCTGCGCCTTGATCTTCGCCGGCAACTCCGGCGCCGTCGCCTGCTGGTAGCTGACGCCGCTCACGTACTGCCCGTGCGACTTGGCGTAGTCTTCGATGATGGCCTTGGTGAGCTGGAGCTGCCCCGCCACGTCGATGATCGTGAGCGTAAGCGGACGGGAGGGCATCGGCGGCAGCCCGGGCGAGGACGCCGCGTCCGCCGCGCCACGCCCGGTCCACACGCCCGCGCCCGCCGCCGCGGCAGCCGCTCCCGCACCCTTGAGAAACGTCCTGCGATCAAACACGCGACGCTCGTCCATCCCGCCCCCACCTCCGGACCATCATGGTCGCCCCGCTGTTGCCGGCCCCGCGCCCGCGCGTCCGCGGAGCCCGCGCCTCGACGCCCTACCCCGGCTCGCACCCCGCCCGGGCGGCGGACGGCCGTGCGGCGGCGCCGCCCGCTGCCGGTCGGGTGGTCCCCGCCGCTCCCGCGGCCGGGTGTGGCTCCGGCGTGCTTGCCCTCGCCACCAGCGTGGGCCGGATCACCAGCTCCGCCGCCTCCGGCCCGGGCGCGGCGATGCGGTCCAGGAGCATCCGCACCGCGGACGCGCCGATATCGTATTTCGAGACGCGAATCGTGCTGAGCGGCGGTGTCACCAGGCTCGCGAGCAGGATGTCGTCGCACCCGACGACGGCAACGTCCTCCGGCACGCGGGCGCCGAGCTCGCGGCAGGCCTGGAGCGCGCCGATGGCCACCAGGTCGTTGTAGCAGACCAGGCCGTCGACGGCCCGGCGGCTCAGGAGCACGCGGCGGGCCGCACGAGCCCCACCGTCGAGATACGGTGGGCACGCGAGGATGAGTTCCGGATCGACCGCCAGCCCCGCCGCCTGCAGCGCCTCCCGAAACCCGCGCACGCGCTCGCGGCCGCCCCACGAGGCGGGCGGTCCCGAGAGCATGGCCAACCGCCGGCGGCCCCCGCCGAGCAAATGCCGCACGGCCTGCCGGGTGCCGTCGGCGTCGTCCACGCGCACCACGCCCGCCGCAGCCCCGGCCACGATACGGTTCACGAGCACGACCGTGCGCTGCCGCCGCAGCAGCGGGACGAGTTGATCGTCGGGCAGCCGCGCGCTGCACACGACGACACCGTCGACGCGTTTTTCCTCGAGCAGCCGGAGCACCGCCACCTCGCGCTCCGCCTGCTCCGTCGTGTTGCACAGGAACACGCTGTAGCCCGCGGCGAGCGCGGTATCCTCGGCGCCCCGCGCGATCTCCGGGAAGAACGGGTTCGTGATATCGGGAACGACGAGGCCGAGGCTCAGCGTCCGGCGGGTGACAAGGCTCCGGGCAACGGAGTTCGGGCGGTAGCCCAGCCGCTGGATCACGTCCGACACGAGCCGGCGGGTCTCCGGGCTGATCTCGCCCTTGTTGTTGAGCACGCGGGACACAGTCTGGGTCGACACGCCGGCCTCACGGGCGACGTCGGCTATCGTGACATTAGACCTGGCAATCATAGGTTTTTATCGATGTTAGCGATAACGTGATCCTTCACGCAACTTCGATGGCACGGGGAGGGTTTCCTCCGTGGTGCTGCGCCGGGCTGGACCGCCCGTGGACTACTCTTGCGGGGGGCATCCCCGGCTGCGGCTTGGCGGTTACTCCTGCGGGGTCAACTCGTGCCACCACTTGATCTCGACCGGCTGCGGCGACGAGCTGCCCGCGAGGACCCCGATCAGGTCTTGAATCGGCGCCGGGAGGGCGTTTCCGAGCCCGGGGACCTGGTAGAAGTCCGGATTCTGCGTCGTATCGAGGTTCGTCGTAATGACCATGCCGAAGACCGCGACCTTGTTGGTCGCCGTAAAGGTGTCGCTGGTCCCGAGCCGGCCCACCACCATGACCGCATCGTTCTCCTGGGCGCAGGCGGTCGAGTTTCCCGAGAGCGTGACGCTCCCCGCGACGATGAACCCCATGATGTCCGACGTGGGCATGCTGCTCGCGGCGGTGCTGGTGCAGCCGAGCACGTTGCTCGTCCCGGTGCCGCTCGCCCTGGTGCTGGAGAGGATCTGCCCTCCCATGTTGACCGCGTTCGAGGCGCTGTTGACGTTCTCGACCACGATCGTGCCGACGCCGCTGTACGTGACGTTGCCGGACGAGGTGACGATCCCCGGGATCTCGATCGGCGCGCCGTCGTTCGTCGTGTTGAACGTCGCATTTCCGGCGCCGTCCCACGTCAGCATGTAGTTCGTCCCGGACGGGGGGGATGCGCAGGAACTGTTGCTCGCCGTCGGGATGAAGAACGCGGTGCCGCCGAACGCCAGGTTCGTCACCTGCGCGGGCGAATACGCGCTGCCCGACTTCTGGCAGATGGTCGTCGTGCTCGACGTACCGCTGCCCGAGACCACGTTGCCCGGGCTCTGGACCGTCACGTTGGCGGGACACGCGCCGCCGTTCAGGCACGTGATGTACGCGGCGACGTTTGGCGGGTTGATCGTCGGGACGACGTTGTCCTCCTGATCCGTGTAGATGTTCTTGGACGGGTTGTTGATGTGACTGGCGTGCACGCCGTACATGGGCTGCGACGCCGTGCCGATGTTGACGTTGCCCTTGCTCGTATCGAGCGTGCCGCGCACCCACAGCTGGTTGAGGTACGGCGCCGTATCGCCGATGTTGATGGCGCGGTCGTTGTACACGCCGGCCCCGGCGCCGCCCTTCAGCAGGGCGTCGCTGTAGAAATAGGCGGAGCCGTGGAACGTCGTGCTGCCGTTGCCGTTCGTCGCCGTGCTGTACGACCCCGCGGAATACACGGCCGGGGCCGCCGCCGACGTTTGCGGGGGTCAGCCGCTCGACGTAGGCTTCGATCGACCGGGCCACCCCGCCGTAGGTTCCCAGGGCCCGCACCCAAATATTGTCATGGTTGACGTTGGGATTCGTCGAGGACGCTTCTTTGAACTCGATCGTATAGGTGCCGAAGCTCGAGCTGACGGGAAACGCCTGGTTCGTCGCGTTCGCCTTCGCCACCGTGTCGTACATGGGTCTGAAGTTGAGCCCGGTCGTGTCGAGGTTCTTCAACAGGGGATTGTTGGTGTCGCTCCAGTCCGGGGCCAGTTTCAAGAATGCCACCGCCCGCTCGATCGCTCCGTCGGCAACCGCGAGCGCCCGGGTCCCCGTGTCGAGGCTGCGGGCGGCCGCGAGCTCGGACACCGCCAGGTTCCCGAGCGCCACCGTGATGAGCGCCATGATGAGCATGAACACCATGGCCAGGATGAGCGCCATTCCAGCCTCCGGATTCCCCGCGTGGAGCACCCGCCGGGCCCGGGATCGTCGCCGTATCATGTCTTACGCCCCCTGCCGAATGACGATGTCCGTGACGATGCTCACCGGCGTCTCGCTGCTCGACACGCCCTTGACTTTGACGGTGACCTCCACGCGACGAACGAGCGCTCGATCGGACGCGCTCAGCGGGGTCGCGGTCAGTTGCCCGCCGCTCAGATCTTCCGCGTCGTAGTAGGCGAAGTCGAGCTCGGTGAACGTGAGCGTCTTGGCCTCCACCGAGGTCGTGAGCGGATTGCCCGTTTCGCCCGTGATCGACGACCCGCAGGACGTGCTCGTGTCCTTCGCCTCGTAGACCACGCCGTTGTTGAGATAGAAGCGGTAGCACTGGACCGTGCCGGTGTTGTCGATATCCGCGTAGAAGTCGACCTCGTTGTTGCTCGCGTAGATGAAGGCGGGCGCCGTGGCCGTCCCCGTGTAGTTGTACCCGGTCATGCGGAGAGCGCGTGCGACGCGGTTGACGGTGGTCCGGCCGTTTTGCTGCTCGGACGCGTATTGCTGCGTGATGATCCAGTTGCTCAACCCGGCCTGAAACCCCAAGAACACCCCGGTGGACATGATGCCGAGGAGCGCCAGCGCGACGTGGACGTCGACGAGCGTCATCCCGGCATCGGCGCGGGCGAGGCGGCGCAGCCGCGCCAGATCGCACCTCGCCGGCTTCATCGCGTGCTCACCGACGTGTAGCTCTGCTGGTACGCCTTGCCGGCGTTGCAGTCCGCGAGGGTGCGGTAGAGGTCCACCTCTACGAGCTGCAGGTAGTTCGTCGCCGGATTGGTCGAGCTGTCCGACGGCGTGTTGGCGTCCCATGACACGGCGATCTTGGCCGCCGCGAAATCGGACGGAAGCGCGGGCCCGTTCCCAACGGCCGTGGTGATGCTCGTTGCGGGACTGACGGCCGATCCTCCGCAGCTGGTGGCGGGGCCAGGGAGGTACCATGTACAGCTCGTTTGGTTGCACTCCCCTTCCCACCCGAGCTGGCGGGCGTACTCGATCTGCGCCTGGATCCACTCGCTGGCGATGCTCTCCAGCCTCGCTGTTTTCTGCCCGCTGGGCGACTGCTTGCCGATCAGCCCCAGCGTGGTGGTCGCGACATCTTGACTGACGCCGAACGACGAGGCCGCGGAACTCAGCAGGGCGCTCGACGCCGTGATCGACCCGAGCATGGCCGCCATGATGAGGACGAGCGCGACGATCACTTCGAGCGTGGTGAAGCCGTGTTCGCGGGTGGTGTGCATGGATGTGTGGTCCGACGTGGGCGCGCTGCCGCCGCCCCACGATCGAGCGTTGCCTCCAACCTTGGCTCGTAGGGGACGTGCCCTGGCACCGCCGCGCGGTCCTCGCGGGCGGCACATCTCCCCCCAACGCATGGGTGCCTTATGAAGGCCGTTCGTGACGGAACGCCGTCGTTTCTATGTCGAGAATCGGACGCGCGTTCGGTGTCCGGCGGTCTCAACGGGGCCCAAGTCGGGCATTCAGACTGTGGAGCCGCGGCCGTGCAGAGCGCCGAGTGGCCGGCGGGCAGATTCCGGACGGACGATGAGCGTAGAGTCAGTAGAGTCATTTGCCGAGATCTACGAGCAGCACTATCCGAGAGTATTTCGCTACTTGCTCGGAAGGCTGGGCCGGCGGCACGACGCCGAGGAATTGGCGGCCGAGGTCTTTGCCAAGGCCCTCGAAGGGCTCGGGCGCGGCAGCGAGCCGCGTCACATGAGAAGCTGGCTGGTCGGCATCGCCGACCACCTGGTGTCGCATGCGTGGCGGCGGCGGGCGGTCGAGCAGCGGCACGCCGACACGGAACCACCGGCCAACGCGATCGATCCGGAAGAGCTGGCCATGGGACGGATCGAACACGAGCTCCTATGGCGCTGCCTGGACGCGCTGGAGCCGGATCACCGGCGCGTCTTGCTGCTCCGCATCGCCGCCGAGTTGCCGGCGCGCGAGGTGGGCGCGGTTATGGGACGCACGGAAGAGGCCGTGCGGAGCCTCCAGCTCCGCGCGCTCGCGGCGTTGAGGAAGCAGTGGATGGAGGCGAACCCGGATGCCCGACCCTAACGCGGTTCCTCACGCGGAGATGCAGCTCGAGGTGCTCCTCCGGCAATTCCTGGGAGAGGACATGGATGACCTGGAGCCGCAGGCAAGCGGCGAGGTGCCGCCGGCGGTCTCCGAGCTGGCCGATCTGGCGCGGCGCCTCAACGCGGCCGCGCGCGACGCGGCGCTGGCGTCGCTTGGCGGCGCATGCGGGGCGCGGGCGAACGTCATCCCGGCGCGACGCCGCCGGCCACTGCGGCCGCGGGGACGGCGGCTCCAAGCGTACCCTTGGGAGTGGGCGACCGCCGCCGCGGCGGTCGCGGTCGGCGTCGTTGGTTTTGGCCTCGGCATGATGTGGGCCGGCGCCTCGCCCTCCAGTCCTTGGTACCGCGCGCGCCTCGCGGTCGAAGACATCCAAGTCGCGCTCGCGCCGAGCCCGCTGGCCCGAGCAGAGTTGCTGGTCAGGAACGCGCGCGCGCACATCATCGAAATCCGGACCATGGCGTCCGCCGGAAACACCGCGGGCCTGCGCCAGGCTGCCGACGCGCTCGACGCCGACGCGGGGTGGTTGCACGCCGTGCTGCCGGCGCTGCCGGCCCCCGAGCAACGCGTGCTCGTCAAGGTCCTGAACGACGGTTAGCGGACCGGGGGAGCGCCGTAGCGTGGCACGGTGTGCCGCATCCATCCTGGCGCTCTGCGCGCTCGCGTCCGCAGCGGCGCTTCCTCGTTGGGCGGCCGCGGCGGAGCCGCTGGCGCTGGAGTTCAACGCGGTCCAGGTGCCGTCAGCCGCTCAGCCCACGACCCAGGTGCCCGGAACCGTGGGAGGCCTCGCGATGACCCTGTCGATGACCAAGGCGGCGATCGCCGGGTGTCCCGGCGGCGACACGTGCGGAACGTTTACCGCCGCCGTCTCGGGATTGAAAGGAGCAGCGAGCGCGCAGTTCGGGCAGATGCGCGGCTCGTTTGCGTGTTCCGCGAGCGAATGCTCGCTCGCGCTGGCCAGCACAACGGGCGTCTTCGCCGGCGTGTCCGCGACCACGCTCGCGCTGAACGTCGGGGGACCCACGACGGGTTCGATCAGCACGTCTTTCCCGAACCACGGGGCCTGGGTCGCGAGTGTTGCGCAGGCGGCGTCCGTGCTGAAGGCCGAGGGGACGTTACCGGCTTCGATGAGCATCGCGGATCTGGTGAACGACGCGGCGCGCACCAACAACGGAAGCTCCTCCGGCGGTACCGGCCACGGCACCGGCAACGCAGGCTCGAGCAACCAGGCAGCCGGCGGAGGCAATTCGAGCGGACACGGTAACGGCGGCGGCAGCGGCAATGGCGGCGGTAACGGCAATGGCGGCGGTAACGGCAATGGTGGCGGCAACGGTAACGGCAATGGCGGCGGCAACGGCAATGGCGGCGGCAACGGCAACGGTGGCGGCAACGGTAACGGCAACGGCGGCGGCAACGGCAATGGCGGCGGTAACGGCAACGGCAATGGCGGCGGTAACGGCAACGGCAATGGCGGCGGTAACGGCAACGGCAATGGCGGCGGTAACGGCAATGGCGGCGGTAACGGCAATGGCGGCGGTAACGGCAACGGCGGCGGTAACGGCAACGGCGGCGGCCACGGGCATCAATAAGATGATGCCGTCGCGCCCCGCCAGCGGTCGCGGCGAAGAGCGAGGGTTCACCCTCGTCGAGGGCGTGGTGACCCTCGCTCTTCTCGGCGTCGTGCTCAGCTTCGCCTTCGTCTCGATCAAGCTATTCGTGTCGCAGCGAACGCTCGACGGGTGGAGCGACACGATCGTGAGCGACGTGCGGGCGGCCCAGCAACTGGCGATCGCCCGGCGGAGCACCGCGACGGTGACCTTTACCGGGGCTGCGCCGTCGACCTACTCGGTCTCCGTCGGCGGGACGACGGTGCGGGGCGACACGCTCGCGGGCGATTTGACCCTGACCAGCACGACCCTGTACTTCAACAGCCAGGGCATTCCGGTAGATTCGTCGGGCAACCAGCAAACGTCAGCTGTCACGGTGCAGATCTCCGACAGCACCACCGGGAAGTCGAAGACGATCAGCGTCACGCCAATTACGGGCGCGGTGACCGCTCAATGAAAGCCATGGGTCGTTCGTTCGGAGATCTCCGGAACGACGCCGGCGCGACCATTCTCGACACGTTGGCCGGCATGGCGTTCCTGGCGATCGTGGTAAGCTCCCTGGCCAACTTCTTCCTCGGGACGATGACGCAGGCCAAGAGCGCGGGCCTGCGCGCCGAGGCCGCGGTGTGGGCGCAGGCCGAGCTCGACTACCTGCGCGGGCTCAGCTACCCGAATTCGTATCAGAACTCGTGTCTCACCGTGGCCACGAACACGTACACCCCGACGTCATCGGGCTGCACGAGCCTGCAACCCGCTCTGCCGTCCGACTTCACCAAGGCGACGGTTCAGATCGACACGGTTCCCGGCCAGAGCGGGCTCAAGCGCATCACGATTCAGGTCTATCAGACGGCAACGACGGTGCTCTTCACCACGGTGACGTATGTCGCCCAGTACTCGTAGGCGCGGGACGCCGCGCGGCCCGCGGCGGGGCGAGGCCGGGTTCTCGTTGCTCGAGCTTCTCGTCAGCCTGGTCATCCTGGGCGTCTTGTTTGCGTCCCTGCACTTCGTGGTCGGCACCGCCGTGCTCGGTAAGATGCTCACGGCCAACCGCTCCACCGGCCAGAACCAGGGGCGGCTGATCGCGGAGTGGCTCGCCGACCGGGTGCGCATGGCCGGGTATGGAACGAGCTCGAGCAATCCGATTGCTCGATGCCAGAGCGGCATCGTCTCCACGGACTCCAACTATTATCCGACCACCTCGGCGCTGTGGGTGAGCGGCGAGTACACCCAGTCCGACATCAACAACAACACGCCTGAAACCCGCGGGTTTCGGCTGGAAACGGTGAACGGCGTCCAGGCGATCACAGAGACGGTGATCAACTGCGCGGCAGGCGCGACGTCGACCGACGAACCGCTGACGGACACCACGACGACCACGGCGGTCTCCCTGGCGTTCGCGTACTACGACAACACGGGAGCGCAGGTCACCGCGCTGACGACGCCGAGCAAGATTCAGACCATCCGCGTGGTGCAGATCACCGCCACCGTGCAGCCGCTCCACACGCCGCCGGGCATGGCGGCCGGGAGCGCGCAGCAGACGTGGACGACCAGGGTCACCGTGCGGAACCCGTAGAGCATGACGCCCGTGCGCCAACATCACTGGAATCGGCCTGAGCGTGTTCGATCCTTGGTGGAAACGGAGGTGACGGACCAGGCGCGTAGGCTTCGCTCGGCGCGCGCCACCGAGTCGCGATGAGACACGTCATTCGCAGCGCGTGCTGCCCCACCCGGTGGGGGCGTCAGAGCGCGGGGTTTGTGACAATCTCGGCGCTCATGATCATGCTCGTTGTCACGACGATGGCGGTGCTCGCGTACACGAGCCTCCTAGGGGAAACGCAGGGCGAGGTCGGCAATCAGGAGGCGGTCGGCGCCCTGGCCGCCGCCGAGGCCGGCGCCAACTGGGCGGTCAACAAGTTGTCGGCATCCGGCGCGACAACCTACACGGGCGACACCGGCCAGACCGTGTCGAGCGCCGGCGGCTCGTCAATCGGCGTGTTCGACGTGTCGGTTACCTGCGATGATCCGCCGACGTACTCCACTCCCGGCGTGAGCCCGAACTCGGCGTCCGGATGCAATACCAATCCCACGACGCGTATCGTCACCGCGACCGGTTACGTGCCGACGAAGTCGGCGGCGCTCGGCAAGCGCACCGTTGTATTGCAGGTGACCGCAACCGGGCTCGGTTTCGCGCTCTGCGCGTGGGGACCCCTCACCTTCAACCAGCAAGACACGGTGTATGGGAACGTGGGAAGCGACGACAGCATAGATCATCCGAGTATCAGCCTGCAGGGCCCCGCGTCGAGCGCGGCCGCGATCAAGGCCGGAGGGGGCACGCCGGGGGCCGCCTACGCCGTGACGACACCGCAGGTGAGTTGCAGCCAGAGCTGTGGGACCCAGGTCGCGGGCGGTGTCCAGGCCAAGACGGCGGGCACGATCTGCCCGAGCCAAACGCAGACAAAGGCCTCGTTCACGTGCCCGGTTGGAGCCACCAACATCACGACCTCGGGGACGACGATCTCCAGCAACAGCACGTGGAACAGCGTCACCCTGGGCGCAAATTCGACCCTGACGTTCCAGACGGCCGGACCGGGCACCGTGTTGACCGTACACGTTAACGGCTTCACGGTGGGGCAGGGCTCGAAGGTGCTCGTCACCGGGGGCGGGAGCGTCGTCCTGACCGTGAACGGTGTCATGCACATCAACCAGAGCAGCTGGTTTGGAAGCTCGAGCGCGGCCAGCTGGACCGCCGTTCCGGGCAGCAATCTCACCGTGGAGAGCTGCAACACGAGTACTCCGGCCGTGAAGTTCGATCAGAGCAGCGACTTCAGCGGTTACTACGTGGTGCCGTCGGGAGGATTCGAGATCAACCAGGCGCAGAACGCGCAGGGGGCGATCCTCGCGGCGAGCATCTTGATGGACAAGACATCAAGCTTCACGTACGACAGCTCCGCCGGGGGCGGCAGCACGTACAACCACCTTGTCACATGGCTGGACAAGCCATGATGGCAAAGGTTGGTGCCTCCCTCCCGGTGCGCGCGAACCGCGGCTCCCGGGCGTGTAGCGCCGGCGGCAAGACACGCTCCTGCAGCGTCGTTGATGTTTGACGGGAGTAGACGGGCCGGCTGGCTCGAACCTTTGCCGGAGTTCGGCAACGACGCACTACCGGACGTGGGGGCCGATCGAGGGACCGTGCGGCTGCGCGGCGCCGCTATTGCGAGCTGACGGAGATCGAGCCCGTAATCGGCTGAATCGTCACGTGGTACGTGCGGCCGTTGAGTGACACCGCGACGGCGTGGCTGTTCGTATCCGCGAACAGAGGCTGCCCGGACGACCGAAACGCCAGGGCCGACTCCCCCGCCGCCCCATCACACGTGATCGTGCCCGAGCTCGGAAGCGAGAACTGGACGTTGGAGTCGTACTCCTGGCCGGCGTTGACACTCCGGATCTTGGCGGTTGTCCCGATCGACGGGGTGGTCGTACTGTAGTTGACGTTCAACACGTCGCTCCCGGAGTACGTCGTCGTGTACACGTCGTACCCGTTGGACCGGAAGCACACTTCCACCTGCGGGCCGTTGCCGGCGTTGCTGACCGCCTGCTGCTGCGCCCACCGGAGGTCGCCCTCCAGCATGAAGGCGGCGTTTTGCAGCTTGCGCATGGTCACGAGGCTCGTCCAGCCCCACGCCGCGGCCAGCACGACGCCGATCATGGCCAGGACGACGACGAGCTCGATGAGCGTCGTGCCCCGGCACGCGGCGCCGGGATCCGGCAGGCTCCCCCTGGCACCGGAACGGCGGCGCGGGGCTCCGGCACCGGCCATATCCGTGCGGGGGTACGCGCGGCCCGCACGCGATGGATTGAAACGACGAGCATGTCCGCGGATCGACAATGCCGCCCTCCATGGACAATCCTGCGCTAAGGTAAATGCCCAACGCGCTCGGATACCAGACTCGGCGCGCCTACCGAGGCGCAACCCCGGCAGCCTCCACCCCGCCCGAGTACCATGAGAGGACCGCGCTGGCATCCACGACAAGCCGGGGCGCCGGAGCGGCCACCGGGGCGCCGCTCCGTACCGCGGGCCGGCCTGGGCAAACGCTACTCGGCCACCACGTACTCAAAGAGCCACGTACCCAGCACCACGAACAGAAGGTCGTAGGCCGCAAGCAGCTTCAGCGGTCCCGCGAGCGCGCCGAACGGCGCACCGTCGAGCGCCCTCGCGACGGCGGCCAGCGACACCAGAATGACGGGCAGCACGACGGGCAACAGCACGATGGGCAACAACACCTCGCGGAGCCGGGTGGCCGCGGTCATGGCCCCGAGCAAGGTGCCCACCGCGGCAAATCCCACGGCGCCGAGGACGAGCGGCACAGCCATCGCCCCGGCGTGGCGTCCAGCCAGAGGGTCGACAAACACCGCCGTCGCCAGCACGACCACCGCCTGCAGGGCGGCCACGAGGACGGCGTTGGCCAGGCACTTCGCGAGAAAGACTTCCCCCCGGCCGACCGGGGCGAGCAGGACGCCCTGCAACGCCTGCCGCTCCTGCTCGATCGCGTGCGACCGCGCGAGCCCGAGCGTGGCCCCGAACGCCACGGTCACCCACAGGATCGCCGGCGTCATGGCGCCAGCGCCACGCGGAGACGCCTGGGCTGCGAGCCCGAGAATGACGACGGTGAGAAACGCCACGAGGCTCATCGAGCTCATCAGCTCTCGCGTGCGGGCCTCGATCACGAGGTCCTTCCACGCGAGCAAGGCGATCGTCCTCATCGGGCCCTGCCCGTGCGCCCGGCGCTCCGGTACCATCCCTCGAGCGCCGCAACGTCCATGCGGACGAGCGGCTGCGGCCCGGTGAGCCGGCCGTCGACGAGGACGTACGCGACGTCGGCACCCCGCAGCGCTTCCGCGGCGTGGTGGGTTGCGAGGACGAGCGCGCCGCCCCGGCTGCGAAACGTCCGCAGATAGTCCGCAAAGCGCGCCGCGGCATCGAGGTCGAGCCCGGCAAACGGCTCGTCGAGCAGCAGCACCGGGGGGCGGTGCACCAGCGCCCGCGCGAGCGCCGCACGCTGCACCAGCCCGCGGGACAGCACGCGCACCGGATCGTCGCGGCGCGCGAGCCCGACAAGATCGCAGGCCCAGGCGGCACGCGCCCGCGGATCCTCGACGCCGTACAGCGCGGCGAACAACCTGAGATTCTCGAGCGCGCTCAGCCCGCCGTAGAGCATCGGCTCGTGCCCCACAAAGCCGATGCTGCCCCGCGCCGCCGGATCCGCCCACGGATCCCGGCCCCGGATGCGAACGGCGCCGCGGACCGGTCGAAGCAGGGCGGCAAGGACCCTGAGCAACGTCGATTTGCCGGCGCCGTTCGGTCCGAGGATCGCGATGCCGCTCCCCGGGGGCACCTCGATGCCGATGCCCCGAAGCACGCGGTCACGCCCGTACGACTTCCAGACGTCGACGGCGGACACGGCGGGACACGGGCCTGCGGCGGACGCGACCGCGTCCGGAAGCATCACGCGATAACTGTACACCAAATCGGCAGGTACGGCACACCCGCGGAAGGTCCCGGCGCGAGGATGTGGATCGCGGCCGGGCTTCGCGATGGCCTATCCCGCCGGGGCGGCGACGCTCCGCGCCCCGGGCGCCGCCGCCGCGGATTACGTGGCGCTCGCGGGCATGCCCGCGAGCGCTGCGACCTCGGCCGGCTCGAAGAGGAAATACGGGTATTCGCGGTACCCGGCGGCGCCGCCGGGGTCCGCCTCGCCGAGCGCGCTCAAGCGCGTCTCGACGCGTTCGATCTCCCGCGCCAGGCGGCCCGCCAGCTCCGCGTTGATCTCGCGGATGCGGCGCGTGGCCTCGCGGCGTGCGCGCCCGGGCCGCATCGTCCCGACCTCGCGGATGAGGCGCCGCTTTTCGTCGACGAGGCGTTGCTGCGCCTCGTCGGCGCCGGCGAGGTGCCGGTCCGGGTTGTGACGGAGGTCCATCCGGAGCTGGTGGAGCGTCCGGCGCTCGTCGCCGCTCGCCTCCGCGGGCAGCGGCAGGTGGAGCGTCGCGGTCGCCACGGCGTACGGTGCCGGCGCACAGCCGAACAGGTCGCGGACGATCGCGTCGGTGACGCGGTCGTAGCGCCCGCCGCCGACCCCGTGGATGAACGCGTCGCCGAGGCAGAGCCGCGCGAACATCGTGAGCGCCATCGCCTTGGGGCGCAGCGCGATCCGGGCGTCCGCGAGCGCCTGGACCCCCGATGCGTCCGCGGGCACGGCCGCCACCGGGCCGGAGGCGGTGCTGAGCTCGAGGCGGTCGCCGGCGCGTGCGACGTAGAGCGAGGTCCGCCGGCCCGAACGCACGACCCAGAACGGCGCCTCGACCCGCCCGCCCTCCGCGGCCAGGTTCGGGAACGGGTTCGCGGCGGATCGAAGCCGCCGTTGCCGCCGGTAGGCGTCGAGTTGCCCGTTGAACGCCCGCGCGAGCGCCTCGGGGTCCTGAACGAGGTGGAGCGCGAAGGCGCGGAACTCGGGGGTGTCCGACAGCGCCGCCATGGAGACCTCGACGTAGCACGGGGCGCCGGCGCCCGACTCGTACCGGCGGCGCAGCCGTGCCAGAAACTCTCCCAGGTGCCGCGATCCGCGGGCCTCGTCCGCGCCCTCCGCCCAGCGGTCGAGCCTCGCGGCGAGGCCCTCGAGCGGCACCGTCGCCAGATGCCGGCGCGCGCGCGCGAGGAAGCCTTCCCACGCCGCCGCGGAGGGGACCGGGGCGACCTCGAGCGGCACATCGTCCGGGAGATCAGCCAGCATCTCGCGCACCCGCACGAGGTGGTCGCGATCCGCCGGCAGATCCGCGCCGACCGGGCCGGCGGCGTCGGTGTCGACGATCACATGCAGTCCCGCCGCCCGCGTGTCGCGCACGATGCGCGTCAGCAGGAAGTACTTGATCCAGATGCCCGGATGGAACAACACGGGTTGATGGCCCATGACGACGAGCGGCCGGGCCGCGTCGGGGACCGGCGCGCTCGTGTACTCGGCCGCCAGGCGCAGCGCGCGACTCCGCGTGCGCCGCCGGAATTCCACGAGCGGCACGCCGAGGATCTCGACGCCCTCCCATTGGGCCGTCCCGGCGGCGGCGAGCAGCGCGGGCATGCGGTCCGGCCCGGGCTCGATGAGGACCTCGCCCGATCGGGCCGGGGTCGCGTAGTCCGGCGCCGTCACGGCCGGCCCGCCGGTCACAACAGATCCCGGAGGCCGCGCAGGCCGACCGCTTCTTTGCTGGCAAACGGCTCGCCGTAGGGCCGCCGGATCCGGCTGCCCCAGTACTGGTTCGTCGCGCGGATGCCGTCGAGGAGACCGAGATTGCCGCGTTCTAGGTTGAACTGCGAGCGATAGCAGGCGATGGCGTCGATCTTGCGGTCGATCTGATCCGTGATGTCGAGGACAAAGGCGAGGTCCGCGTGCAACCGGTAGTGCGTACAGAAGAAGTGCAGGATGCGCGGCGCGTAGTACGGCTCCCCCCGCATCTCGGTCTTGGTCAGCTTGCCGTAGAATCGCGCCGCTTCCGCGAGCCGCTCGGCCGCCAGGTGGTCGGGATGCGCGTCCACCCAGTACGGGATGAAGAGGATCGCGGGACGAACCTCCCGGATCACCTCCGCCACGGCCATCCGGTTCTCCACCGTATCGGCGAGATAGCGGTTCGGAAACGGCAGCGTCACGCGGCGCGCGATGCCGAGCACGCGCGCCGCGGCCTCGCTCTCCTGCCGGCGGCGTTCCGGGGTCCCCATCGGCGTCGGCTCCCCGTCCGTCAGGTCCAGGATCGTGACGCGGTGGTCTTGCCGCGCCAGCGCCGCGATCGTCCCGCCCATCCCGATCTCGGCGTCGTCCGGGTGCGCGGCAATCACCAGAAAATCGGCCATCGGCTCACCTCAGCAGGTCGGCGGCCGGGGGCATCCGCGGTGCCCCGCGCCGGCCGCCTGAACATCACGACCGCACGCCGCTCCGGCTCATCTCGCGATCGATGATCGACAGGTAGTACGTGCGCCGTGCCGCCGGATCGTCGAGACCGCCCCAGAATCGCCGGTTCGGGTTCTTGTAGATGCGCGGCACGGGGATCTCGGTCACGCGGAGGCCGAACCGTGCGGCCTGCAGCCACACCTGGAGCGGCAACCCGTAGCTGCGCTCGTCGAGCCGCATCCGGGCCAGGCCGCCGACGCGATACGCCTTGAACCCGCACCACGCGTCCGTGAGTCGGTACCCCGTCAACTCGTTGACGATGCGCGTGATCTCCGCGTTGAGCTGCCGGCGGTCCGGCGGCGCCTCGTCGGCCGCGCCCGGCGTATCGGGATGGTACCGGCTGCCCGACACGATGTCGAACTCCCGCGCCGCCTCCAGGAAGCGCGGAATCATCCGCGGCTCGTGCTGGAGATCGCAGTCGATGGTCACGGCGACGTCGAACCGGCGATCGGCGGCGTAGCGAAAGCCGTCGATCAAGGACTGGCCGTATCCCTCGTTGCGCGCGTGGGTGAGGACCTCGATCCCGCGATATCCGGCGAGGATCGATGCGGAGTCGTCCGTCGACCCGTCATCCACGACGAGGATCTCGGCGCTGGTGTGGCGCCGCACCTCGTCCAGCACCCGGGCCAGCGTCGCCTCTTCGTTGTACAGCGGCATGATGATCAGCGGTCGCATCGGCCTCTCCCGTGGAACACTGATGCGCACAACGACCGAAACCGGCCGCGTATGCCCCGGGGTGGCCGCGCCGCCGGGTGTTCGCGCGTCACTGCCGCACTTCGGCGCGGGGTCGAGCCGAACATCGACGCGGCGCTACCGCGCGAGCGCTGCCGCCGCGGCGTCCACGGTCCGCCGCACGTCGCCAGCCGTGTGCGCCAGGGACACGAACCACGCCTCGAACTGCGACGGCGGCACCATCACGCCGCGGGCGAGGAGACCGTGGAAGAACCGGGCGTACCCATCCACGTCCGCCCGCTGGGCCGAGGCGGCGTCCGTCACCGGGCCGGCGGTGAAAAACGGGGTCAGCATCGATCCCACGCGGTTGACGACGAGCGGCACACTCGACCGCCGCGCGGCGCCGGCGAGGCCGTCCGCGAGCGCCGCCCCGAGCTCGTCCAGCCGGCGATACGCCGCGTCGTCGAGCAACCGCAGCGTCTCGAGGCCCGCGCGCATGGCCACGGGGTTCCCGGACAGGGTGCCGGCCTGATAAACGGGACCCAGGGGGGCGATCATCTGCATGAGGTCGCGCCGTCCGCCGTAGGCGCCGACGGGGAACCCGCCGCCGATCACCTTCCCCAGGCACGTGAGATCGGGCTTGAGACCGTAGCGTCCCTGCGCGCCGCCGCGAGCGATCCGAAACCCGGTGATGACCTCATCAAAGACCAGCACGGCGCCCGCGGCGCGGCACAGGTCCTGCACGGTCTCGAGGAAGCCGGGGGCCGGCGGCACCACGCCCATGTTGCCGGCGACCGGCTCGACGATCACCGCCGCGATCTCACCGCCCGCGCGAAACACGGCGCGAACGGCGTCCGCGTCGTTGAACGGCACGACCCGGGTCCACGCCGCGACCTCGTCCGGGACGCCGGCGCTCGACGGCAGGGCCGCGCCCGGCTGAGCGCGCGCCCCCGGGGACGCGTGCGCGAGCGTCATCATCCCGGACCCGGCCTTGACGAGCAGCGCGTCGGCGTGCCCATGGTAGCAGCCGTCGAATTTCACGATGCTGCGCCGGCCGGTCGCGGCCCGCGCCAAGCGCAACGCCGCCATCACGGCCTCCGTGCCCGAGCTCACGAAGCGCAGCATGTCGATGGATGGCACGGCGGCCGCCACGGCCCGCGCCATCTCGACCTCGAGCGGGGTCGGCGCGCCGAAGCTGCTGCCGGCCGCCGCGGTCTCGGTGACCGCCGCGACGACCGCGGGATGCGCGTGGCCCGCGATCAGCGGCCCCCACGAGCCGAGGTAGTCCAGGTACTCGCGGCCGTCGGCGTCCCACACGCGCGCGCCCTCGCCGCGCACGAGGAACGGGGGTGTCCCGCCGACGGCGCGATACGCGCGTACGGGACTGTTGACGCCGCCCGGCATGAGGCCGCACGCCTCGGCGTAGAGCGCCGCCGAGCGCGGCCCGCCGCCCGGCGCGGCGGCGCGGGGCGCGCCGTTCACCGGGCCGGCGCCGCCATCCCGGGCGCGCACACCCGTGTCATCCGCGGCGGAGCCGCGCCGCCGCGGTCTCGGCGTAGTACGTGAGCACGAGATCCGCGCCGGCGCGCCGGATCGCCGTGAGCGCCTCGAGCATCGCCCGGTCCTCGTCCAACCAGCCGCGGGCGGCGGCCGCTTTGAGCATCGCGTACTCACCGCTCACCTGGTAGGCCGCCGTCGGCAGGCGGAGCTCGGCCTTGACCCGCGCGAGCACGTCGAGGTACGGAAGGGCGGGCTTGACCATGACGAGATCGGCGCCTTCCTCGACATCCAGGCGCGCCTCCCGCACCGCCTCGTCGACGTTCGCGGGGTCGAGCTGATACGCGCGGCGATCGCCAAACCGCGGCGCCGATTCGGCCGCGTGGCGGAACGGGTCGAAGAACGCCGAGGCGTACTTGGCGGCGTACGCCAACACCGCGACGTCCCCGCGGCCGCGGCCGTCGAGCGCGCGCCGGATCGCCCCGACCTGCCCGTCCATCATGCCCGATGGCGCGACGACGTCGGCCCCCGCGTCGGCGTACGAGACCGCGATCCGCGCGTACGCGTCCAGGGTGGCGTCGTTGTCCACGGTCTCGCCTGCCAGCACGCCGCAGTGGCCATGGCTCGTGTATTCGCACAGGCAGAGGTCGCCGATGATCACGAGCCGGTCGCCGGTCTCGGCGCGAATGCGGCGCATCGACCGCTGCACGATCCCGTCGGGGTCCCAGGCGCTCGAACCCGCATCATCCTTGCGCGTGGGGATCCCGAACAGCATGACCGCCGGGATGCCGAGCTCCGCCAGCCGCCCGCACTGCTCGACGAGGCTCGAGACCGTGTGCTGCACGTGGCCCGGCAAAGGGTCGAGCGGGGCCGGCTTGGAGAGCGCCTCCTTGACGAAGAGCGGGGCGATCAGATCGCCCGGATCGAGGACCGTCTCCCGAACCATCTCGCGCAGCGTCGCCGTGCGCCGAAGCCGCCGCATGCGCCGGAGCGGAAACGTCATCCCTGGCCCACCCCTTTCATCCCTCCCTCGCCTCGCGGCCGCGCTCCGCGAACGCCTCGCGCAGCGCCTCCACCAGGCCGCGGAGCGTGTAGTCCCGGGCCACCGTTCCGACCGGAAAACCCAGGCCCCGCGCGGTCTCCGCGGTCACGGGTCCAATGCATGCGACCACGGCCGCGCCGAGCACCCGCGGGGCATCGGTCCCCAGGAGCTCGGCGAAGTTTCGCACGGTGGACGAGCTCGTAAACGTCACCGCGTCGGGATGCTCGCGCAGGAGCCGGCGGCGCGCCTCGGGCGCGTGGTCGCGCTCCACGTCCGTGCGGTACGCCGGCACCACGTCCACGATGGCGCCGCGCGCGCGGAGGCCCGCCGGCAGCGCGTCGCGGGCCGCCGCGGCCCGCGGCAGGAGCACGCGGGCGTGGCGCAGGTCCGTGCCGGCGAACGCGTCCACCAATGCCTCCGCGCGGAACTCCGTGGGCGCGAGATCGACACGCAGGCCCGCCGCCCTGAGCGCGCCGGCCGTACCCGGCCCGATCGCCGCGACGCGCACGGTGCGGAGCGCGCCGGCTGCGGCTCCCAAGGCGCGCGCGCGGTCGCACAGGGCGGCCACGGCGTTTGGGCTCGTCAAGACCACCCAGGCGTACTCCGGGAGCCGGGCGATCGCGGCGTCGAGCGCTGCTGGATCGTCCGGGGGGACGATCCGGATCGTCGGAAATTCCAGGACCGCGGCGCCTTCCGCCTCGAGCAGCGCGCGCAGCGGGCCCGCCTGTGCGCGCGCGCGTGTGACGACGACGCGGCGGCCGGACAGCGGGCGGGCGGAGGCGATCACAACCCGTGGCGGGGCGCCGCCGCGCCCGCCGGTTCGCCGGCGGCGGTGAGCGCGAGCACGTCGCCCGCGCGGACGAGCAGCCGGTCGGCCAGCGACATGCCGAGCCACCGGGCGGCGCCCGCCGGTCCCCCGGCGATCTGCCGGCGTACCGCGCGCCCGTCCTCGCGCGCGATGAGCGCCTCCAGGATCGTGCGCCCGTCCCTGACCACGGCCAGCGCCGCGGCGGGGACGCGGCACCCCGTTCCGAGGCGGGCGAGGAACGCGCGCTCCGCCGTGACCGCCTCCCGCGTCGGGGCATCGTCGAGCGCGGCGACCAGGGCCCGGCAGTCGGTATCGCCCCGCCGGACCTGGACCGCGAGCGCGCCCTGCGCGGGGGCGGGCAGCATCACCTCGGGTGGGAGCCACTCCGTGACGCGATCCTGCCATCCCATCCGGAGCAGGCCGGCGCCCGCGAGGCAGACGGCGTCGCACTCGCCCCGCTCCATCTTGGCGAGCCGTGTGTCGATGTTGCCGCGGATCGGCACGGGAACGAGATCCGGGCGATGCGCCAGGACCTGCGCGGCGCGACGCGGGCTGCTCGTCGCGACGCGGGCGCCCGCGGGCAGATCGGCGAGCCGCGCGCCCGTGCGGGAGACGAGCACGTCGCGCGGATCGGCCCGGTGCAGGATGGCCGCGATCACCAGCCGGGGATGGGGCTCCGTGGGGAGATCCTTTGCGCTGTGCACCGCAAGGTCGCACCGGCCGTCGGCGACCGCGGCCTCGAGCTCTCCGGCAAAGAACCCCACGCCGCCGAGCCATTCGAGCGGGACATCGGGTGCGCGATCGCCGGCGGTCTTGACGATCACCGTCTCGGTGCGGAGCCCGGGCACGAGACGGGCAAGCGCATCCGTCACCAGCTGCGTCTGGCGCAGGCTGAGCCGGCTGCCGCGCGTGCCGACGCGGAGCGTGCGGGTCATCGCCCCGGCCCTTCGCGCCCCGCCGGTGCCTCCGGTGGCGTGGCGCCGGACTGCACCGCCGCGAGCAGCGCGGTGATCGGCCGGTGCAGCACCTTGTTGACGACGCGGCGGAGCACGGCCCGCACCGCGACCGCCTCCGCGGGATCGAGGCTGCCGAGACGCGCGCGGGCCCGTTGCCACTCCTGTTCCACGATGGCATCGGCCTCGGCCCGCGCCTCACCGATGAGCGACGCCGCGCGGCGGCCCGCGCGAGCGCGGAGAAATGCCCGCACGTCGGCGTCGACGAGTGCCTGGGCGCGGCACAGACCTCCCGCGGCCGCCGGGTCCGTGCGCGGGGCCATGAGATCGTCGATATCGCACAGATGCACCCCGGCAAGACGCCGGACCGAGGGATCCACATTTCGCGGCACGGCGATGTCGACGATGACGAGCGGCAGCCGGCGCCCGGCGCCCGCCCGCGCCACCGCGGCCTCGGTCACGACGGCCTCCCGCGCCCCCGTGCATACGATCACCGCATCCGCCCGGGCGAGTTGCGCTTCGATCGCGCCGAGCGACGCGATCTCTCCGCCGACCCGCGCGGCGAGCTCGCCGGCGGCGCTCGCGGTGCGATTTGCCACGACGACCGTCCTGGCGCCGGCCTCGGCGACGGCTTGCGCCGCAAGCCTTGCCATCTTGCCTGCGCCGACCACGAGCACGCGGCGGCCGGCGAGCGACCCCAGGATGCGGGCGGCGCGGGCCGCCGCCGCATAGGGTACCGACGCGGCGCGCCCCCCGCCGTCCACTTCACGGCGCAGACGCCGGCCGGTGGCGAGGGCCGCCCGAAATAGCGCGTCGAGCTTCGGCCCCACCGTCCCGGCGGCGCGCGCGGCGGCCAGGGCCGTCCGCATCTGCCCGAGGATCTCGGGCTCGCCGATGATCATCGAGTCGAGGCCGGCGGCGACCCGGAAGGCATGGCGCACGGCGTCCTGGCCCGCCGACACCCGGACACTCGCCGACCCGTCACCGGCCTCGCCCGCGAAGAACGCCGCGGCCGCCCGCCCGGCCGCGTCCGGGTCCGGTCCCGCCACGTACCACTCGACGCGGTTGCAGGTCGAGACGAGCACGGCCTCGGCGACCGCCGCGCCGGCGCACATGGCGCGCAGCGCCTCCGGGACCGCCTCAGGCTCGAGCGCAAACTTCTCGCGCTGCGCCAGCGGCACCGCGTGATGGCTCACGCCGCAGACGACGTACTCGCGCACACCGTGACTCATCATCCGGTTCCGGGGCCGTCGCGCCGGCCCGCGGATGCGATCGCCGGCACAACGCGTTCATCCTCCTCATCGGACAGCCAGTGCGTCATTGCCAAACTCCGGCAATGGGTCGAACCGGCCGTCCTCTGGAAGGCGCGCCTGCGTACCCCGGCCGTGGGGAAACGAGACCGGACCGCGCGGCGGCTACGCGGGGCGCTGCCCCTCGAAGGCCTCGATCATGGCGTGCAGCGCTTCTCCGAGAAAATCGTCCGCGCTGCGCAGCGACCGAACGTGACCCGATGACGTCCGGCGCACGCCGGCCAGCATGTCGAACACACCGCGCTTGAAGTGCAGGAATATCTCCGTGGACTGCGCGGGTGTCAAACCCCAGCGCGCGACCTCGCGTCCCAGATCGCCGCCGATACGCCGCGCCGAGCCCAGGTCGTGCGCCCGGCCCCCGCCGACGTAGGCCTCGAGCGCCTCCATCAACCGTCCACACTGCGCGCGGGCGCGCGCTCGGGCCTCGTCGTCGATCTCCCTGAACCATGGTCTCGCTGCGAACCAATGCCGCGGCGATTCGGCGTGTTCCCGTCTCGCGAACCCGCCGCCCGCCCCCCTCGATGTGTCGTTGAGCAGCGCGTCGAGATCCGCGATATTGAACCGGCGGTGACCGCCCGGGGTCCGAAACACGCGCACCTTACCGCCGTCCGCCCACCCTCGGAGCGTCGTCTCGTCAACGCCCAGCATCCGGGCGGCTTCCCCGAGGCTCATCCACTCGGTCCCGGCTCTTCGTCGAGCCGCCGCGCCGCTCACAAACTATGCAATTCTATGAAAGCCTGGGGAAATCCTCTGCGGCTGGTGGCGATATTCCCAGGTTCGAGCGAGGGCGCACAACCCGATGAGGCTTGCGCTCGCTTCGCGCGGCCGATGCCTCGAGCACCTTGCCCGCGCTACGATGCCGCGCCCGCGTGGGGCGCGCGGTTACCGCTTGCGGCGCTTCGCCGCGGCCCGCGTGCCGCGCCTTGTACCCGCCTTCGCGGCCGGCTTACGTCCCGCGGTCCGCACCGATGCCGCCTTGGCCGCCGGCTTGGGGCGGCCGCGCGCCGCCCGGGCGCCGGTGCGCGATGACGATGTCTTGCGCGAGGCGACACTCCGGCTGCGGTTCGCGGAGCCCGTGCCGGCCGAAGCCGACGGCAGGAGAAAACGCGACCCATCGTGCCACGCCCATTCTCCGGTCTCGACGCAGCGCAGCAGCATCGTGCCGCCCGGCCGCACGGAGATCTCGTGCACACCGCCGCATGATACACACCGGTACTGAACGTTCGCCATACCGCCCCTCCTTCGTCCGGCTACCGTGTCGGCCGCGTCGCGGGCCCGGCCGCCGCCCGTGTGGCGGCGCCGGCTGCGGCCCGCCTCACAGAAGCTTCGTTCCGTTGATCTGCAGCTTGAACTGGCATCCCAACAAGGTCGCCGCGCGCCGGCACATCACCATGCGCGGCAGAAAGATCTCGAAGTACTCCATGACCTGCGACATCGCCGTGTTGATCGTCAGCTCCAGGGTGATCGTTCGCGCGCGCTCGTCGACCCGGAGAAACGAGTGCTCCACCGCGTAGTTCACGCGGTCGTGGATGTCGAACGACGTCGGCTCCGGGTTCCGGACCCGCGTCCGGTGTACATCGGATTTGTCGCCGATGACGAGCGCCGCGCCGACCCGGCTCACCGGTTCCCCCGTCTGCTCCTCGTGGTTGCCGATGGCCCCCATCACGACGGCCATCTCGAGGGGGCTCATGCCCAGACGGCCGAGGATGCGCCCGGCGAGCAGCGCGCCCGTGTGCTCGTGGTTGACCCGGCCCACGAGATTGCCGATGTCGTGCAGGTAGCCCGCGATGGCGGCGAGCTGCACCTCCCGCTCCGGGGATCCGAGGCGACGGAGCACGTTCGTGGCGATGCTGGCCACCAGGTTCGCGTGCCGCAGCCCGTGCTCGGTGTACCCGATCGCCGCGGTGTACTCGTCGGCCTTGGCGACATACGCTTCGACTTCCTGGTCCCGCTTGACGTCCTCGAGCGCCAGCGGGCGGGCGGCCGTATCCGCCGCCGCGCGCCCGGCGTCCCCGTGGTGGTCGCCGCTCATCATCCGGACCGCCCGCCGCCCCCACCGTTCCCTCCCCGGTTCACGACGGTTTGGACGGCGCTGCGCTCGGCCCGCACGCGCACGTTCTGTGCCAGCTCGAGGGTGAGGTTGTTGTCCTTGATCTCGAGCACGACCGCGTACAACCCTCCCCGCGTGAGCACGCGGTCGCCCTTTTTGAGCCGTCCCAGCATCTCCCGGTACCGGCGCTGCTGAACCTGCTGCGGCCGGATCAGGATGAAATAAAACACCACAAAGATCGCCACCCATAGCAGGATCGGGGCGGCTTGCTGGGCGGTCACGTGCGGCGATCTCCGCGCGGCATCGGGCGGGGATTTCTGCGATTTTTGAGCGTTTCCCTCCAGCGCCGCACGTGCCACAGCCGCGGGCGCTACCACGCGGTGCGGTAGCGGGCCAGGACCTCGCCGCTCCACCCATCAAAACGGTCCTCGAGGATGGCATCGCGCATGGCCCTGACGAGACGCGCCATGAACGTCAGGTTGTGCAGGCTCACCAGGCGGGGCCCCAGCATCTCCCCGGCCTTGAACAAGTGCCGCAGGTAGGCCCGCGAGTAGCCCAGGCACGCCGGGCACGGGCAGCCGTCTTCGAGCGGCGCCAGGTCGCTCGCGTGCGCCGCGTTGCGCAGCGTGAGGCGCCCATCGGGGGTCAACGCCACGCCGTTCCGGCCCACGCGCGTCGGCAGCACGCAGTCGAACATGTCCACGCCGCGGCGAACCGCCTCGATCACCGTCGGCGGCACCCCCACGCCCATGAGGTACCGCGGCTTGTCGTGAGGCAGCCGGGCGGTCACCGCCTGGAGCAGCTCGTGCGTGAGCGTCCGCGGTTCGCCCACCGAGAGCCCGCCGACGGCGTATCCCGGAAACTCGAGCGCGGCCATCTCGTCCGCGGCGCGTTCTCTGAGCCGGTGATCGAAGCCGCCCTGCACGATCGCGAACAGGCTTTGGCCCGCGTGCGTGTGCGCCGCCCGCCCGCGTTGCGCCCACGCCACCGTCCGCCGGTGCGCCTCCTCCGCCGCCGCGCCGTCCGCGGGGTAGCCGAGGCAAACGTCGAGCGGCATGATGATGTCGGCGCCGAGCACTTCCTCGATCCGCGTGACGCGCTCGGGCGTGAGATGAATCTCGCTCCCCTCGATGGGCGATCGGAATACGACGCCGTCGTCGGTGACCCGGCGCAGTCGAGGCAGACTGAACACCTGGAAGCCGCCGCTGTCGGTGAGGATCGGGCCGTGCCAGTGCATGAACCGGTGGAGGCCCCCGGCGCGGCCGATGAGCTCGGCACCGGGACGCAACATCAGGTGAAAGGTGTTGGCGAGCACGATCTGCGCGCCCGCGTCGCGCACCTCTTCGGGCGTGAGCGCGCGCACGGTTCCGTGGGTACCGACCGGCATGAACGCGGGCGTCTCCACGCTTCCGTGGGGCGTGTCGAGCCGGCCGGCGCGCGCGCCCGTGCGGCGGTCGGCGTGGAGCAGCGTGAACCGCATCATCCGGGAGGAGTATAGCACGGCCCCGGTAAGATTTTGGACGGCGCGATCGGCGCGACTCGGCCGCTGGACCGGCCGGACGCGCCGGGATACAATCACCGCGGGACCAGATCTCTCGGAAGGCGAGGCCGCTACGAGTGAACGAGGACACGCCCACCCCGCCCAACACGCCGGGACCTGCCGGGACGACCCCGCCGGCGGAGCAAAGCCGCGAGGAGCGCATCGCGGCTGCCAAGGCCAAGGCCGAGGCGATCAAGGCGCAGCGCGCGGCAGCCGGCTCCGGGCCGGCCGCCGGGAGCGGAGCGGCCAGCGCCGCCCCTGCGGCCGCAACCGGCGGTTTCAAGGCGCCCGTCGCCTCGCGGAACCCCGGCGGGGCCCCGACCGTGCCGCCGAAGGCGCCCAAGGTCCAGGCCTTTGGCACGTTGACGCAGGCCGTGGAGATTCGGTGCGACCCGGGCGAGGAGCCCAACATTGTCAAGATCCTCGGCGGCCTGGGCCTCTACAAGAATCCGCTCCGCGGGGTGTGGCAACTCGATTACCGTTACTACGCGGAGGCCGTGCGGCGCCTCGGAGCCGCCGGATACGAGGTGGACGGCACAGACTACCTCGGCCGGCCCCTCGCCGGGTGGGCGCCCGAGGCCCGTGGCTGGACCCGCACATACTGAGGCTCGCGGCATCGCGACGACACGTCCGGCGATGACGCGCTACAGGATCAGCATCGCATCCCCAAAGCTGTAGAATCGATATCCGAGACGCACCGCGGTCTCGTAGGCCCCGAGCACGCGCTCCCGCCCCGCAAACGCGCTCACGAGCATGAGCAGCGTCGTCCTGGGCAGGTGGAAGTTCGTGATCAACGCGTCCGTGGCGTGGAACCGGAAGCCCGGCGTGATGAACAACCGGGTCCACCCGCTCGCCGCCCGTATGGTTCCGTCCTCTCCCGCGACCGATTCCAGGGTGCGGACCGCGGTGGTACCGCACGCCACGATCCGGCCGCCCCGCGCGCGCGCGGCATTGATGGCACGGGCGGCCTCGGGCGTCACCTCGTACCACTCCGCGTCCATCTCATGCGCCTCGATGCGCTCGGCCTCCACGGCGCGGAACGTGCCCAAGCCGACGTGGAGCGTGAGATGCACGGTCGCGACGCCGCGGGAGCGCACCGCGTCCAGCAGGGCGGGCGTGAAGTGCAGGCCGGCCGTGGGCGCGGCCACGGCTCCGTCGCGCTTCGCGTAGACGGTCTGGTAGTCGTCCGGATGTTCGAGCGGATGCTCGATGTACGGCGGGACCGGCATCTCCCCGATCCGATCCAACACGCTCCGGAGATCTCCTCGACACGAGAGCGTCAGCCGCCGCGTCCCTGCGGCGGTCCTCGGCCCCGCGACGGCCTCGAGGATGCCGTCCTTGAACACCAGGCGCGCTCCCTCCCGTACGCGGCGGCCGGGGCGAATCAGCGCCTCCCACCCGCCCGGTCCGTCCGGCCGGAGCAGCAGCACCTCCACCGCGCCCCCGCCCGCCCGCCGGCCGCGCAGGCGGGCCGGGATCACGCGCGTATCGTTCAGGACGAGCGCATCGCCCGGGCGCAAATACTCCGGCAGGTTCCGAAAGATCCGGTGCGCGAGAGACCCGTCCTCGCGGGACAGCACCAGGAGACGCGCGGCGTCACGGGGCCGCGCCGGAGTTTGCGCGATCTGCTCGCGCGGGAGCGTGTAGTCGAAGTCCGACAATCTCATCGCCACGAGTACCGCCGGCTCTA
Source organism: Bacillota bacterium (assembly GCA_021324255.1). GTDB lineage: Bacteria > Sysuimicrobiota > Sysuimicrobiia > Sysuimicrobiales > Segetimicrobiaceae > JAJPIA01. Next base: position 40,850 of record JAJPJL010000030.1, read on the forward strand.
TCCTAGCACCGCCCCCGCCCTCCGAAGAAGCGCGCGCCCGGCAGCGGGACCACGCGGGGCGCCAGGCCGTATCGTATACTCGGCCTGTGAAGCACGCCTGGACATGGCGTCTGCCCTTTCGGGGCCCGTACCATTGGGGCGCGATGACGGCGTTTCTCGCGCCCAGGGCCATCCCGGGCGTCGAGATCGTGAACGCAACCGGGTACCATCGCGCGGTCTGGCTCGATGGCGCCGGGGGCGTTGTCACCGTGAGCCCGGCGCCGCGGGGCTCGTACCTGGTCGCCACCGTCCGCGCTACCGCCGCCGCGCCCCGGGGTCCGATCGTCGAGCGGCTCCGCCGCCTCTTCGACCTCGACACCGACATCGAGGCGGTCGAGAACCACCTGCGGCGCGACCGCCGCCTCGCAGCCTCGATCGCCGCGCGGTCCGGCCTTCGGGTGCCGGGCGCCTGGGACACGTTTGAGCTGGCCGTCCGTGCGATGCTGGGGCAGCAGGTCAGCGTGGCCGCCGCCACCACGCTCGCCGGCCGCTTGGTCGCCGCGTACGGTCACGCGATCGGCGACGCCGGCGCCGATCCCGGGCGGATCTTTCCGGCGCCGGCATCGCTCGCCCGCGCGGACCTGACGGCGATTGGATTGCCGCGGGCGCGCGCCAGGGCGATCTCGGCGCTGGCCGGCGCCGTGCTCGCGGACCCGGCGCTCCTCGAGCCCGCGGATGCGCTGGAGGGCACGGTCGAGAAGCTGTGCCGGCTGCCCGGCATCGGGCCGTGGACCGCCCACTACGTCGCGATGCGGGCGCTCCGCCAGGCGGACGCGTTTCCGGCCGCGGACCTCGGGATCCTGCGGGCGCTCGGCACCCCGCCGGAGCGGGCCACGCCGGCCCAGACCGTGCTCATGGCCCGGCGCTGGCGGCCGTGGCGGGCGTACGCGGTCATGCATCTGTGGGCGGACGGCAACGCCGCGCTTCGCGGAACGGCGGGACCACGATCGCGCGATCGAGATGCGTCTGTAAGCGGGCCGGCTCCTTAGTAAATCTGCTCGATGGATACGCCCGTGTAGTAGTAGTGGAGGATCTGCTGGTAATCGGCGCCCTGCGCGGCCATGGCGCGCGCGCCCCATTGGTCGAGGCCGACGCCGTGCCCGGAGCCGCGCCCGGTGAAGATGGCGTCGGGCCCGCGGCGCGATGTCGTGAACATCGTGCTGCGGACGACGCCGGGCCCGACCAGCAGCCGGAACCGGTTCGCGGGCACCTCCGCCACGGACCCGTCGCGGCCGCGCACGCGCACCGTAATGGCGCGCCCCCACGGCGTGACGCGACCCGGCTCCACGCTGTCGACGGACCCCACCGGCACGCCGCCGCGCGCGAGGGCCCGCGCCACGTCCTCGAGCGGGAGGGTCGCCGTCCAGGATAATCGCTCGGCGGTCAGCGCGTAGGGATCGGGCACCCCGCGAAGGTAAGGGTACGCGGTCCCCCACACATTCTCGCTGTCCTCGGTGTGGCCGCCGGAGTTTGCGTGGTACGCGGCGAAGATCGGCCGGCCCCCGTACGTGACGAGCCATCCGCGCGTCGCATCCACGGCCGCGGTCGCCGCCGGATCCTCGCCCCGCACCCCAAGGTAGACCTGCGCGTCCGTGGTGGCCGCAAGGTCGTACCCGGTCATCCCCGCCTGCGCTTGGGCGATCCGCTCCACGGCCAGCGTCCGCGCCGCCACCGCCTGCGCTTTCACGGCTTCGGGCGGCCAGCGGGGATCGATCTCGCCCTTGATGACGCCGTACAGGTACTGCTCCAGCGGCAGCTCGTCGATCGCGGTCACGCCGGCGGCCGCGCGGTGTACCTCGATCGCGCCGCGGTACGGCCGGCTGTCCACGCGCAGTTGCCCCGCCGGCGCCACAAACCGGACGACCGGGCCAACGTCCAGGCCCGCGACCGAGAGCCCCGCCGCGGTGGGCATGACGGGCCACGTCCCTCCGGTCAGCGCCACCACCCGGCCGGTGTCGGGTTGTACGGCGTCCACGGGCCCGTCCGCCGCGATCACGACCGATGGACGGTCGACGGCCACGCCCACCCGTACGACGAGCGTCTCCGTGGCCCCGGAAACGGACCCCCGCGCCGTCACCGCCGCCACGACCGCCGCCAGCGCGAGCCACAAGCCGGCCCGGCTCATCGGCGGGCGAAGAAGAGATTGAGGAGCGCCGTGAGCAGGATGCTCAAGAGAAGGCTCCCCACCAGCGGCACGTACAACACGAATCCCCTGCGCTGCACGTAGATGTCGCCGGGCAGGCGCGGCAGGTGCCCGAGCGTCGACACCAGCGCGCCGAGGATGACGAGCAGGATGCCGGTCGCGATGAGAAACCGGCCGATCTGGGACATCATCATGAGAACAAGCTCCCTTGAGCACGCCCGGTCCGGTCCGGCAACGCCAGCCCCAGGTGGTCGCAGGCCTGCGCGGTCACGCGGCGCCCGGACGGGGTGCGCGTCAGCAGCCCCGCCTTCAACAGAAACGGCTCCACCATCTCCACGAGGCTGTCGGCCTCTTCGTTCAGCGTCGCGGCGAGCGCTTCGACGCCGACCGGCCCGCCGCCGTACACCTGCACGATCGTCCGGAGCAGCTCCCGGTCCTGCGCGTCCAATCCCAGCGCGTCCACGCCTTCGAACTCGAGCGCGTTTCGGGCCACCTCCAGCGTGATCTTGCCGTCCGCACGCACCTGGGCAAAGTCGCGGACGCGGCGCAGGAGGCGGTTGGCGATCCGCGGGGTGCCCCGCGCGCGCCGCGCGATCTCCGCGGCGCCGTCCTCGGTGATCGCCACGCCCAGAATCGAGGCCGACCGGCGCACCACGAGCGTCAACTCGTCCACCGGATAGAAATCGAGATGCAGGGTGATCCCGAACCGCTCGCGCAGCGGCGAGGACAGGAGCCCGGCGCGGGTCGTCGCGCCGACGAGCGTAAAGGGCTGCAGCGTGTAGCGCAGCGTCCGCGCGTGCGCGCCCTTTTCGATGACGAAGTTGACGCAGAAATCCTCCATCGCCGGGTAGAGAAACTCTTCGACCGCTCGCGGCAGCCGGTGGATCTCGTCGATGAAGAGGACGTCCCCCTTGTTGAGGTTCGTGAGAATCCCCATCAGGTCGCCTCCGCGCTCGAGAGCGGGGCCCGACGTCGTGACGATGCCCGTCTGCATCTCCGCCGCCACGACGTTCGCAAAGGTCGTCTTGCCGAGCCCGGGCGGCCCGTGGAGCAGCACGTGATCCAGCGCCTCGCCGCGCTCGCGCGCGGCCTGGAGGCCGATCTCCAGGGCGCTCGTCACGCGGGCCTGGCCGATGCACTCCGCGAGGCGTTTCGGACGCAGGCTGCGGATGAGCTGCTCGTCGTCGCCGGCCTGCGCCGGGCGGGCCGCGCCCGGCCGGGCCTCTGATCCCCTCCCCGCCGCGCGTTCCCGGGTCATGCCGGCGCCCCCCGCTCCACCCGGTAGACCTCCTGGAACAGGTCCTCGGCCGAGGCGATGGCCGGGTTCCGCCGAAGCGCCTCCTCAACCATGCGCCGGGCTTCCGCGGCGCGGTGGCCGAGCTGTCCCGTGAGTACCTCGATAACCTCTGCGCGAAAGTCCTCCGCGGCCGGTTGCGACGCGGCCGGGGCTTCTGATCGGAGCAGCGCGTACTTCCCCATCTTGCCGTGGAGCGACGCGACGATCTTCTCGGCCGTGCGTCCGCCGATCCCGGGCAGCCGCCGCAGGAACGCCACGTCCTTGCGCTCGATGGCGTCCGCGATCTGCTCCACGGGATGGACGATGGCCTTCATGGCCTTCGTCGGGCCGAGGCCGTCCACGGTAATGAAGCGCTCGAAGAACTCCTGCTCGATCTCCCGCAGGAATCCCACGAGCAACGGCCGCGGCTGGTTGGCGGAGACGTGATACGAGACGTGCAGCTCGGCCGCGCCGCTGAGCCGGCCCGGATCGCCGCGCAGCAGATCGCGCAGGAACCCAGGCAGGTGCACCTCGTAGCCGACGCCCCCGCACTCCACGACCAGCATCTCGTCCGTACGCCGCAGGACGCGGCCGCGGAGAAAGGCGATCATGCCGGGCCGCCGGCCGCCGCGTACAGGGCTGCGCCGCGGCGCGAGGCCGCGACGAGGGCGAGGGCCAGGGCGTCCGCGGCGTGCGGCCCGGGCTCCTCACGCAGATCCAGCAGGGCGCGCACCATCCGTTGGACCTGGCCCTTGTCCGCGCGGCCGAACGCCACCATGGCGCGCTTGACCGCCGCGGGGGGGATCGTGTGGACCGGCACCGCGGCCTGGGCAGCGGCGAGCCCGATCACGCCGCACACGTGGCCCATGACGATCGCCGTCCTGGGAAAGCCGGGATGCGCGAAGATGTCCTCCAAGGCGAGCGCCGACGGGCTCGCGCCCGCGAGAATCTCCGAGATGCCCGTGTGCAGCTCACGCAGCCGGTCGGGTAACGCGGCGCGGAGGGCGGTCCTGATGACGCCGGCTTCTACGAAGCTCACGCGGCCGCCGCGTACGTCGACCACGCCGTATCCCGTGACGCGCAGCCCGGGATCGATCCCAAGAATCCGCATGAAGCGTGCTCCGACTCGAGCGTGGATCGCTGGTGCATCCGGCGCAACGACGAACGAGGGTTCGCCGGCAGGGCGCGCATTCCTCCACGCGGGCTCGTCGGGCGACCCACCGGGATGCGCGGCCGCCGGATCCGGCGCCGCCGGGCTCCGTTCGGCGCATATGAAGGACAGACGCACCCCACCCGCGCGGACGATCCGATCGCGCGAGGCGGGCGGGCTTGTTCGCGCTACGGCGCGACGAAGAGCGGCTTCACGCCTTGCATGCGGAGATAGATCGAGAGCTGCCCGTTGTGGTAAAAGAGGTGGCTGACCTGGCCGGCCATCACCGCGCCCTGCGGCATTTCCATGCCCCACGGCGTCCGGACGATCCGGCCGGCCTCCTCGTCCGTGAGGCGGGCTAGGCCCGCGAGGAACCGCGCGCCCCCGTCCCGCATCACATCCAGCACCTGCGCCCGGGACATCGGCTTGTCGATAGGGTACGGCGCGACGCGCTCCCAGACGCTCTTGCCCACGTTCTCACCGAACGTGACGCACGAGTTCGCCATGTGCACGGCGATCGCGCGGAACGGGCGCGTGTCCAGGCCGGCCGGCGTGAACTCCAGGCCGCTCTCGGGCATCGCCTCGACGTTCTTCTGGGCGGTGCCCCAGATCATTTGAAACCCACCCTGCACGTTCTCGCGGACTCCCATAGGATGGCTCCTTTCGCGGTGGCGCGCGGCCCCGGCGGATGGCAACCGGGTGGCCGCGGGGTCAGCCCACCTGCTGCAGTACTTCGTCGGGGATGTCGAAGTTGGCGTACACGTGCTGGACGTCGTCGTGGTCTTCGAGGGTCTCCATGAGGCGCAACACTTGCTGCGCCTCCTTGCCGGCCACCGGCACCGTCGACTTCGGGACCATCGTGATCTCCGCGGATTGCGGGCGGTATCCCGCCTCCTCGAGCGCCTTGCGGACCGCGGCGAAGTCCTCGGGCGCGGTGGTGATTTCGTAGTCCTCGTCCGTGGTCCGGATGTCCTCGGCGCCCGCCTCCACGGCACGCGTGAGCACCTCGTCCTCCGAGGCGGCCGAGCGCGGGACCGCGATCAACCCCTTCTTTTCGAACATCCACGCCACCGAGGCGCCCATGGAGCCGCCGGCCTTGGTCAGGATGTTCCGGATCTCGGAGGCGGTGCGGTTGCGGTTGTCCGTCTGCACCTCGATCAGCACCGCCACCCCCGCGGGCGCCATCCCCTCGTACGTGACCTCTTCGTAGACCGCGCCCTCGGCCCCGCCGGTGCCCCGCGCGATCGCCCGCTGGATGTTGTCGTTCGGCATGCTCGCCTCGCGGGCACGGTCGATGGCGGCTCGGAGGCGAATGTTGGCGCTCGGATCCCCGCCGCCGTCCTTGGCGGCGATGATGATCTCGCGGGCCAGCTTGCTGAACAGCTTGCCCCGCTGCTGGTCCACCTTGGATTTCTTGATCTTGATATTGTGCCACTTGGAGTGTCCGGACACGTCAACCCCCTCTTGCGCGGCCGCGCCGTCGGCGGCCCCGCGCGGGACGCACTCTAACTATAAGCCGCGCGCGGCGCCGGGCGCAAGCGCGCCCCCACGGCCGCGCAGGCCGTGCCGAGCGGGGTACGGGGGGTGGCGTTAGCGAATCTGTACGCGCGTCGTCGTGGAGCCGCTCTCGGATCCCACCGTCGCCGTGACGATGATGGCGTACGTCGCGCCGGCGGGCCGGAACCATGGGGTGATCGTGTAGGAAAACGCGCCCGTCGCGTCCGCGCGCGTGTACGCGTCCACCACCTGGGTTCGGAGCAGCGCGGTCTGACTCTCCACCACGATGTGGACGGCCGCGCCGGGGCGCGTCGTCCCCTCGAGCCACAGCGGGAGATCGACCTGGCTGCCGTCCTTGGGGCTGGCCACGGTAACGGGAATCGTTCCCGAGGAGGTGGGCGCGGTCACCCGCGCCTGCGGGGGTGGGACGGCGGGAGACAGTGACCCGGTCGCCTGGCCATTACCGCTCCCCGGTGTCCCCGGTGAGCCTCCGCCGGTGTCCGGTTGCCCGTACGGATTCGCGGGCGGCGTTGGGCTCGTCGTGGGCTGCGCCGCCGGCGCCGCCGGCGTTCCCGCCGCGGCCGGCTGCGCCCCGGACGCGGAGGCGGACGCGTCGGGCTCCGTGCCGCGGACAAACACCTCGGTCCGCGGATCCGGGCAGCCCGGCGCCGCCGGCTGCCCGGACGTGCCGCACACCGGCGACTGGACGACGCTGTCGGGCATGGTCCAGTCGTCGTGCGGCATGGTCGACGTGACCTGCTTCATCAGCGCCGCCCAGATGCGCGCGGGCACGCTGCCGCCGGTCACCCGGTTCATCGGGGAGTTGTCGTCGTTGCCCACCCACACCGCGGTCACGACGTAGGGCGTGTAGCCGATGTACCACGCGTCCCGGTAGTCGTCCGTGGTGCCGGTCTTACCGGCCTGGGGAATCCCGATGTTGGCGGCGGTGCCGGTGCCGCGCAGCACGTTCCCTTTGAGCATGTCGGTCATCACGTACGCCACCTCGGGGCTGAGCACGACGGTCCGCTGCGGCGTATGCTCCTCGAGCACCTTGCCCCGCCAGTCCGTCACCTTGGTGATCGCCATGGGGTCGGCCCGCACGCCGTTCGCGGCGAACACGCCGTACGCGGTGACCATCTCGAGCGGCGTCACGTCCGACGCGCCGAGCGTCAACGCGAGCGTCGGCTCGAGCGGGCTCTGGATGCCCATGCGGTGGGCCAGCTCGACGATCGACCGCGGCCCGACCTCCTGTTCGAGCCGGATGGTCGCCGCGTTGATCGAGTTCTCGAGCGCGTATCGAGCCGTCACCCACCCGTGCCACGTGTGGTCGAAGTCCTGCGGCTTCCAGATCTTCCCGTTCGGGAGCTGGAACTCGATCGGCGCATCGAGCAGCAGGCGGGTCGGCGGGATGCCCCGCATCACCGCGACCGTGTACGTGAAGGGCTTGAACGCCGACCCGGGCTGGCGGTGCGCCTGCCACGCCCGGTTGAACTGGCTGGTCCGGAAGTCGTAGCCGCCGACCATCGCGCGGATCGCGCCGGTGCGCGGGTCGCTCACGATGATGGCGCCCTGATGGACGTTCAAGTGCTGCGCCTGCGCGGCATCGATCCCCTGGCGCAGCGCGGCCGTCGCTTCCGCCTGGATCCGCAGGTCGAGCGTCGTGTAGATGCGCAGCCCGCCCTTGTACAGCGCATCCTCCCCGTAGTGCTGCAGCAAGCCGGGCAGGATGTAGCTCACGAAGTACGGAGCCCGGATGCCGATGAGGCCGGCGTTTCCCTTCGCCGCGAGCCCGAGCGGCGCGGCCGCGGCCGCGCGCATCTCAGCCGGCGTCAGATCGCCCACGTCCACCATGCGCTGCAGCACCTCGGCGAGGCGGGTCCGGGCCCGCGCCGGGTGCTCGTAC
>JAJPJL010000049.1 GCA_021324255.1 Bacillota bacterium
GTCCCGCCGGTGTCGATGATGTCGTCCACCAGGATCGCCGTCCGCCGGTACACCTTGCCGATCACGTGCACGACTTCGGCGACCTGGTTGGGGCGGTCCCGCCGCTTGTCGATGATGGCGAGCGGCGCGCGGATGTACTCGGCGAACTCGCGCGCGCGCTTGACGCCGCCGATATCCGGCGAGACGACCACGACGTTCTCGAGCCCCAGCGACTGGAAGTGGTCGCCGAGAATCATCCGGGCCGGGAGATGATCGAGCGGGATGTCGAAGAAACCCCAGAGCTGTCCCGTGTGCAGATCCAGCGCGAGGATCCGGTCCGCCCCGGCGGTCGTCAGCAGGTTCGCGACGAGCTTTGCGCTGATCGGCTCCCGCGGCTTGATCTTGCGGTCCTGCCGGGCGTACCCGAAGTACGGGATGACCGCCGTGACGCGGGCCGCGCTGGCACGCCGCAGCGCGTCGATGATGACGAGCAACTCGACGAGCGTCTCGTTCGCCGGCGGGCAGGTGGGTTGCACGGCGAACACATCGAGCCCGCGGACGCTCTCGTCGACGCGGACGCCGATCTCGCCGTCGGCGTAGCGGAAGACATGCATGGCTCCCAGGGGCACGCCCAGGTAGTCGGCGATGCCCCGAGCGAGGCTGGGATTGCTGGTCCCGCTGAAGACCCGGACGCCCGACCCCGCCATGGCTCCCTTCCTCCGCGCGGCGGCCGGCAGCACCGCCCGGGCCGGCCCGGCGTGCAACCCCGGCGCCGACAGACCCGGCGGCGGCTTATCGGCCATGCAGCCGGCGAATGACACGCGCCGGCACCCCGACGGCGAGGCCGCGCGCGGGTACGTCCCGGGTCACGACGGAGCCGGCCCCCGTCACGGCGCCCGGGCCGATCCGCACGGGCGCCACGAGCATGGAGTCGCTCCCGATGTACGCGCCGTTGCCGATCACGGTTCGGTGCTTTCGCCGGTCGAGGCCGTAGTTGCAGGTGATCGTCCCCGCCCCGATATTGACGTCCGCGCCGACCCACGCGTCACCCAGATAGCTCTTGTGATGCACCTTCGTCCGGTCGCCGACCCGTACCTGCTTCATCTCCGCATAGTTGCCGATCTCCACGCCGCGGCCGACGACGGTGCCCGGCCGGAGGTGCGCGTACGGCCCGACGGCCGTCCGGTCGCCGAGGCGGCATTGCTCCAGGGACGAGTCCCGCACCCGCACCCCGCGGCCGCCGACGACATCGTGGAGCCGCGCGCCGGGGCCGATCTCGCACCCGGGCCCGAGCGCGGTCCATCCGGTGATGATCGTGAACGGGTGGATCACCGTGTCGCGGCCGATCCTCACCCCGTCGTGCACGAACGTGGATGCGGGATCGACGATCCTCACGCCGTTCACCATGAGCTCCTGGAGGACCCGGCGGCGGCGCACCGCATCGGCCGCCGCCAACTCCGCGAGGGTGTTGATGCCGATCATCTCGTCGGGGTCGTCGACCGTCACCGTGGCGACGTCCCGCCCGGCCGCGGCCAAGACGTTCATGGCGTCGGTCAGGTAGTACTCACCCTGGCGGTTGTCGGGGCGCACCCGTCGGAGCGCCCAGCGGATCTCGGCGACCCGCACGCAGTACATCCCCGCATTGACCTCCCGGATCGCCGCCTCCTCCGGCGTCGCGTCCCGGTCCTCGACGATCCTGGCGAACTGCCCGCCCGGCCCGCGCACGATGCGCCCGAACCGCCGCGTCTCCTCGACCGACCGCGTCGCCAGCGCGGCCGCGGCGCCGCGTTCCAGCGCCCGGCGCAGGCGGCGCAACGTCTTGACGGACACGAACGGCATGTCGCCGTGGATCACGTACGCCGTCGCGGCGCGTGTCCGGGGAAGCGCCCGCGCGACCGCGTGGCCGGTCCCCCGGGGCGGCTCCTGCACCACGTACTCCACGCCCGCACCCACGGCCTGCCTGAAGGCGGCGCCGTCGCGATTGACGACGATCAGGATTTGCCCGGCCCCCGCGCGTCGAACGGCCCGAAGCACGTACTCCAGCATGGGCCGGCCGCAGAGCGGGTGCAGGACCTTGGGCAGGGAGGTCTTCATCCGCGTCCCCCTGCCCGCGGCCAGAATCAGCGCGGCCGGCCGTTCCACGCGATCGTCCCTCCAAGGCCCTGGGGTTGCCGGGGAATGCCTGCCCCGGCTCGTGACGAGGGGCTCATGCCGTGTCGTTGCGGTTTGACAAGGGGAGATTGTGCGTCCGCGTGTTCACCTGCGCGGCGCGCACAGCGACAACCCGCAATCGGGTAGGCGCCGATCGCGTTCCGGCTCACGCCGCGGGCCCGGGAGCGAAGGGCGGGTCCGGCGGCCTCGACCCTGTGCCGGCGTTCGGCAACGGCGCACGAGGACCCCGGCGATGCGTCACGTGTGCACAAACCGTGGCCGATGGCTGGGGGGCCAGGATTCGAACCTGGATTCTCAGATCCAAAGTCTGATGGCCTACCGTTAGCCGACCCCCCACCGGAGCGCGGCGACGTGCGACGGTGCCCGGCCCAAGCCCCTCCGCGCCGTTACCGTGAACGCACCGTCCGGCTTTATCCTAGCATACCCCTCGCCCGAGCCTCGACCTCAGGCCGTGAGCGATCGGACGGCCCGGCCCGCCGTTACGCGAGGGCGATGACCTCGATCTCCACGGCGGCCTCGCGCGGGAGCTTGGCGACCTGGACGGTCGACCGCGCCGGCGTGTTTTCGCGGAAGTAGTCCCCGTAGATCTCGTTCATCGTCCCGAAGTCGTTGAGGTCGCGGAGAAACACCGTGGTCTTGACCACCTTGTCCAGCGACGATCCCGCGGCGGCGAGCACGGCGCGGATGTTTTCCATGACGCGCCTGGTCTGCGCGCGAATGTCGCCGGGCACGAGCTGCCCGGTGTGGGGGTCGAGCGCGACCTGCCCGGCCACGAACACCAACCCGTTGGCGGCGACCGCCTGCGAATACGGCCCGATCGCGGCGGGCGCGGCGTCCGTCTTGATGATCCGCTTGTCCATCGTCTCCTCCGTTCACGGCATTGCGTCCCGCCCGCGCGCCGTTCCGCAGGGGTCGGGCCGGCGTGTCAGGGTCGTGGCACCTGGACCGGCGTGCCGGTCGCCTGGTCGATCTGCGCGAGCGCGAGATTGTAGTTGTACTCCGCGGTGATCACGCTGCTGTCGGCGGAGGCCACGGCTTGAATCGCGTTGACGACGTCGAGCTGCGTGCCGACGCCCGCTTGAAACCGCACGTTCGCGATGCGCAGCTGCTCCCGGCTCGAGACCAGCCCCGCCTCGGCGGAAGCGAGCTGTTCCGCCGCCTGCTGGAGGTTGAGATACGCGGTCCGCACCTGGCTCTCGATGCTCTGCTCGGTCTGGCGCTCGCTCACCTGCGCCTGCTGCAGCTGCGTCTGCGCCGCCTGCACCTTGGCCTTGGTCAACCCGCCGTCAAAGATCGTGAGCGTCAGCGCGATCGCCCCGGTCCAGTCGACGGGCGCGTTCGAGAGATTGCTGGTCTGGATGAACGGACCGCCGGACACGGAGATGTTCGGGCGGAGTCCCGCTTTGGCGAGATCGATCGCGGCCTGGGCGCCCGCGATGTTCGCCCGCGCCTGCTGCAGTTCAGGGCGCTGCTGCAGGCCGGTCTGGACCAGGGCGTTGAGATCGGGCGGCGGGGCCGGCAGTCCCAGCGGCGTGGCCGGCGTCACGATCGTCGACTGCGGCAGGTTCAATAAGATGGCCAGATTGTACTGGGCCTGGACCGCGTTGGCCTTTTGCTGGCTGAGCGTCTGCTGCGCGCTGGCCAGCTGCGTCTGCGCCTGCAGCAGGCTGAACTCCGGCTGGGTGCCCACGTTGACCTGGGCCTGGGTGACCCGCACGTTTTCCCGCGAGGCGTCCACCGCCCGCTGGGCCGCGGCGACCTGGGCCTGCGCGGCCTCGACGTTGTAGTACGCTTGACGTGTTTGCAGGACGATGGTCGCCGCCTGGGCGGCAAACGCCGCCTGGTCCGAGATGACCTTTTGCCGCGCGATCTCCACCTGGTCCTGCAGCGCGTTGCCGGTATAGAGGGGATACGTCAGGCTCAAGCTCCCCGCGTACTGAGGGAACTGCGACGACGGCAGCGCAATCGTCGCGTTGAACGGCACCGGAGCCCCGCCGATCAGAAACGTGCCCTGGATCGGGACGGCGTTCGCCGGCGCCTGGGTCTGATCCGTGTAGCTCGCCTTGAACTGCACGGTGGGCCAGAATCCGGCCATGGCCTGCGCCAGGCTGGCGCGGTCGAGCGCGACCGTGAGCGCCGCCTGCTGGATGGTGTAGTTTTGCTGGAGCGCCAGCGCGACGGCATCGGTCACGGAGAGCGATCGCCCCGCGCCGATCGTCGGGATGGGGGGAACCGGGGGTACCGCCGGCAAGCCGGATCCGGACGGCGGCGTGTACGGGGTCGTTGGCGCAGGCGTTGGCGGCGCGGGCGGGGGTTGCTGTGCTGCGGCCGGCGCCGCGGGGAGCGCGAGCATCGCGCAGGCCAGCACGACAGCGCAGCGGTGGACCCTCGGTGACATTACGAACCCTCCTCGGCTACGGGAGTTCGCGCGGCCCGGCGGGGGCCGGGCGCGCGGTGAGGCCGTACAAGATGAGCGACACCATCGCCCCCACGTAATCCTCGTCGGCGCGCCGCGCGGCGCTGGCGTCGACCGCGAGCACGTGCTGGACCATGATGTGACTCATCAACATGCGGAAGCACACGGTGGCGATGAGCGCGGTGTTGACCGGCCGGAAGGCGCCCTGCGCAATGCGGGTCTCGAGATACCGCTCGAACCGGGCGACGAACGGCTCGCAGAGGCGCGCGTAGAACTCCTGCCGGAGCGTCTCATGGAGATCGGCCTCGTGCACGCTCAGCCGGAGAAACGCCGCGTGCTTGGAGAGACTGGTGATCCGGCTCTCGAGCAGCGCGCGGAGAAAGCGCTCGTCCTCCTCGCCGATCCCGCCGCCCTCCATCGCCTGCGATGCCTCGTCCGCGATCCGCGTGAGCACGTCCCGGAGGATCTCCTGCTTGCTCGGGAAGTACAGATAGATCGTACCTTCAGCCAGGCCGGCGGCGGAGGCGATTTCGCGAATCGTCGCGCCGTGAAACCCCTTGTGGCTGAACACGGCGAGCGCCGCCCTCAAAATCTGCCCGCGCCGCTCCTCCGAGCGCTCGTCCCTTGCCGCCTCGCTTAGACGCACCATGCCTGGGACCGCGGCCTCCTTTGTCTCAGCGCCGGACGTAGCCCCGCCGCTTTGCGGGCCATGGGTCTGGGGTGATTTGATGAGTGGGCGCTCACTAAACATATCCTGCGAGTTTCCCACTGTCAATATGCGTTCGGCCGCCGTCGGCCGCCGTGACGGGTTAGACGATGCGCCGCAACCCGTGACGGGACATACTGGGCCGGGCCTCTAGATCGGCGAAACGCGCGCGGTCTTGCGGTCTACCGGCCGGCGGCCTCGGCGGTGTGGCCGAGGGCCCACCGGCTCGGCGTGATGCGGACCGTTCCTTCGCGTTCGTCCACGCCCTCAAAGACGAGCACCGAGACGTACCCATCGATCAGTTTCTCGCGTGGCTGCGCGGCCTCGATGAGCACGCCGACGCCGACGACCTCGGCCTGGCACTCCCGCATGAGATCGTACATGCCGCGAGCCGTGCCGCCGCCCCGGAGGAAGTCGTCGATGAACAGGGCGCGTGCGCCCGGCGGGACCGCCCGCAGCGGCAGGGTCATCGATTGAACGGTGCGGGACGAGCCGGACGCGTAGTTCACCGTGACCGAGGGGCCTTCGGTGACCCTCCCCCCGCGCCGGATGGTCACGAGCGGGACGTTGAAGGCGCGGGCGGTCATGAGCGCAAGCGGGATGCCTTTGACTTCCATAGAAAGCACGACGTCGGGGCGCCGGTCCGCAAAGAACGTGGCAAACGCGGCCCCGAGGCGGCCGGCCAACGACGGCAGGGATAGGAGATCCGTGGTGTAGAGAAACCCGCCCGGCAAGATGCGCGCGGGGTCCCGGAGTCGCGCGGCGAGGTCTTCGGCGAGCTCACGGACCTGCGCGGCCGTGCACAGCGGCGTATAGCGCACGCCGCCGGCGGCCCCGGCCAAGGTTTCGACGCGGCCCAACTGCAGGCGCTCACAGACCTGGCGCAGCGCGGCGACGTCCTCGCTCAGGGTCGACTTGGCAGCGCCGAGCGCGTCCGCAAACGCCCCGAGCGAAAAGAGCTTGTGCGGTTCCTGGAACAGCCGGTACGCGATCGCCACCATGCGGTCGCCGCGGCGCAGACGCCTCACGGTCTCGCCCCCGCGGCGCCGGGTGCGCACGAAGCGGCCTCCCGTGCCTCGAGTCGCTGTGCCATGAGCGCGAGGTCCTCGGGTCGATCCACGTCCAGCGCGATCTCGGGTTCGGGACACACCACGGCCCGCACTCGAACGCCCGTGATGTGCGCAACCCGCGCTTCCAGGGAGGCGATCCGCAACCGCCCGGTCGCCAGCTCGGCGAGCGTCCTCAGGCCGAACAAGCGCGCGAGATCCCAGGGCCGCTTACGGGCGGCGATCGCCCCGGCAAGGAGGGGGCGAACGCGATCAAAGGCCGCGCGGCGCAGCAGCACGAGACTCCCCCCGGTGAACACGCCGTCGGGAAGGCGGACAAAGGTCTTGCGGGCGCCGGGACACGCCCGCATGACGTCGGCCCTGCCCACGATCCCGTAGGCGATGTCCGCGCGGAGCGCGCGGGCCGCCGCGAGAAACACCGTGACCCCGCGGGCGGTGAGGAGCGGGAGGTCCGCCGCGGCCACCAGCGCGTACGCGTCCGCCGCGAGCCCGCCGAGGCCCGCCTCGACGTTCTCCAACAGGCGGCCCTGATCCGGGACCATCGCGTGGGCGTACGCGGCGACGGCGGACGGCATCGCAGGCGGTCCGACGATCACGATGCGGCCCACACCGTCGGCGGCCCGCAAGGCGTCCAACACGAACTGCACCATGAGCCGCCCGCGAATCGGCGCGAACGCTTTCGGCAGGGGTCCACCGGTGAGTAACGGATCAGGACGGCCGCCCGCCAGCACCACCGCGGTGGCAGCGGGTCCTTCGGACGGTCCGGCCGGCGGGCGCTCGCCGGCACGCGGTCCGGCCGCCGTCCGAGCGTCAGGCATCCGGCGCGGCTACCGCTCCTCGGAGAACGTCCGCGTGACGAAGACCTCGAGGCTGTCGTGTTCGGACAGCGCCGCGCCGAGCTGCCGCGCCTCGGCCTCGTTCGCGGCCAGGGCGAACACGACCGGCCCCGTGCCCGACAGGGATACGCCGAGCGGGTTGTGAGCGAGCATCCGCTGGCGGAGCGCCGCGACCTCGGGATAATGGGAACCCACGACGTCCTCGAACACGTTGCAGACTAACCGGCCGACCTGCCGCGCGTCCTCCGCCTCGATGGCGCGCACCACCGCGTCCGTATCCGGGTGCCGGCGCGCCGCGGCGTGATCCAGGACCCGATACGCCCATTCCGTGGAGATCTGGATCGGCGGACGCGCGAGCACGACCCACGTGGTCGGCAAGGGACGCAGCGGGCGGATGCGCTCGCCGCGGCCGACCGCGAGCGCCGCCCCGCCGACGAGGAAGAACGGCACGTCGGAACCGATGTGCGCCGCGAGATCGAGGAGCTGGCCGTCGGACAGGCGCAGCTTCCACATCTGTGCGAGCCCGAGCAGCGTCACCGCGGCGTCGCTCGAGCCGCCCCCGAGCCCGGAGGCGATCGGAATGCACTTCGTGAGCTCGACTTCCACGCCCTTGGGAATGCGGAACGTCTCCCTGAGATACTGAGCCGCGCGGTACACAATGTTCTGCGTGTCCGCGGGCACGTCGGGGCTGGCGCACCGAATCGTAATCCCGCTGTCGCTCTCGCGGAGCGTAATCGAATCGTGGAGTTCGACCGTGTGGAGCACGGTCTCGATATCGTGATAGCCGTCGGGACGGTCGCCGAGCACGTCAAGCGTCAGGTTGATCTTGGCGTACGCGTTCAGGTGCAGCTCTTTCAATGCCGCAAC